>NZ_JBMDJM010000009.1:0-190864 GCF_057809195.1 Acidovorax sp. FG42 | reverse complement strand
TTCCCGTGTGAAAGTAGGTCATCGTCAGGCTCTTACAGCCCAGAAAACCCCAGTCAGATATGACTGGGGTTTTTTGCTTTGCAGACATCGAAAACGCGCCAACAGCAATAGGTGCTAATCAGCACCAAGGGGGACGCGGTCTAGTCGGTCGACCTCTACCTAATTAGACCGACTGAAGAGCCCAAATATGTCAAGCTACCCGGGGGTGAAGCTCTGGATCATTTGGTTTGGGCTACCTCGCGTTGTCCATTGAATTAGGGCAGGTCTTTCAATCAGCGCTGATCCGAATTGAAGGTCCTGCCCCTGTCTCTATCCGACACTCGACGAACGCATGCGACGCGCTTGTAGCGATATTTGTTTCTAGCTGGCCGCGCGAAATCTTTGAACACTACCCGGGTCGAGAAAACGCTCCAACTTCCCCTCCATCCACAGATAGTGCAGATGCGCCAAGGCCTCTCCCATAGCAAAAGTCATTTGATGGGTGTCTAGCTTGCGCTTAAAAAGAATCGCCAAGGTGTCCGCAGCACTCAGGGCGTGATCACGTGCCGCCTGCAGTATTTCCTCAAGTCGCTCCCGGTGATGGTCTTGGAGTTGTGCGATGCGCGTAGCCAAGCCTGTGAATGGTTTGCCATGTGATGGCAGTACCAACGTGCTCTCCGGAAGGTCAAGATAGCGCAGCAGGGAGTCTAAAAACAACTGCAGCGGGTTGGCCTCGGGCTCACTGGCATGGACACTGACATTGGTTGATATGCGCGGCAGCACCATGTCTCCGCTGATCAGTGTGGTGAACTCAGCGCAAAACAATGCCATGTGCTCCGGTGCGTGGCCATAGCCGCTGATGCAGCGCCAAGCGCGACCACCGATATTGAGGATGTCTCCATCCATGAGTCGGTGAAAACGGGTCGGCAAGGCGGGGACCAAGGTTGGAAAATACGATGCACGACCGCGTATATGGGCCAGAAAAGACGGGTCTTGCGCACCGTGCAACGCATAAAAATCCGCCCCCGCTTCCCCGCCAAACCCCTGTGGGTCATAGACAGCGACGCGTGCCACGTTGTAATCGGTGGCACTGATCCACAGGCGCACATTCCAGCGCTCGCACAGCCAGTGCGCCAGCCCGATATGGTCTGGATGCATGTGGGTCACGATGACGCGCAGGATGGGTAGTCCGTCCAGGCAGTTCGCAAAGACCTGCTCCCACTGGGCGCGGGTTGCAGCGCTGTCGATGCAGCAATCCACGATGGTCCACCCGTCTACCAGCGCGCCGTCTGCATTTGGCTGTCGATCGCGCAACAGCCACAGATTGATGTGATCCAGCGCAAAGGGTAGGCCCATGCGGACCCAGCGCACTCCAGGTGCGACTTCCAGGGTAGCGCCCTCGGCGGGGAGCGCGTCGCCGAACGGGTAGTGGATCTGGTGTTCGAGTAGATTCATGGAGGCAGTGTGATGGGTTAGCATTGACGTTAACGTAAACGTCATGCACTCGATGCATTGTAGAGAGCAGTCGCCATACGACTGTCTCCTGTGCGAACCCAATAGCGCTGCGTGCAGCACCCACCATGGCCAATACTTACACCATCAGTGACCTCGCCAAAGAGTTCGATCTCACCACCCGGGCGATCCGTTTTTATGAAGACATGGGCTTGTTGCAGCCAGAGCGCACCGGTGCAGCAGGTCGCAACCGGGTTTACAGCGCACGCGACCGCACGCGGCTGCGCTTGACGCTGCGGGCCAAGCGCCTGGGGCTGTCTCTCACCGAGGCCAAGGAGATCATCGATCTCTATGACAGCCCCCGTGACACCGGCGTACAGCTCCGCAAGTTCCTGGACGTGCTGGTGGTTCATCGCAAACAGCTCGAAGAGCAAATGGCCGATTTGCAGGCCAATCTGGAAGAGGTGCGGGAGCACGAAGAAGAGGCGCGGTCGCTATTGGCCAAGGTAGAAAAGCAAAATTGATTCATAATTGACGTTTACGTAAACGTAAATCAGGAGACTGCAGTGAGCACGCCCCCCTTTGAGCCGCGTTGCATCGACTTTGCCGACCGCGTGCGCGATAGCTTCGCGCGGCAGGGGGCCATGCATACGCTTGGCGCATCGCTCGGGTTGGTGGCGCCGGGTGCTGTGGACATTGAACTTCCCTGGGCGGCCGCGCTGACCCAGCAGCATGGTTTTCTCCATGCGGGTATGGTGTCCACGGCACTGGATTCGGCCTGCGGATATGCCGGTTTCACTCTCATGGCGGCCGATGCCGCTGTGCTCACCATCGAATTCAAGATCAATCTGCTGGCCCCAGCCAAAGGCGAGCGGTTCCGCATGGAAGGGCGGGTGCTGAAGCCCGGCCGCACCATCACCGTCTGTGAGGGCCGCGCCTTTGCCATCGACGGCAACCAAGAAAAGCTGATCGCCACCATGGGCTGCACCCTGATGGCGGTGACCGGACGCGACACCATCCAGGGCTGAGCCCTGCCCATTCCCCACCTTTTACGAGGAGACAAACCCGATGAGCATTCCTGCCAACCTTCCCGGCCTCAACTTCCAGCTGGGCGAAGACATTGACGCCCTGCGCGACGCCGTGCGTGACTTTGCACAGGCCGAAATCGCGCCACGCGCGGCCGAGATCGACCGCAACGACCAGTTCCCCATGGACCTGTGGCGCAAGATGGGCGACCTGGGCGTGCTGGGTATCACGGTGCCCGAGCAATATGGTGGCGCCGCCATGGGCTACCTGGCCCACATGGTCGCCATGGAAGAAATCTCGCGCGCCAGCGCATCGGTGGGCCTGTCCTACGGCGCGCACAGCAACCTTTGCGTGAACCAGATCAACCGCAACGGCAACGAGGCCCAAAAGGCCAAGTACCTGCCCAAGCTCATCAGCGGCGAGCATGTAGGCGCGCTGGCCATGAGCGAGCCCGGCGCAGGCTCCGACGTGATCAGCATGAAGCTCAAGGCCGAGGACAAGGGCGGCTACTACCTGCTCAACGGCAGCAAGATGTGGATCACCAACGGCCCCGACGCAGACACGCTGGTGGTCTACGCCAAGACCGAGCCTGAAATGGGCGCACGCGGCGTCACGGCATTCCTCATCGAGAAGGGCATGAAGGGCTTCTCCATCGCCCAAAAGCTCGACAAGCTGGGCATGCGCGGCAGCCACACGGGTGAGCTGGTGTTCCAGGACGTAGAAGTGCCCGCAGAGAACGTGCTGGGCGGTGTGAACAACGGTGCCAAGGTGCTGATGAGTGGCCTGGATTACGAACGCGCCGTGCTCACCGGCGGGCCGCTGGGCATCATGCAGTCGGTCATGGACAACGTGATCCCTTACATTCACGACCGCAAGCAGTTCGGCCAAAGCATCGGCGAATTCCAGCTCATCCAGGGTAAGGTGGCCGACATGTACACCGTGCTGCAGGCGGGGCGCTCGTTTGCCTACACAGTGGCCAAAAACCTCGACATGCTCGGTACTGACCACGTGCGCCAGGTCCGCAAGGACTGCGCCAGTGTGATTCTGTGGTGTGCCGAAAAGGCCACCTGGATGGCGGGTGAAGGCGTGCAGATCTATGGTGGCAATGGCTACATCAACGAGTATCCGCTGGGCCGCCTCTGGCGCGATGCCAAGCTGTACGAGATTGGCGCGGGCACCAGCGAGATCCGCCGCATGCTGATCGGCCGCGAGCTGTTTGCCGAAACCTGCTGACCTCTCCGTAACGCCAACCTTTCACTGCAAGGACCCCATGCCCTCCTCCATCGACGACCTGTTTGTTCACAACCGCGCCTGGGCGGCCCAGATGGAGCGGGAGCGGCCAGGCTTCTTCACCAGTCTATTGGCGCAGCAGAAGCCCAAGTACATGTGGATCGGCTGCTCCGACAGCCGCGTGCCCGCCAACCAGATCACCGGGCTGGAGCCGGGCGAAGTGTTCGTGCACCGCAATGTGGCCAACGTGGTGGTGCCCACGGACCTCAACTGCCTGTCCACCATCCAGTATGCGGTGGACCAGTTGCAGGTGGAGCACCTGATGGTGGTGGGCCACTACGGCTGCGGCGGCGTGCTCGCCGCGCTGCAGGGCACGCGCGTCGGTCTGGCCGACAACTGGATCCGCCATGTGACCGATGTGCGCGACCGCCACCGCGACCTGATCGCCGCCACCGCACCCGAGTGGCGCCATGACGTGCTGTGCGAGCTGAACGCCATCGAACAGGTGGTGAACATCGCCCAGACCACCGTCATGCTGGACGCCTGGGGTCGGGGCCAGAAGGTGACCCTGCATGGCTGGTGTTACGGGCTCAAGGACGGGCTCATCAACAACCTGCACATGTCGGTGGACAGCACCGAAGGCCTGGAGTCGCTGTACAAGGCAGCGATTGCCGGCGTGGCCGCCACCCGGCGGCAGTAAGCAGGGCGGCCCTGCCCACGCATGCGACAGTTGCGCTGACAAGGATGCCTGCCACCATGTTCCCGCAACGCCTGGATGCCCCCCAGGCCTATGGCATTGCCAAGGCCATGATGGACGGCTTCAACCGGCACTACCGGCTGTTCCGCACCGAGTCCGCGCGGGCCAAGCACCGCTTTGAAACCGCCGACTGGCATGGCCAGCAGCGGGCGCAGCGCGAGCGCATCGAGTTCTACGACCTGCGGGTGAAGGAATGCGTGCGCCGCCTGGAGAAAGAGTTCGAGGCGGGCGCGCAGCCCATGGACGTCTGGCACCAGGTCAAGCTGCATTACATCGGCTTGCTGGTGAACCACCACCAGCCCGAGCTGGCCGAGACCTTCTTCAACTCGGTCACCACCAAGATCCTGCACCGCACGCATTTCCACAACGACTTCATCTTTGTGCGGCCTGCGGTCAGCACCGAATACATCGAGAACGACGAGCCCGCCGCGCGGCCCACCTACCGCGCCTACTACCCCACACGCGAGACGCTGGGCGACACCTTCCAGGCTATCGTCGAGAACTTCCAACTCCAGCGCGAGTTTGCCGACCTCCCACGCGACACGGCCTGTGTGGTGGCCGCCATGCGCGGCCGGCTCGACAAGGTGCGGCTGCGCACCAATTTCCAGATCCAGGTGCTCACCAGCCTGTTCTTCCGCAACAAGGGCGCGTATGTGGTGGGCAAGATCATCAACGGCTTCCACGAGGTGCCGTTTGCGCTGCCCATCCTGCATGACGACAGCGGCAGGTTGTACATCGACGCCGCCCTGTTTGGCGAAGACGACATGCAGATGCTGTTCAGCTTCGCCCGCGCCTACTTCATGGTGGACATGGAGGTGCCCAGCGCCTATGTGCAGTTCTTGCGCAGCCTCATGCCGCGCAAGCCGCGCGCCGAGATCTACAACGCCCTGGGCCTGGCCAAGCAGGGCAAGACGCTGTTCTACCGCGACTTTCTGTACCACCTCAAGCATTCCAGCGACCAGTTCCGCATTGCGCCCGGCATCAAGGGCATGGTGATGCTCGTGTTCGATCTGCCGAGCTTTCCGTTCGTCTTCAAGCTCATCAAGGACTACTTTCCGCACCAGAAGGAAACCACACGCGAGCAGATCAAGGCCAAGTACCTGCTGGTCAAGCAGCACGACCGCGTGGGCCGCATGGCCGACACGCTGGAGTACAGCGAGGTGGCCTTTCCGCGCGATCGGTTCGACGACGCGCTGATTGCCGAGATCGAGAAGTTTGCCCCCAGCCAGCTCGAAATCAGCGACCGCGATGGCGACGGCCAGACCGAGGTGATCATCAAGCACCTGTACATCGAGCGGCGCATGATCCCGCTCAACATCTACCTGCAGGAAGCGTTTGACACCGGCCTCTCAGACCCCCGCGCGCGCCAGCAGATGGAGCACAGCGTCATCGAATACGGCAACGCCATCAAGGACCTCGTGGCCGCCAACATCTTCCCCGGAGACATGCTGTGGAAGAACTTCGGCGTCACGCGCAACGGCAAGGTTGTGTTCTATGACTACGACGAGATCGAGTACCTCACCGACTGCAACTTCCGCCGCGTGCCCACGCCGCGCAATGAGGAAGAAGAGATGAGCGGCGAGATCTGGTACAGCGTGGGCCCGCGCGATGTATTCCCTGAAACCTTCGGCCCCTTCCTGCTGGGCAACGACGCCGTGCGCGAGGTCTTCATGCAGCATCACGCCGATTTGCTCGACGCCGCGTTCTGGCAGTCGCACAAAGAGCGCATCCAGGCCGGCCAGATGCTCGATGTGTTCCCTTACGACCCGGAGCGGCGCTTTGCGCAGCGCGCGGCGGCGGGCTGAGCGCCCGCCAAGCCCCAATTGTCACCCACCACTTTTCCTCTGACCCTTACCCAGGAGACCTTCACCATGTCCATCCAAGACCCCATCGTCATCGTCGGCGCCGCACGCACCCCCATGGGCTCGCTGCAGGGCGACTTCTCCAGCCTGGCTGCGCACGACCTGGGCGGTGCGGCCATCAAGGCCGCCATCGAGCGCGCCGGTGTCTCTCCCGACGCGGTGGGCGAAGTGCTGTTCGGCAACTGCCTGATGGCCGGCCAGGGCCAGGCGCCCGCGCGCCAGGCGGCCTTCAAGGGCGGCCTGCCCAAGGGTGCAGGCGCGGTCACGCTCAGCAAGATGTGCGGCTCCGGCATGAAGGCCGCGATGATGGCGCACGACATGCTGTTGGCCGGCACGCACGATGTGATGGTGGCGGGCGGCATGGAGAGCATGACCAACGCCCCCTACCTGCTGCAAAAAGGCCGTGGGGGCTACCGCCTGGGCCACGACCGCATCTTTGACCACATGATGCTCGACGGCCTGGAAGATGCCTACGAAGCAGGCCGCAGCATGGGCACTTTTGGTGAAGATTGCGCTGCCAAGTACCAGTTCACCCGCGAGCAGCAAGACGCGTTTGCTACCGCCAGCGTGCAGCGCGCCAAGGCGGCCACCGAATCCGGCGCGTTCGCGGCCGAGATCGTGCCCGTGACCGTGAAGGACCGCAGCGGCGAGCGCGTGGTGTCCGTGGACGAAGGCCCCGGCAAGGTCAAGCTCGAAAAGATCGCCACGCTCAAGCCCGCGTTCAAGAAAGACGGCACCATCACTGCGGCGTCGAGCTCCAGCATCAACGACGGCGCGGCCGCGCTGGTGATGATGCGCGAGTCCACCGCCAAGAAGCTGGGCGCCAAGCCCCTGGCCCGCATCGTGAGCCACGCCACGCACGCGCAAGAGCCCGAATGGTTCGCTACTGCCCCGCTGGGCGCCACGCAAAAGGCACTGGCCAAGGCCGGCTGGCAAGTGGGTGACGTGCAGCTGTGGGAGATCAACGAAGCCTTTGCCGTGGTGCCCATGGCGCTGATGAAGGAGCTGGATCTGCCCCACGACAAGGTCAACGTGAACGGCGGCGCCTGCGCGCTGGGCCACCCCATTGGCGCCAGCGGCGCGCGCATCATGGTCACGCTGATCCACGCCCTCAAGGCGCGCGGCCTGACCAAGGGCCTGGCCACGCTGTGCATCGGCGGTGGCGAGGCCACGGCCGTCGCGCTGGAACTCGTCTGAGGCCACAGGCTGGAGATGGGATGATCCCCGACTTTGTACAAGGACCGCGATGACCACTCCCTCTCCCGCCATCGGCGCCTTCTGGCGCGCGTTTTCTGATGCCCAGGCATCGCTCCAGGCCCTGCCGCTGCGCGAGCGCGTGGGGGCGGCCAATGCGCTGATCGATCAACACCTGGAAGGCCTGGCGCTGGAGATGTCCGGTGACGATGCTGATGCGGTGGTGAACCTCATTGTCACGGCCCACGGCAGCATCGAACGGTTTCCGCTGGTGGCGCAGGTGGTGGCGGCCGCACCCGCGCTGCCGCACTACCGCGTGCGTGCGTTCCGCGAGCGCACCACGCAGCCGGACTTTCCCATCGGCATGGAAGGCTTCGAGCTGTCCACCGCCGAAGTGCTGGTGGCGCTGGAACAGGACGGCGGGCAGGCGGCGCTGGAGATCCGCTTTGGCCGCGAGATTCCCAGCGACTACCAGGACCACGCGCGCAACATGGCGTTCATCATGCTCGACCACGTGCTGGGCGAATTTGACTTTGCCGTGAAGGTGGGCGCGGTGGACTTTGTGGGCGCGCCGGACGATGCCCACACCCCCTGGGTGCCGCTGAGCCAGCTGCCCCCGGTGTTCGACCGCTACTGGACCGAGACCCTGGGCCACACCGGCCACTTCCCTACAGGCGAGGCCGAGTGGGACGGGCTGGAGCTGCAGTTTGACTGCCCCATCGACGAAGACGGCAACGAGCTGCCACCCGACGACATCGACAGCGAAGACGCGCCCCAGACCGGCGTGGTCATGGTCAACACCAGCGCCAACGCGGTGGCCATGCGCGCCGACCTGGCCTACGCCCTGACCGTGGACCTGGCCGTGCCCGACAGCGACACCCTGACCGCCGTGCAAGACCTGCAGGACCAGGCCGCCACCGTGCTGCAAGTGCCGCAGCTGGGCATTCTGGTGCTGACGCTGATGCGCGCGGGGCGCCGACAAGCGCTGTACTACGTGAGCGACGAACAGTTGGCCAAGCAGGCGCTGGCGCCCTTGCTGCTGCGCGACGAGGCGGCATCGCTGGAGCTGAAGGTGGCGTACGACCCCGCGTGGTCGGGCTATTTCGAGTACGCCGGCTACCTGTCTGCCTGAACGTGCGGTGTTGTCTCGATCGCTCCTGAATTGATAGCTGCTAACGCATGATGTACTAACGCTTGCGGCACATTGGGCTTGAAAATGAACTCAATACTCGTGATCGGCGCGTCCCGGGGCATCGGCCTGGAGCTGGTGCGCCAGTACACCGACGCCGGGCGCCGCGTGATCGCCACCGTGCGCGACGACGCTGGCCGCGAACGCGTGCTGGCGCTGGGCGCCGAGGCGCTCACCGTCGATGTGGCCAACCCCGCCAGCGTGAGCGGCCTTGCATGGCAGCTCGACGGCGAAAAGCTGGACCTGGCGCTCTATGTGGCCGGCGTCATCCGCCGCCCCAACGCGCTCACCCCGCCCACGCAGCAAGACTTTGATGCCGTCATGCACACCAACGTGCTGGGTGCCATGCAGGCCATTCCGCAGGTGGCGCCCCTGGTGGCGGATGCGGGCGGCGTGTTTGCGTTTCTGTCCTCGTCCATGTCGCAGATCGGCAGCGTGCCCAATAGCGGCTCGTGGCTATACCGCACCAGCAAGGCCGCGCTGAACATGGCCGTGGCCGCCGCACAGCACGACTACCCTGGCGCCACGCTGGTCACCATCGACCCCGGCTGGGTGCAGACCGACATGGGCGGCGGCGGTGCGCCGCTGACGGTGGAAGACAGCGTGCGCGGCCTGCGCAGCACGCTGGCCAGCGTGACCGCTGCCGACAAGGGCCGCCTGCTGCACCACGATGGCCGCCGCGCTGCCCATTGGTGAGCTTTTTGAATTTCTGAACAACGACTCTGGAGACAACCCATGCTGCTGACCCAAGACCAGGAAATGATCCGCGACGCGGTGCGCGACTTTGCGCAGACCGAGCTGTGGCCGAACGCCGCGCGCTGGGACAAGGAACACCACTTCCCCAAAGAGGCCCATCAAGGCTTGGCCGCCTTGGGCGCCTACGGCATCTGCGTGCCCGAAGAGTTCGGCGGTGCCAACTTGGACTACCTCACGCTTGCGCTGGTGCTCGAAGAGATCGCTGCCGGTGATGGCGGCACCAGCACCGCCATCAGCGTGACCAACTGCCCCGTCAACGCCATCCTCATGCGCTACGGCAACGCGCAGCAAAAACGCGACTGGCTCACGCCGCTGGCGCGTGGCGAGATGCTGGGCGCGTTCTGCCTGACCGAGCCGCATGTGGGCTCCGACGCCTCGGCACTCAGGACGACAGCCGTGAAGCAGGGCGACGAATACGTGATCAACGGCGTCAAGCAGTTCATCACCAGCGGCAAGAACGGCCATGTGGCCATCGTGATCGCCGTCACCGACAAGGGCGCGGGCAAGAAGGGCATGAGCGCCTTCCTGGTGCCTACCAGCAACCCCGGCTATGTGGTCGCTCGGCTGGAAGACAAACTGGGCCAGCACAGCAGCGACACGGCGCAGATCAACTTTGACAACTGCCGCATCCCGGCCGAGAACCTGATTGGTGCCGAAGGTGAGGGCTACAAGATCGCCCTGGGCGCACTCGAAGGCGGGCGCATCGGCATCGCCGCCCAAAGCGTGGGCATGGCGCGCAGCGCGTTTGATGCGGCGCTGGCGTATTCCAAAGAGCGCGAGAGCTTCGGCACCGCCATCTTCAACCACCAGGCCGTGGGCTTTCGCTTGGCCGACTGCGCTACGCAGATCGAGGCGGCACGCCAGCTCATCTGGCACGCCGCCGCGCTGCGCGATGCGGGCAAGCCCTGCCTGAAGGAAGCCGCCATGGCCAAGCTGTTTGCCAGCGAGATGGCCGAGCGTGTGTGCAGCGCCGCCATCCAGACGCTGGGCGGGTATGGCGTGGTCAACGACTTCCCGGTGGAGCGCATCTACCGCGACGTGCGCGTGTGCCAGATCTACGAAGGCACGAGCGACGTGCAGAAGATCATCATCCAGCGCGCGCTGGCCTGAGAGGCTGAGAGTCTTTGATCCATGTCCGCCTTGCACGCCAAAACGCCGCGGCTCTTCGTTGCAAATGCTCGCCATAGCCCGAGCTATGGCTGTGCTTTGCGCCTCGATCCGAGGCGTTTTGGCGCGCCTTTCAGGCTTGGCTCAAAAACTTTCAGCCTCTGAGCCTGCGCGCCACGGTGCCCGACCTGCGGTGTGTAGGAGGCCTTTCGGGCGCGGTCCACAACGCTCAGCCCCTGAGGCGTAACTCGCGCTCCAGCAGCGCGAGCCGCTCGGGCTCGGCGTGGTGCCGGGCCACCGGCTGCACACTGCTAAACACGTTGCGCCCCATTTCCGCGCGCCCGCTCCAGGCCAAGGCCAGTGCGTAGTCGCAGGTGCACACGGCCAGTGAGGGCCAGGCGCCCGGGGCCTTGCGCACCAGCCCCAGAAATTGCTCACACGCCTTGCCCAGGTGGCTGGCAGCCTCGCTTGCCCGGGCCGGGTCGCGCAGCGCAATCATGCCCCGCACCCAGTCGATGAATGCTTGCCCGTGGGGGGGCAGCATGGCGGGCTGCAGGGTGTCCACGAGGCGCTGCGCTTCGTCGGTGTGGCCCGCGCGGGCCTCGCTCAGGGCCAGGTCCAGCTGCAAAGTGGGCTCTCCCGGCCGCTGCGCCCTCAGGTCGCGCAGGCGCGCAGTAAAGCCCGCATGGTCGCCCGTGGCCAGGGGCAGGGTGTAGATGCGGGCCAAGAATTCGTTGTCGTCTGCCGGACGCATGGGGTGGACACGCAAGCGCAGGATGGCGGCGTCCACCCCTTCGGCTCGCGCCTCGAACCAGGCCATGCGCACGGCGGCGTCCCAGGCGGGCTGCCGCAAAAACGCATGCCGTTCGGCTGAACGGGTCAGCCGCTGGGCCAGCACGTCCAGACGAGGCAGGTCGCCCGTGGCGTGCGCGTGCAGCATCTGCAGGTACATGCGCTGAAACCGGTGCATGTAGGCAAACACCCCCAGCGGCGCTAGCATGGCCAGTACCAATATCCCCTGCACCCATGGGCTCCACTGGCGCCACACGGCCAGCGCCACCAGGGCTGCGCACACCAGCAGCCAGGTGCGGTTGTTGCGCAGCAGCTGCCGCAGCGTGGTCCACAGGCCGGGGTTCTCCTGGGCTTCGATCTGGTCGCGCGCCAGCTGGCGCAGCGCCTTCACGTCCAGGGTGCCCAGTGCGTCGTCCGCCATTTCGGTCATCGCACGGGCATACAGCCCGGAGGTGTGCAGCTGCACGTGGGTTAGTGGCGGCTGCTGCAGCGCGGCAATGGCCTGCATGGCTTCTTCGGCCGTCTGGGCATGCACGAAGCCCTCGGTGGGGCGGCCTTGCGCGTCCTGCGCCTGGTACAGCCAGCGGGGCTGGCCGGGCGGTGGGGTGGTCCCGGTGGTGGTCATGGTGTGGCTCCCTCCTCATGTGACTTGCCAGCGTGTCGGTGTCGCCGGTCGATGGCTGCGGATGGTAGGGGGGTTGGGGATTGCTGCGTGCAGCGGGCAGACGGGCGGTGCACCGCTGGCGGACGGCCGGTGCTGTGGAAGGGCTTATTGGAAAGGCACGGGGTGCTGTTCCCGCTGGCTTTTGCCATGAGCCAGCCACTGCACCAGCACCGCATGCAGCTCTGCAGGGTTCACAGGCTTGCGCAGCACCAGGTAGCCTTCGTCCTCGGCATCCCGCAAGGCGGGCGCGTCGAATTCGCCGCTGACCATCGCGCCCCGGGCGGAAGGGCAGCTTGCCAGCAGCGTGCGCAGGATGTCAAAGCCGCTCTCGCCCGAGCGCAGCCGCTGGTCGCAGAAGATGGCATCTGGCACCAGCCCTTCGTCGAGAAGGCCATGGGCTTCGACCCCGGTGGTGGCATAGGCTGCCGCCACGCCCCAGGCTTCGAGCATGGCGCGCCAGGCCTTGAGCACCTGGGGGTCATCGTCCAGCACCAGGCATTGGCCCTGCAGCGGTCGGCTCGCCACAGCCTGGTGGTGCGTTGCGGCAGAGGTGGTGGGCGCGCCTGCATCGGTGGCCACATGGGCTGGCAGCCGCAGCCAGAAGCGCGAACCCCGCCCCGCCAGCGAGTGCACACCGTAGGCCGCCCCCAACTGCTCGGCACAGCGCGCCACCACGGCCAAACCCAGGCCGTGCCCCGCGTCGTCCATCTGGTCGGCCCGCGATCCCCGGTAGTAGGGGCTGAACACCCGGGCCTGATCGGCCGGGGCAATGCCAATGCCCGTGTCCCGCACCTCCACCAGCCAGCCGCCGCCGCGTGCGCGGGCACTCACCAGCACCTTGCCCTGCGGCGTGTAGCGGATGGCGTTCTGCACCAGGTTCGCCAACGCCTGGCGCAGCAGCACCGGCTCGGCCCAGACGGTGGCGCCACGGCGCGGCAGCCGCAGCCGCAGGGTCAGGCCGCCCAGGCTGGCCTGCTCGCGGAACAGCCGCACCACATCTGCCAGCAGCGCGCCGAGGTCCACGGCGGTTTTGTGGCCCAGTGGCTGCCCCGACTCCAGGCGCGACAGGTCCAGCAGCGCATTGAACAGCTGGCTCATGGCCTGCATGCTGGCGCGCAGATCGGCCACCAGCGGACGCAGGACCGGGTCGGTATTGCGCAGGCTGATCGCCTCCACCATGAGGGACATGGCGTGCACGGGCTGGCGCAGGTCATGGCTGGCGGTGGCGAGGAACATGTTTTTCTCAGTCAGGGCGCTTTCTGCCTGTCCCCGGGCGGCGGCCAGGGCCTCGTTGGCCGTGCGCGTGCGGCGGTACAGCCAGAAGCTGGCGCCCGCCGCGAGCAGTGCCAGGGCCACAGCCGCCGCCAGTCCTATCTGCTGCATGCGGCGCACGCGCAGCTCGGCATCCTGCACCCGGTTGGCCTGCGCCAGCTGATCGATCTGGCGCTGGCGCTCAGCGCTGTCAAAGCGCTCCTGCAAGGTCGCCACGGCCTGGTCGCGCTCGGTATGGAACAGCTCCTTGGCCAGCGCCTGCTGCTTGCGGGTGGTGGCCATGGCTTCGCGGTACAGGCCCGCTTGTTCATACATGCGCGACAGCTCGCCCAGCAGCTGTTCTTCCATGGGCAGGGAGCCCGCTTCGTGCACAAACCGGATGCCCGCCTCCACCTCGTGCACACCGGCCGCAATGCGGCCCTGCCCCATGAGCGCAAAGCCCAGGTTGGCCTGGGCCAGTGCGGCACCATTCAATTCGTGTGCGTCGCGGTAGGCGGCCAGCGCCTCGCGCATCACAGGCTCCGCCTCCGCATACGCCTTGCGCTGCAGCAGGACGTCGCCCAGGTTGTTCAGCGCCGTGGCCTGGAGCCCGGCCAGCCCTCCTGCGCGCGCAATCTGCAGCGCTTGGCGGTATGCCGCTATGGCCGTGTCGAGGTCGCCCTGCACGTTTTCGACGTTACCCCGGTGCAGGTGCAGCCAGCCCAGCGCTTGCCGGGCATCCAGCTTCTCGGCCAGGGGCAGCGCCTCGCGGATGGTTTGCAGCGCCCGCTCCGGGTTCTTCATGTCGAAATGCAGCAGCTCCAGATGCGTGCGCGACCGCAGCTCTGCCGTGGCCGCCTGGCGAGGCAGCGTGCGCGACAGCTCCAGGCTGCGCAGCAGCTGGGCCAGTGCCTCTTCAAACTGCCCGTTGCCGCTGTGCAGCGCGCCCAGCGTCAGGTGGTACAGCCAGCGCACCCAGGGGTCGCCTACGGTCTCGGCCCCGGCCGCGACTTGCGCCAGCGCCGCCAGCCCCGCACGTGTCTTGCCCGCCACGGCCAGTTGCCGGGCCTCAAAGGCAGCGGCCAGCACCTGCGAGGACATGTCGTTCGACGTGGATGCCAGCGCCTTCAGTTGCGCGATGGCCTCCGTCACCACGGGGGCCTGCCCGGTCTCGAAGGCCGCGTCTGCCAGCGCGGCGTAGTAGGTGCGCCGGGTATCGACATGCGCCGCGCGGGCAAAGCGTGGGGCTGCCGCCTGCAGTGCCTGCACGGTCTCCGCGCTGTTGCGCTGCGACAGGGTCTGCAGGCGGTCCAGCTCGGCCAGGTCCTGGGACGGTGTCTGCGCGCTTGCGGACAGAGCTCCGAACAGGCCCAGCGCAGTGGCCAGCACCCAGGGCCGCAAAAGGCGCATCAGGACAGCTCCAGCCGCCGCCCACGCAGCAGGGTGATGGCCTCCACCCGTGTGCGCACGCGCAGCCGCTCCAGGATGCCCGTCACGTGCTCCTTCACGGTGCTCTCTGCAATGTCGAGCTGCGACGCAATGCGCTTGTTGGGCAGGCCTTGCAGCACCAGCGCAAGGATCTGTCCCTGGCGTGCAGACAGGCCCAACTCTGCCGGTGTCACCGGCAGGTCGCGGCTGCGCGGCGGCTGGCTGCCGATCTGGCCGGGCTCAAACCACACCAGGCCGCCCAGCAAGGCTTCCACCGCCAGGCCAAAGGTGTCGGGTGCGGCCTGCTTGTGGATGAAGCCCTGGGCGCCCGCCTGCCGGGCCTGCGCCATCACCGCAGGGTCATCGTCGCCGCTGATCACCGCAATGGGGGTGCCCGGGCAGTGCGCGCGCACCTGCGCGATCAGGCCCAGCGCCGAGCCCTCGGCCAGCCAGAAATCAACCAGCACGATGGCCGGTGTGCCCCGCGTGCCCACCCAGCGAAGCAGGTCGTCCGCGCCGGAGGCCACCACCACGTCCATCTGCGGCATGCGGGCACGCAGAAATTCGGCCATGCCGTGTGCCACCAGCGGATGGTCGTCGAGGATGAGCGCGTAAGGAGAGGAAGGAGACATGCGGGGGGGGCGGGGAGGCAGCCCGGCGGGCGGCCCATACCGAAAGGTATGCCTGCGGGCAAATTCTGCCAAGTGTTCAGCAGGATGGACGGCGCGCAAACCCTACCAGCGTAGGGTTTCGCATGGGAGGGGGTGCTGCACAGAATCCGCGCTCCATTCACCATCACGAGGTTTCTGTTCATGACACGACAAGCCAGCGCAACGGGTGCCGGGCGCACCTGGCACCCCGCACGACCTATCTTCCGCTGGGCCCCCCTGGGCCTGGCTGCCGCCTTGCTGGCGGGCTGCGGCGGCGGTGATGACAACAACGGCACGCCGCCGCCCAGTGCGGGTGCATTCAGCATCGGCGGCGCGGTCAGTGGTCTGGGTGCTGGCAAGACAGTGACGTTGCAGAACGCCGGCAAGGACGACCTGACGGTGAACGCCAATGGCAACTTCGTGTTCGCCACGCGCCTGGACAACGGCATTGCCTATGCCGTCACAGTCAAGACCCAGCCCAGCGGTCAGCGCTGCACCGTGACGGAAGGCACTGGCACGGCCACCGCCAATGTGAGCACCGTGCAGGTGCGCTGCGAGAACCTGGCGGCGGCCACCTATACCGTGGGCGGCTCGGTCAGCGGCCTGGCGGGCGGCACCGTGGTGCTGCAGAACAACGGGCGCGACGACCTGTCGGTTGCCAGCAACGGCGGCTTCACCTTCGGCACAGCGCTGGCGGGTGGCACGGCCTACGCCATCACGGTGCGCACACAGCCTTCGGGCCAGAGCTGCACGGTGCGCAACGGTACGGGCACGGTGGGATCGGCCAACGTGAGTACGGTGGACGTGAGCTGCGCGACCGCTGCGCAGGGGCTGCCGGAGGGTGACTGGAAGCAGGGCCAGTGTTCCGTGGTGCGGCCTGGTGTGTGGGGGCGCGTGCTTTGGCGCATTGCCCGACAAAGCGATACCCGGGCAACGGCCGCACAAGGCGTCATGACCTATGCGACGGCCGACTGCTCGGGCCAGGGCACGATCGCGGGGCCGCTTACCGATCTGGGCGTGTTCAACTTCGACCGCAGCGGAAGCACGGCAAGCGCCACAGCTTTCTGGAGCACCTGGGTGACGCCGTCGGGCATCACGTCGCGCTCTGTGTGGACTCGCAAGGGTGCCTATCTGTGCGTGTTCGGAGACAGTACCCCCACGGTATTTCCTACGGCAGCCAGTGCAGAGGCTTACGCAGACCTCATCATTGCCAACAAGGCCTGCTACACGCAGAACTGATGGTGCTTGGGCGCTTCCTGGCAAGGGGGCTGCCCTATCGCCCATCGCGTTCGATGTCTGCGCCGTGTGTGGAAAAGAGAGGCCGCCATGGATTGCCATGGCGGCCTTTTTCACTACTGAACTGGACGGTTACTTTGACAGCTCCACCATCGTGGCCGCATCCAGTCTGCCCGACTGCGCGATGCCCCGGTCTTTCTGGAACGCGCGCAGTGCAGATGCGGTCTTGCCGCCCATGGCGCCATCGGGCGTGCCCGCGTTGTAGCCCAGCTCATTCAGGCGAGCCTGCGCGTCGCGCAGCGAAAGCCCGGCGGTGGCTCCATTGCTTTGCGCGGCAGCACGTGCGGCCGATGTCTGCGAGGGCGGTGCGGCGCCGTCCACACTCAGCCGCCCGCCGCCACCCAGGCCCTGGCCCTTCACCGTCTGGGCGCGGTAGTTGCGCAGCGACTGCACCATCTGGTTGAACGCATCCATGAAGGCGGCCGCAATCACCTTGCCTTCGGCCGTGTTGGAGTAGCCGCCCATGCGCGCGCCGCCCGAGCCGCCCAGGAGCTGCCCCATGGCGCCAAAGTCGGTCTTGGCGGCGCTGCCTTCCGAGGCCGCCACCTGCACGCCCGAGCGGTTGTCGATGAGCGTGAGCAGCGCACTGGCCTCCTTGGTGTTCATGCTGCCGCCAATGGCTGCCAGCAAGCCGCCTGCGCGGCCGCCGACCAGGCCGCCCAGCGATGCGGAGGCGCCACCCGCGTTGTTGTTCTGGAACACGATTTCGGGCGACAGGCCATAGTCCGAGGCCACCATCTGGCCCTGGCCAAACTGACTGCCCTGCCGCATTTCGCCCGACTGCATCAGCGCGCGCTCGCGCGTCATCGCGTTCATGCCGGCCGCACCCCGCTCCACCACCACAAAGCAGTTGGACTGCTGCACCAGCAGGCGCAGCAGGTTGGCCGTGGGCGGCAGGCGGTACTGGTCGCGCAGGATGGTGTACCAGCCGGCCTGCTGGTTTTCGATCAGCGAGACGGTGCCCAGCGGGCTTTCGCAGCGCTCCAGCGAGTCATTGGCGCCGGTGGAGGCACCGCCCGCAGCGCTGCCGGTGGCCACGGTCTTGGCATCGGCGCTGCCCATGCGCATGTTGGTGGTTTCGCAGCCGCTCAGCAGGGCAGCAGCGGCCACGGCGGCGCTGACCGCGCACAGGCGCAGTGGGGTGGAGGAAAGAGGCAGGTTGGCAGCGGCACGCGCGTGCCGCAGCGGTGCAGAAAGGGTGATGGTCATGGTGTCGGATGTGGCCGCATGTGCAGCGAAAGGGAGGAACACAAAGTCCTGATCTTTCGCCGTGCGGCCAACCACCGGCAACCCGACAGAAGTAGGGTGGCAGCAGCGTCACACCCGGCCCGGGTTGCGCTGCGGCCCGTGGCTGCTGGGTCAGCGGCTGGACAGCGCCGCGCTCTGCAACTGCGCCAGCGTCACAAACTCCAGCGCACGCGCATGGGTGCACTCCAGGATCACCGGCGGTGCCACACCCGCCTCGTAGGCCTCCTTCCAGCGCAGGGCGCACAGGCACCAGCGGTTGTTGGGCTTGAGGCCTGCAAACCGATACTCGGGCCGGGGGGTGATGAGGTCGTTGCCCCGCGACAGCGAGAAGTCCAGAAACGCCTGCGTCATGCGTGCGCAGATCACGTGGGTGCCGTGGTCGTGCTCGTCGGTGTTGCAGCAGCCGTCACGGTAAAAGCCGGTCAGCGGGTCGTAGGAGCAGGGCATCAGCATGGTGCCCAGAACATTCAGTGCAGTCATATCGGATGGTGTGGTTGGGGCGGTAGCAGGCGCTGGGCGCTACGGGTCAGCTCTCGTCGCCACGGCGGCGCAGCACCACGGTGATCTGGCCGTTGGTCTCGATGGTCGCACGCTCTACCTCGTGCGCGTGCAGGCAGCCGCCAGCACGCAGCGCGGCCTCCACGTCGTCGCGGGTCAGCAGCTCCTTGCGCATCAGGGCCTGGTTCAGCTGGCCTTTATCGATCAGCACCTGCGCCTGGCCGTCCACCCAGCGCCCGATGCGCGGAAAGTGAAACGCCAGCCGGGCCAGGGCCACGTGGCACAGCATCAGCGTGCTGGCCGAGATGAGCCCGCCCACCAGCGAGTTGTCGCCCGCGTTCATCGAGTTTTGCACCGCGTTCGACAGGATCAGCAGCAGGATCAGGTCAAACGGCTCGTACTGGCCCGTCTGCCGCTTGCCCGACAGGCGCATGAACACAAGCAAGAACAGATATACCACCACGCCGCGCACGATAAATTCCCACCACGGCACGCTCATTTCCCACATTGCAAGGTTCCTTGTTGGATGCTTGGGTGGGGGCAGTCTACGGCCTGCTGCGCCCCTTCGATGCGGTGAGCGAAAATCCCATATTCATCGTCTCCGCGCACCCGTGGCTGCCCATCTGGGGCCGCCCCCGCTCCTTCTGAAAGAACCGATCCATGCAACGCCGCCAATTCACCCAGGCCAGCCTCGCCGGGGCTCTGCTGTGCGCCACCGTGCACCAGGCCTGGGCCCTGTCGCTGGGCAATTTGACCAATGCCGACGCCGCCAGCGGGCTCAAGGCCGCGCTGACCCAGGGCGCGCAGGCGGCGGTGTCGCTGCTGGGCCGCAATGACGGTTTTCTGGGCAACCCCAAGGTGCGCATCGGTCTGCCCGGCTACCTGGACGACGCGGCCAAGGTCATGAAGTCCCTGGGCCAGGGCAAGCGCATTGATGAGCTGGTGGTGTCCATCAACCGCGCCGCCGAAGCGGCCGTGCCCATGGGCAAGGACCTGCTGGTGGGCGCGGTGCAGAACATGACGGTGACCGACGCCAAGAACATCCTCACCGGGGGTGACAACTCGGTGACCGCCTTCTTTGCCGAGAAGACGCGCACGCCCCTGGGCCAGCGTTTTCTGCCTGTGGTGAACCAGGCCACCGAGAAGGTCGGCCTCACGCAGAAGTACAACGCTTTCGCCGGCAAGGCCGCGAGTTTTGGCCTGCTGAAAGCCGAAGACGCCAACCTGGCGCAGTACGTCACCGGCAAGACGCTGGACGGCCTGTACCTCATGATCGGCGAGGAAGAGCGCAAGATCCGCCAGGACCCGGCCGCCGCCGGTAGCGCCATCACCCGCAAAGTGTTTGGTGCCTTGCGCTGAGGGGCGTCACGATGTCTTTGCCGCAGCCTAACGACCCCTGCCCTTGCGGGCGCCTGGCGCCCGCGGGCCCGGGTGGCAACAAGGGCAAAGGTGCGACCCCCTTGCCCTTCGCCAGCTGTTGCGGCCGCTACCTGGGCGCCCCTGGGCTGGAGGCCATGGCTGCCCCTGATGCCGAAAGCCTTATGCGGTCGCGCTACACCGCCTTTGTGTGTGAGCGGGCCGACTACCTGCAGGCCACCTGGCACGCCAGCACCCGCCCGGCCACGCTCGACTTTGATGCGGGCGCCAAATGGCTCGGGCTGGACGTGCGCCGATACGCCACCACCGACGCCGACCACGCCGTGGTCGAGTTTGTGGCCCGCTACCGTGTCGCCGGGCGTGCCGTGCGCCTGCACGAGACCAGCCGTTTTGTGCGCGAGGGCGGGCGCTGGTTCTATGTCGATGGAGACCTGCATGGCTGAAATTCAAGCCAAAACCACCCCAGGCGCTAGTACAACGTGCCCCGATAGCTATGAAATTTGAAGCAATCCTGTTTGACTGCGACGGTGTGCTGGTAGACAGCGAGCCCATCACCAACGGCGTGCTGCGCGACATGCTGGCCGAGGCCGGGTGGGTGCTGACGCCCGAAGAGTGCATGCGCCTCTTCATCGGCAAGATGGTGCGCAGCGAGGCCGCGCGCATTGAGCACCACACCGGCCGCCCGCTGACCGACGAATGGATGTCGGCCTTCTACGCACGCCGCAATGCCGCGCTGGAGGCGCAGCTCACCGCCATCGAGCACATCCACGGCGCCGTCGAGCGCGTGCACGCCCACCACGACGGGCGCATTGCCTGTGCCTCGGGGGCCGACCGCTTCAAGGTTGAGATGCAGCTGGCCAAGGTGGGCCTGGCACCGTACTTTGCGGGCCGCATTTTCAGCGGCCACGAGATGCCCGCCACCAAACCCGCACCCGACGTGTACCTGGCCGCTGCCGCAGCGCTGCAGGCCGCGCCCACGCGTTGCGCGGTGGTCGAAGACACGGTGACAGGGGTGACCGCTGGCGTGGCGGCCGGGGCCACCGTGTTTGCCTACGCCCCGCTGGACGACGGTGCCGCGCTGCGGGCTGCGGGCGCGCAGCACGTGTTTCGCAGCATGGCGGAGTTACCGGAGCTGCTGGGCTGCTGACCGCAGAGCCTGTTTGTGGCCCCCCGCGCGATCGCAAAAAGACTTTAAATAGGTTCTCAGGGCTGCGTATCGGGTGCGGGCGTGGTGGGTACGCCTTGCTCTTCAGCGGCACGCACCTGTGCCGTCATTGCCCGCTGGTAACCGGGCCGTTGTTGCAGCCGCTGCCAATAGGCCTGCGTGGCCGGGCCAAATTGCGCGCTCAGCCCCAGGTGCTGCGCCAGCAGCAGCGCATAGCCCACCGCCACATCCGCCGCCGTGAAGCGGCCCGCACACAGGTAGTCGTTGGCGCCGTGGGTCAGCGCCGTCTCCACGGCGCGCAGCCGTGCCAGAAACCAGCGGCTGTAGTCCTCCACCACCTGCGGTTGCTTGCGCTCTGTCGGTTCAAACCGCCCATAGCGCAGCACCAGCGTCTGCGGAAAGGTCAGCGTGGCATCGCTCATGTGCAGCCAGTTCAGGTACGCGCCATACGCCGGGTGTGTGGGCGCCACATCCAGCCCCGCGTCGGGGTGCGTGGCAGCGAGGTACTGGCACATCGCGGCCGATTCGGTCATACGCACCTCGTTCGGCGCGGCGCCCTGCACCAGCAGCGGCACCGTGCCCAGCGGGTTCTCGTCCAGAAACCACCGCGCCTTGGCGCGTGGCGGGAAGGGCAGCATGTGGAGCTGGTAGGGCAGTTGCAGCTCTTCGAGCATCCACAGGGGGCGGAAGGAGCGGGCGCTGACGCAGTGGTGGAGGTGGAGCATGGGGAAAGAGTGGGTTCTGGTCACAGTGCTGTAGATGACGGTGCAGCGATTGGGAAGCAGATGTTGCAACGCGAATCTGGACGTTTCAACCTAGCATACGCAGACTCAAAGAACTCCATGAGTTTGCTTGAACTGGGCAACATCTTCTGCACCGCCTTGGGAAAGACGGCCTCAATGGCGTCAGGGAAGCCCTTGAGCCCATCGACACAGGCAATGAAGATGTCCTGCACGCCCCGGTTGCGCAACTCGGTGACCACCTGCAGCCAGAACTTGGCACCCTCGGTCTGCGCCAGCCACAGACCCAGCACCTCCTTCTCGCCCGTCATGGTGATGCCGATGGCCAGGTACACCGCCTTGACCCGCACCGCGCCCTCGCGCACCTTCACGTGGATTCAGTCCAGATAGACGATGGGGTAAATCGGCTCCAGCGGTCTGGCCTGCCAAGCCTTGACCTCATCGGCCACGGCATCGGTCACCGAGGAAATCAAGCTGGGTGAGACCTCGGTGCCATACATCTCTTCGAGATGGGCCTGTATCTCGCGCACCGTCATGCCACGGGCGTACAGCGAGATGATTTTGTCGTCGAAGCCGGCCCAGCGGGTCTGGTGCTTGGGGATGAGCTGAGGCTCGAAGCTGCCATGGCGGTCGCGTGGCACTTCGATGGGCAATTCGCCGAACTCGCCCTTGAGGGTCTTCTTGCTCTTGCCGTTGCGGGTGTTGCCAGCGGGGTTGGCCACCGCCTCATTGCGTTCATGGCCCAGGTGCTCAGTCAGCTCAGCGTCCAAAGCTCGCTCGACCAGCAGCTTGGTCAACTGCTTGAGCAGTCCGTTCTCGCCGATGAGGTCTTCAGGCTTCTTGTAGTTGGCCAGCAGGCCGCACAGCAGTTCTTCGGGTACGTCGTGTTTCTTGGTGCTCATGGTACATACGGACAGGCCGGCTTGCGCTGGCGGTGGATTGTCCGTTTACACAAAATTCTGCACACCCTCTCGCCAGCTCAACAGCGTGTGAGCGCGCCTCTTCCAATAGCGCGCCATAGAGAACCACTTCGGCACCAAGCGCGCGTGCGATCCACCTTCACCATGGGAGTGAAGCGCGGCATGACGATCTCCGCGTGAATGCCCATGCGCTGTGCGTGATAGGCGACGCCTTGCGCATGGTTGCCGGCGCTCGTGGCAATGACGCCACGAGCGCGTTCTTCCTCTGTCAGCAGGAGCAGCTTGTTGCAAGCCCCCCGCTCCTTAAACGAAGCGGTGTACTGGAGGTTCTCGAACTTCAGGTGGATGCGACAACCTGCCAGGTCGAGAGTAGTTGGGACTCCACGCAAGGGGTTCGGGCAATTTTCCCCTTCAGGCGCCTCGCGGCATCCTCGATCTTCGAAAGCTCAAGCATATTTCTCCCGTGGTCACGCAGACTCGCTGATGCCAGTTACGAAGGTCAACGTGGCACACCGTTGAGAAATGCAGCTTTGATGGACACCGGGTCGTTTTCTTCCAGGCCCAGCACGCGTGCCGTGCGACCCGTGGCTTCGAAGTCGGTATCGCAGAGGATCCCGCTAATCCTGATGAAAGCATCCGTAAGCGGAAGCGGCAGTCCTATTTGTTTGGCCAACGAACTCCAGGTGACCAGACCGAAGGGGATGTCCTCCGTGAAGTAACGGTGGGTCAACGAGTCGGGTTCGGGGAACGCCTGGCGTCCGTAGCCCTGGACAATCCGCTCCACATAAGTGCCGTCGGTGACGCCGTAGGCGGCTTCGAGAAACTGCCAGAAGCTGTGTGTCTTTACGTCAAGAGCTGCCGCTAGAGACAGGCGCTCTTCATCCAGGGCGTTGATGACTTCTGCAATTCTGGGAGTGACCAGCGTGTGCTGAGGGAGCTTGTCCGAGTCCTCCACCGTTTTGATGTTCAATACTGCGGGGGGAACGTGATAGATCGCGTTGCAGTTTCCAAGGCCTACCGAAAGCGTGTCGGTGCCGGCCACGTAGCGATTGCCGAAGTACTGGCTGAGTCGGTTGAGTGCCTTGTCACAGGCCATGTGCGGTATGGTTGCCAGTTGCACGGCTTGCTTGATGGCTCCGATGTAGACCTTGGCAGGACCGCGCAGGCGGCAGGTATAGAGGCTGGTTGGCGTTTCCGCGATCAGGCAGGGAGGACGCCGAGCCGACGCAAAATGCCTCGCGAGTTCCAGCGAACTCCCCAGCACACTGGGCTGGAAAACCACCAATTGCTCCGGCTCCAGCAATGCAGCAAGCTGCTGCGACAAGTATGCATGGGCGAACGCTGGTGCTGCGACGATGACGGTGTCTGCGCCTTTGACCGCCCTCTCGATATCAGTGGTTAGCAGAGGTTTCGCCGCACGGCCTTCCACATCGCCTGATAGCTCGATGCCGCCGGTCGAGTTGATCGCTTCGAAATCGCGTTCCCACCGTGAGTACAGTCGGACATCGTGGCCGAGCAGAGTCATGTGGCCAGCGATGGCTTGGCCAACGTTTCCAGCGCCGACAATTGCAATTTTTCCCATGGGGTATGTTTCTTTCATGCAAGGTTATGAATGCACCGTTCGCATGAAGGGTGCGTGAATGAATTCGTGCCGCACCGCTTGCGGCTGCAACAAACATCCGAATCCGGGCTGTTGTCCCGATTGCCGGGTGAAAACCGGATACGTTCTGTACGGTCTAGGGGAAATTAGTCGGCCGTGATCCGGCCCTTGCGGATGACTTCACCCCACTTTGCGAGATCCGACTTGATCATCGCCGCGAACTGCTCGGGCGTCTTGATGTCGGTTTCGGAGCCCATGGCCTCGTACTGCTTCTTGAAGTTGGGATCCGACAGGATCTCATTGATGGTCGTATTTAGCCTCTTCACGATCGCGGGAGGCATGCCCTTCGGACCGACGATCCCCGCCCAGGTCACCATCTCGAGGTAAGGCGCTCCCGCCTGAGCGACGGTCGGTACGTCGGGCAACCGCGGCGAGCGCGTTGAGCTTGTGATGGCCAACGCACGAATACGGCCCGCCTTGACCTGTGGCTCCATCGAAGTGAAATTGCTGATCATCAGCTGGATATGGCCAGCGGCAAGATCGCCTTCGGCTGCCGGCGCGCTCTTGTATGGCGCATGGACCATCTCGATGCCTGCGTTCATACGCAGCATTTCTGTCAGGACGTGAAGAGACGTACCTTGACCCGTCGAGCCGAAGGAGATCATGTTCGGGTTCGCCTTCGCATATGCGATCAGTTCAACGAGCGTCTTCACCGGTAGGCTCGGCGTAACGCCAACGAGATTCGGCTGCGTAAACAGCGAGGCAATTGGCGTGAAGTCGCTCTCGATGCGATACGGCAGCTGCTTCGCAGTGAGCGTACCCACGATGAACGTGGCGAGGTTGTTGCTGCCGATGGTGTAGCCATCAGGCGCTGCCTTTGCAACCACGTCCATACCAATCGCGCCGGATGCACCGGGCTTGTTTTCAATGACGAACGGCTGCCCCAGCCGCTTGTGGAGCTCGATGGCCAGTGCGCGTGCGTGGTTGTCCGCTGCGCCGCCTGGCGCCGCAGGGACGATCAGTCGGACGGGTTTTTCGGGATACTCCGCACGGGCAGCCTGCAGGGGGGCGAGGACGCCGATCATGAGCGCTGCAGCAAAGCTGGGAATTCGGTACTTCAAGGCGACCTCTACGGTTGATTGATGGTGTACTGGATCCTAGGCAAATCGGTGACCTGCATCCATGCCGCCTGAAGCAACAACCTATTCGCGCGTGGTATGTGTTCGAGCCGCGTCGGTGGCCGACTTGAGCAGCTGGAGCAGCTCCCGCGCAGGCGCTCCCAACCGCGTGTCACTCATCGCGGTCGCGTATACGGTGTAGGTGCATGCAGGCCGAAGCGGCAACGTGATGCCTCCACGCTGGCGGTGCTTGGCACCGGTCAGCGGGTCTACGACCGACACACCCATTCCACGCAGGACCAACTCACTGACTGTCTGGAAGAGCGACACTTCGATCATTGCGTCGACCGTCACGCCGTTGGCCGACAGCAGCGCATCCAATTGCCGTTGGAATGTGCCGGTTAACGCCACGAATGGCTTTCCTGCGAACTCCTTGACATCGACTTGCTTCGCGGAAGCAGTAAGCCACTTGCTCGTGCCGATGCAGACACAATCGGACGTGAACTCCGCGACGGTCTCGAGGTTGCCGATGGACAGCTTGTCCGCCGTGAGACCAATGTCAGCCTGCCTGTTCCGGACGTTGCGCGCCACCTCGAGGTACGAAGACACCGTGAGACTTACGACGACATCCGGGAACTTGGCGCGCAGGTGCTCGATGATCTCCGGCATCACCGAGTGTCCAATCGAAGGGATGGTACAGATCGATAGCCTCCCAGTCATTTGCTTTTGCAGCTGTGTCGAGAAGCTAGTGATTTCTTCGAGGCCGACGAACGACTGCTGGACCTTCGTCATAAGAACAATGGCTTCGTCGGTAGGCTTGACGCTTCGCCCGCTCTTCTGGAAGAGTGGAAAGCCGACGACCTTTTGCAAGTCAGCGATGAGTCGGCTCATCGAAGGTTGGGGAATCCCCAACGCATCGGCGCCAGCGCTGATGCCGCCATGCAGCATCGCTGCTCTGAACGCCTCTATCATGCGGTGGGTGACGGGTCGCTTTGCCATAGCTTTGCAGTGGATGCTGAGAGATTACGCCATTGCCAGTGTTGACGGTACTGCCGTCAAGAGCCGCGTGTGCATGGCAGCTTGTGGCCGATAGCCGACCTCCATATTACAGAATCGAGTGACGGCAATCAGCCTCAATCGGGCAACTGAGGGAATGTCTTGACGGCACGCATTTGGTCGCAAGCAGTCGAATGCAAGGCGGGGCCATCTGAAGTGGCCCACGAAGCCGCCCAAAATGAGTAACGGTTTCCTGCTCCATATCCCTTTTGTGCTTTTCCCAGTCTTCCTTGTTCTCCAGCAGCAAATCCAACATGCGCTCTGCCACCCGCGCGTGAAAGTCACGCATGCTCTCGCGTTGCTCTGGTGAGCGAACTGCGAGCACGGCCATCAAGTTGAGTATGTGATTTCTATTGCCGCCACGAAAGTCGCCTGACGAGGCGACGTCCCGTATTGCAGTAATGGCGTTCGATTCGAGTTTTCCAAGCTCATTCTCAAGCCAGTCTGGCGCGCGGTCATTGAAATCAAAGCGCATAAAGTCACGTTGAGCACAGACGTTGCGAGTGTTGGCTTCGTAGGTCTTCTGCTCTTTGAAGTCGTGGACTATCACCATGTGATGTTTCCCTCGCTTCCATCCGAAGCCACGCAGATAGCCCTGCGGGACAAAGTGGTGATTGCGGGATTCGGTCATCACGGAATTTTCGCTTGCGCCCTCCGAAACTCCGCCGGCGACTGCCCCGTCCACCCCCGAAACGCGCGGATAAAACTCTTCTCGTTCTCAAACCCCGCCGCCTCCGCCACCTGCTTGATGGGGCGCTGCGTGCGGTGCAGCAGCTCCACCGCGCGTGTGCGGCGCACCTCGTCTTTCAGGCCCTGCAGCGTGGCGCCTTCTTCCTTCAGCTGCCGGTGCAGCGTGCGGGGCGACACATGCAGCAGCGCGGCCAGTGATTCGGCGCTGTGCTGGGGCAGGGCGTGGGCCGGTTGCCATGGCAGGGGCGCGGCCAGCAGCTGGCGCACGCGCTGCACCAGCAGGCGGTCGCGGCGGTAGTGCAGCACGGTCAGGGGCAGGGCGTGCTGCAGCATCTGGCGCAGGGCCTGTTCGTCGCGGCGCAGGGGCAGGTGCAGGTAGCGGGCGTCGAAGTGGATGGCGGTGCGCGGGGCACTAAAGGTGGACGGGCCACGGAACAGCACGGCATACGCATCGGCGTGCGGCGGCGCATCGAATGCAAATTCGGCAGCGATGAGGGGGATGCGCGAGTCCACCATCCAGCAGGCCAGGCCGTGGGCATTGCGCAGTACGGAGACCAGGCAGAACTCGCGCAGCGCGCCCAGGTCGCGGGCCTCGGTGATGGCCAGGGTGGCGGTGTCGCCGGTGGTGGTGAGCTGCAGTGCAATGTCGTCCGCCAGCAGGCCGTGGTGGCGGCACCAGCGGGCCAGGGCCACTTGCAGCGTGGGCGAGCTGATGCTGGCGCGGGCCAGCATGCCGTAACTGCCCCAGGGCAGGCGGCGGCTGAACCAGCCCAGGGCTTCGTCGTCCAGCTCCTGCATGGCGGCGTCGGAGATCTGTTCCATCTGCCACGCGGTGATGCGCGCGCTGTCGTCTTGCAGCAGCTGCGGCGCAATCTGTGCCTGGGCCAGGGCGCGTTTGGGGCTCATGCCACGCCGTTCGTAGGCGAGCGCAATGGCTCGCACGAACGCTATCGGCGTGGCTGCCGGTGCGATGGGTGTGGCAGCAGGGGCTGTGGTGGGGGTGGACAAACGGTGGGTGGTTGGGGCAGTTGGCTTCACGTCAGAGAGTGTGCCAGCCGTGGCACGATTTGCAACCATTGTGGCAACCTGGCTGGGGCGTGGGCTTCTATGCTTGCCAAAGCTTGTGAATTGCCCGCCATGCGCGCCCTGCCTGCGCTGGACGGATGACCGAGGAGACAAACCCGTGACGACTGCAGCCGCAACACAATCCGCACCGCTGGTGGACAGCTACGCCCGTGGCGCCACCGATGTGCCCCTGATCGAGCAGACCATCGGCGCCTTTTTTGCCGACATGGTGGCCCGCCAGCCTGGCCGCGAGGCGCTGGTCAGCGTGCACCAGGGCCGCCGCTACACCTACGCCCAGTTGCAGACCGAAGCCCACCGCCTGGCCAGTGCGCTGCTGGGCCTGGGGCTGGTGCCGGGTGATCGCGTGGGCATCTGGTCGCACAACAACGCCGAATGGGTGCTGATGCAACTGGCCACGGCGCAGGTGGGCCTGGTGCTGGTCAACATCAATCCTGCCTACCGCACGGCCGAGGTGGAATACGCGCTGAACAAGGTGGGCTGCAAGCTGCTGGTGACCATGGCGCGCTTCAAGACCAGCGACTACCTGGGCATGCTGCGCGAGCTGGCGCCCGAGTGGCGCCACCAGCAGCAGGGGCAACTGGGCTCCGTGAAGCTCCCCCACCTGAACACGGTGGTCTGGATCGATGAGGCGGGGCAGGGCGCCGACGAGCCGGGCCTGATGCGCTTTACCGATCTGCTGGCACGCGGCAACGCGGCCGACCCGCGCCTGGTGCCCATCGCAGCGACGCTGAAGGCCACCGACCCCATCAACATCCAGTTCACCAGCGGCACCACGGGCTTTCCCAAGGGCGCCACGCTCACGCACCGCAACATCCTGAACAACGGCTTCTTCATTGGCGAGTGCATGAAGCTCACGCCAGAAGACCGGTTGTGCATCCCCGTGCCGCTGTACCACTGCTTTGGCATGGTGCTGGGCAACCTGGCGTGCTTCACGCACGGTGCCACCATCGTGTACCCCAACGACGGGTTCGACCCGCTCACCGTGCTGCAGACGGTGCAGGACGAACGCTGCACCGGCCTGCATGGCGTGCCCACCATGTTCATTGCTGAGCTGGATCACCCGCGCTTTGCCGAGTTCAACCTGAGCACGCTGCGCACCGGCATCATGGCCGGATCGCCTTGCCCCACCGAGGTGATGAAGCGGGTGGTGGAGCAGATGCACCTGCGCGAGATCACCATTGCCTACGGCATGACCGAGACCAGCCCCGTGAGCTGCCAGAGCAGCACCGACACGCCGCTGGACAAGCGCGTATCGACCGTGGGCCAGGTGCAGCCGCACCTGGAGGTGAGGATCGTGGACCCAGACACCGGCGTGGTGGTGCCCGTCGGCCAGCGCGGCGAGTTCTGCACCAAGGGCTACTCGGTCATGCACGGCTACTGGGGCGACGAGGCCAAGACCCGCGAGGCGATTGACGAAGGTGGCTGGATGCACACCGGCGACCTGGCCACCATGGACGCCGAGGGCTATGTGAACATCGTGGGCCGCATCAAGGACATGGTGATCCGTGGCGGCGAGAACATCTACCCGCGCGAGATCGAAGAATTTTTGTACCGCCACCCCCAGGTGCAGGACGTGCAGGTGGTGGGCGTGCCCGACCAGAAGTACGGTGAAGAACTCTGCGCCTGGATCATCGCCAAGCCCGGAACGAAGCCGACCGAAGACGACATCCGCGCCTTCTGCAAGGGCCAGATTGCGCACTACAAGGTGCCGCGCTACATCCGCTTTGTCAACAGCTTCCCGATGACGGTGACGGGCAAGATCCAGAAGTTCAAGATCCGCGACGAGATGAAGGACCAGCTGGGCCTGGAAGAACAGAAAACCGCTTGAAAGAGCAAGACCGTATGACCATTCTCGACACCCAACTCAACGCCCGCTCGGCGGACTTTCTGGCCAATGCCGCCGCCATGCGCACGCTGGTGGATGACCTGCGCGCCCAGCTCGACAAGGTGGCCCAGGGCGGCGGCGAAGCCGCGCGTGCCAAGCACACCGCGCGCGGCAAGCTGCTGCCGCGCGAGCGCGTGCAGATGCTGCTGGACCCCGGCACGCCGTTCCTTGAACTCGCGCCGCTGGCCGCACTGAACATGTACAACAACGACGCGCCCTGTGCGGGGCTCATCGCGGGCATTGGCCGCGTGAGCGGCGTGGACTGCATGATCGTGTGCAACGACGCCACGGTAAAGGGCGGCACCTACTACCCGCTCACCGTCAAGAAGCACCTGCGTGCCCAAGAGGTGGCGCAGCAGAACCACCTGCCCTGCATCTATCTGGTGGACTCGGGTGGCGCCAACCTGCCCAACCAGGACGAGGTCTTCCCCGACCGCGACCACTTCGGCCGCATCTTCTTCAACCAGGCCAACATGAGCGCCATGGGCATCAGCCAGATCGCGGTGGTGATGGGATCGTGCACGGCCGGCGGCGCGTATGTGCCAGCGATGAGCGATGAATCCATCATCGTCAAGAACCAGGGCACGATCTTTTTGGGTGGCCCACCGCTGGTGAAGGCCGCCACGGGCGAGGTGGTGAGCGCCGAAGACCTGGGCGGTGGCGATGTGCACACGCGCCTGTCGGGCGTGGCCGACCACCTGGCGCAAAACGACCTGCATGCGCTGCAGCTGGCACGCAATGCGGTGCGCAATTTGAATAAAAACAAGCCACAGGCGCTAGTGGATCATGCGCCGGTAGCTCCTAAATTTGCAGCAGAAGAACTCTATGGCGTGATCCCGGTGGACACGCGCAAGCCCTTTGATGTGCGCGAGATCATTGCCCGCATTGTGGACGGCAGCGAGTTCGACGAGTTCAAGGCGCGCTACGGCACCACGCTGGTCACGGGCTTTGCGCGCATCGAGGGGATGATGGTCGGCATCATCGCCAACAACGGTATCTTGTTCAGCGAGTCGGCCCTCAAGGGCGCGCATTTCATCGAGCTGTGCTGCCAGCGCAAGATCCCGCTGGTGTTCCTGCAGAACATCACCGGCTTCATGGTGGGCCGCAAGTACGAAAACGAAGGCATTGCCCGCAACGGCGCCAAGATGGTCACGGCCGTGGCCACTGCGAGTGTTCCCAAGTTCACCATCATCATCGGCGGCAGCTTTGGCGCAGGCAACTACGGCATGTGCGGCCGCGCGTACAGCCCCCGCTTCCTGTGGATGTGGCCCAACGCACGCATCAGCGTGATGGGCGGAGAGCAGGCCGCGGGCGTGCTGGCCACGGTGAAACGCGACGGTATCGAGGCCAAGGGCGGGCAGTGGAGCATGGAGGAAGAAGAAGCCTTCAAGGCCCCCATCCGCCGCCAGTACGAAGACCAGGGCCACCCCTACTACGCCACCGCGCGCCTGTGGGACGATGGCGTGATCGACCCCGCCGACACGCGCCGCGTGCTGGCGCTGGGCCTGGCCGCCACGCGCAACGCGCCCATCGAAGACACCAAGTTCGGCCTGTTCCGGATGTAACCCCACCAAAGCCGGAACCGAGAGCTGCGATGGACGCTGTTGCCCACTTCACCCAGCTGGCACGCTACAACGTGTGGGCCACGGCGCGCGTGCTCGATGCCGTGCGGGCGCTGCCGGAGGAGGCCTACCGGCGCGATGTGGGCCTGTTCTTCAAAAGCATCCATGGCACGCTCAACCACCTGCTGGTGGGCGAGCACCATCTGTGGTTTGTGCGCTTTGCCCAAGGAATCTCGCCCAAGGTGGCCCTGGACGCCGAGCTGGAGAGTGACCGCGCGCAGCTCGATGCCCGGCTGCGCGAAGGCGCGGACCGTTGGGTGCCGCTGATTGCGTCGTTCTCGCCCGAGCGCTGGACCGGCACGCTCGACTACACCACCATGCGCGGCACGGCGGCATCGCTGCCTTTTGCCGCCACGCTGGCGCATGTGTTCAACCACGGCACGCACCACCGGGGCCAGATCACTGCTGCATTGACCGCACTGGGCCAGCCTTGCCCCGAGCTGGACCTTGTCTACTTTCTGCAAAACCCGTCCAAGCCATGAGCAGCCAGAACCTTTCCATCACCCAGACCGGCGCCGTGGCGCGCATCACGCTCACGCAGCCGGAGATTCGCAACGCGTTCAGTGACGAAGTCATTGCCGAGATCACCGCCGCCTTCATCGAGGTGGGTGGTCGCGCCGATGTGCGCGCCGTGGTGCTGGCGGCCGAAGGCCCGGCCTTTTGCGCCGGTGCCAACCTCAACTGGATGCGCCGAATGGCCGACTACACGCGGGACGAAAACATCGCCGACGCGGGCAAGCTGGCCGAGATGCTGCGCGTGATCTACGAATGCCCCAAGCCTACGATTGCCCGCGTGCAGGGCGATGTGTACGCCGGCGGCATGGGCCTGGTGGCCGCGTGCGACATGGCAGTGGCAGTGGACACGGCGGGCTTCTGCCTCAGCGAAGTGAAGTTGGGGCTCATCCCCGCCACCATTAGCCCTTATGTGATCCGTGCCATGGGTGCGCGCGCTGCGCACCGTTACTTTCTGACGGCCGAGCGATTTGGCGCGGCCGAGGCGCTGCGCATCGGCTTTGTGCACGAGGTGGTGGCTGCCGACCAGCTCGACGCCAAGGTGGACGAACTGCTCAAGGCCCTGACCACCGCCAGCCCCAACGCCGTGCGTGTGTGCAAGAAGCTGGTGATGGATGTGGCCGAGCGCGAAATCAACGCGGGGCTGATTGCCGCTACCGTGCAGGGCATTGCCGACATCCGCGCCAGCGACGAAGGCAAGGAGGGCGTGCAGTCCTTCCTGAACAAGCGCAAGCCCAACTGGTTGGGTTGATCGCTACATAACGGTCATGGACACCCTCTGGCTTCACATCGTGCAGTGGCTCCACACCGTGGGGCTGCATGTCGATGGCGGCACTGCGCGCGCCGTGGGCGACGCGGCGGCCACGGCAACCGCGAAGCTCGACATGCCCAGCCTGCTGGCTTTGGCCGCCGCGCTGGGCTGGGCCAGCGGCTTTCGCTTGTATGCCGTGGTGTTCATCGTCGGCATGATGGGTGTGCTGGGCTGGATGCCGCTGCCTCCCGGCCTGGCCATGCTGCAGCACCCTCTGGTGCTGATGGTCAGCGGCTGCATGTTGATGGTGGAGTTTTTTGCCGACAAGGTGCCCTGGGTGGACAGCGCCTGGGATGCGGTGCACGCCTTCATCCGCGTGCCCGCAGGGGCTGCGCTGGCCTATGGCGTGTTTGGGGCCGACAACGCCACGATGGCGGTTGTGGCGGGGCTGCTGGGGGGCTCGCTGTCTGCCACGGCGCTGGCGACCAAGATGACCACACGGGCGGCGGTGAACACCTCGCCCGAGCCCTTTTCCAACTGGGGGCTGTCGTTCTTTGAGGATGGCCTGGTGGTGGCCGTGGTGTGGCTGGCCACGCAGCACCCGGTGGCCTTTGGCATCGCGTTGGTGGTGATGGTGGCGGTGTCGGTGCTGCTGCTGGTGGTGCTGTTCAAGTTTCTGCGCGCCGTGGTGCGGCGCTTGTCTTCTTTCTTTTCTGGTTCTGCCAAGGTGGCTTAGATGTTTACGAAAATTTTGATTGCCAATCGCGGTGAGATCGCTTGCCGAGTGGCCGCCACGGCCAAGCGTCTGGGCGTGAAGACTGTCGCCGTGTATTCCGACGCCGACGCCAACGCCAAACACGTGGCCGTGTGCGATGAGGCCGTGCACATTGGCGGCAGCGCGCCCAAGGACAGCTATCTGCGCTGGGAGCGCATCATTGACGCCGCCAAGGCCACGGGCGCGCAGGCCATCCACCCGGGCTACGGTTTTCTGAGCGAGAACGAAGACTTCGCCAAGGCCTGTGCCGATGCGGGCCTGGTCTTCATCGGCCCGCCCGCCAGCGCGATCAACGCCATGGGGCTCAAGGCCGAGTCCAAGCGCCTGATGGAGCAGGCCCAGGTGCCCCTGGTGCCCGGCTACCACGGTGCGGACCAGGACCCGGCCATGTTGCAACGTGAGGCCGACCGCATTGGCTACCCCGTGCTCATCAAGGCCAGCGCTGGTGGCGGTGGCAAGGGCATGCGCGCGGTGGACAAGGCCGAGGACTTCGCCGCTGCGCTCGACTCCTGCAAGCGCGAGGCCATCAACAGCTTTGGTGATGACGCAGTGCTGGTCGAAAAGTACGTGCAGCGCCCGCGCCACATCGAGATCCAGGTGTTTGGCGACACGCACGGCAACTGCGTGTACCTGTTCGAGCGCGACTGCTCGGTGCAGCGCCGCCACCAGAAGGTGTTGGAAGAAGCGCCTGCCCCGGGCATGACGCCCGAGCTGCGCGCTCGCATGGGCGAGGCCGCTGTGGCCGCCGCCAAGGCCGTGAACTATGTGGGCGCGGGCACGGTGGAGTTCATCGTCGAACAGCCCGGCGGCTACGACGCGCCAGAGCAGATGAAGTTCTACTTCATGGAGATGAACACCCGCCTGCAGGTGGAGCACCCCGTGACCGAGGCCATCACCGGCCTGGATCTGGTGGAGTGGCAGCTGCGCGTGGCGTCGGGCGAGCCCTTGCCGCTGAAGCAGGAAGACCTGCGCATCACCGGCCACGCCATCGAGGCGCGCATCTGCGCCGAGAACCCCGACAACAACTTCCTGCCCGCCACCGGCGCGCTGAATGTGTACGCCTTGCCGGAATGCGTGACGTTTGAAAGAGGTGCAGTACGCGTTGATTCCGGCGTGCGCCAGGGCGATGCAATCAGCCCGTTCTACGACTCCATGGTGGCCAAGCTCATCGTGCACGGCGACACGCGCGAGCAGGCGCTGGCGCGGCTCGATGAAGCGCTGGCGCAGACCCACATCGTGGGCTTGGCGACCAACGTACAGTTTCTGCGCCGCGTGGCGAAGACGGCGGCATTCGCGCAGGCCCAGCTCGACACCGCGCTGATCCAACGCGAGCAGGCTGTGCTGTTCCACCAGGAACCCGTGGGTCTGCCGCTGGCTGCGGCTGCCGCCATTGCACAGACCCTGTTGCAAGAGCGTGCCAGCGAAGGCGCCGACCCGTTCAGCCGCCGCGATGGCTTCCACACCCATGGTGTGGTGCAGCGCCGGTTCGAGTTCGATTTTGGTGGTGCACATGCCAAGGCCTGGCTGACGTACGAACGCGGCGGTAGCCTGCATCTTGCCGTCGGCGAGGGCGACACTGCCTTGGCCGGTCCGCTGGTGTTTGCGGCCATTCCCGACGGCATCGAGCTGCAGTTTGCCGGCCAGCGCACGCGCGCCGCTGTGTATGCACAGGGTGAGGTGGACCATGTCTTCACCCCGCTGGGCGCCACGCAGATCACGTCCATCGACCTGCTGGCCCATTCGGGCGAGTCGGCTGCCGAAGGCGGTCGCCTGACGGCCCCCATGCCTGGCAAGGTCGTGTCGTTTGCCGTGAAGGCGGGCGATGCCGTGACCAAGGGCCAGCCGCTGGCAGTGATGGAAGCCATGAAGATGGAGCACACGATTGCAGCGCCCGCTGATGGCGTGGTGCAGGAGTTGCTGTACGCACCCGGCGACCAGGTGACCGAAGGGGCCGAGCTGCTCAAGCTCGTGGTGGCCGAGAAGGCGTAAGCCCCATCAGGGCACCCCGTGCGTGACAGCGCGGGGTGCGCAATGCGGCTACGCTCGGGGCCCATGAAAATCACCTTTTGCTGTACTGACGCCAAGCCCGAGCCCTGGCTCCAGGGCTTTTCCGCCGCGCTGCCCGGCGCTGAGATTTCTGTGTGGCAGCCCGGCGCTCCCCAGGCCGACTACGCCGTCGTCTGGGCCCCGCCCCAGCAGTTCATGGACGAGCAGCCCGCGCTCAAGGCACTGTTCAACATCGGTGCGGGGGTGGATGCCATGCTCAAGCTGCGCCTGCCGCCCCAGGCCCTGGTGGTGCGGCTGGACGATGCGGGCATGGCCGTGCAGATGGCCGAATATGTGTGCCACGCCGTCATCCGTCACTTCCGCGAGTTGGACGGCTACGAGGCCGACACGGCCGCTGGGCGCTGGGGCTACCGCAAGCCGCGCCTGCGCAGCGACTACCCCATCGGCGTGATGGGCCTGGGTGTTCTGGGCGAGCGTGTGGCCAAGGCGCTGGCGCAGTTTGACTTTCCGATCAACGGCTGGAGCCGCAGCCCCAAGGCCATCGAGGGTGTGCGCGCGTTTGCGGGGGCGGATCAGTTCAACGATTTTCTGGCCGCAAGCCGTGTGCTGGTCAATCTGCTGCCCCTCACACCCGACACCACCGACGTGATCAACAAGGACACGCTGGCCCGGCTGCAGCCCGGCGCCTATGTCATCAACGTGGCGCGCGGAGCGCATCTGGTGGACGGGGATTTGCTGGCCGCGATCGACAGCGGCCAGGTGGCGGGCGCCACGCTCGATGTGTTCCGCACCGAGCCGCTGCCTGCGGGCCACCCGTTCTGGAAGCACCCCCGCATCACCGTCACGCCGCACACCTCTGCGCGCACGTTGCGCGATGAAAGCATCGCCCAGATCGCGCGCAAGATGGTGGCGCTGGAGCGGGGCGAGGCGGTGGCCGGGGTGGTGAACCCGGGGCGCGGCTACTGAGTCAATGTCCCCGCCGCCCGGTGCTCAATCCACCGTCACGCCCGCATCGCGCACCAGCTTGCCCAGCCGCTGCGCGTCGGCTTTGATCAGCGCGCCAAAGTCGGCGGCGTTGCCCGCCACCACCGGCGTGCCGATGGCTTCCCATTTGGTGCGGAAGGCGGGGTCCTTGAAGATCGCGTTCACGGTGGCGTTGAGCTTGTCGATGGTGGCTTGCGGGGTACCCGCGCGCACGGCAATGCCGTGCCAGCCCGTGATCTGGTAGCCCGCAATACCGGCCTCGGCCATCGTGGGCACGTTGGGCAGGACCTTGGCGCGCTCGCTGGACGTGACCGCCAGCGGGATCAGCTTGCCCGCCTGGATGTGGGGCAGCGAGCTGCCGACGATGTCGAACATCACGTTCACCTGCCCACCGATCAGATCGTTGAGCGCCGGGCCTGCGCCCCGGTAGGGGATGTGCCCCATCTTCACGCCTGCCATGGTGTTGAACAGCTCCCCTGCCAGATGCTGCGGTGTGCCGTTGCCGGCCGACGCAAAGCTCAGCACCGGCTTGCCCGCCTTGGCCAGGGCCAGAAATTCGGCCAGGGTTTTGACGCCCAGCGAGGGGTGCACTTCCAGCACCAGCGGAAAGGCCGACAGCTGGATTACTGGCGCCAGATCGGTCAGCGGGTTGAACGGCATGCTGGCGTAGAGCGAGGGGTTCACCGCCATCGGGCCACTGGCCGCCAGCAGTAGCGTGTGGCCGTCAGCGGGAGCCTGCTTGGCGACTTCGGCGCTGCCCGTGTTGCCACCCGCGCCGCCCTTGTTGTCCACCACCACAGGCACGCCCAGGCGGCTTTGCAGCTCGGGTTGCAGCATGCGGGCCATCAGGTCGGTGGGGCCGCCGGGCGGGTAGGGCACCACAAAGCGGATGGTCTTGCTGGGGAACGCGGTAGCGGCCGACTGTGCTGCGGTCTGGCCCGCCAGGCCCAGGGCCAGGGGGGCGGCCAGGGCTGCGTGCAGCACGGCGCGGCGGGTGGTGCGGGGCGTGGATGAGGAAATGGGGCGGTGGTGCATGTCAGTCTCCTGTGGGGATGGATAAGGCCCGTCTGCTGCGGGTTGATGTCAATGGATGAAGTGAAAGGGGCTCTCAGGGCGCACCAAAGCGCTGCCGGATGTCGGCGGCGGTGGCCAGCGGGCGGCCCAACGCGGCGGCCGCTTCGACGGCCTGGCGCACCAGCGCAGTGTTGTCGGGGGCCACGCTACCGTCCTTGCACAGCAGGTTGTTTTCAAACCCCACGCGGGCGTGGCCGCCAAATACGGCAGCGGCGGCCACGCAGGCGTTCTCTGCGGCGCCGAAGGCGCATACGGCCCAGGGTTCGTTGCCGTCGTGGGCGTTCAGAAACGGCAGCAGGTCGCGCGGGCTGGAGGTCTGGCCCGCGCTGTAGCGGCCCAGCACAAACAGCAGGAACCAGGGTGCATCCGGCGCCACGCCGCTGGCTCGCAAGGCCTGCCAGCGGCGCAGGTCGGCCACGTCGTACAGGATGACCTGCACCATGGTGCGGCGCTGGGCCAGGCCGGTGAAGAAGCGCTGCAGCCCCGCGTCGCCGATCTCGGGCTTGTCCACTTCGCGCAGACCGATGGAGACGGCCTCGGGCTGCAATGCCTCCACCATGGCGATCTGCGCTGGGGCCTGGTAGACGCCTGCGGCTTCGCTCGTGATCTGGATAACCATGGCATCGCCCACGGCCTGGCGCACCACGCGCTGGGCCTCGCGGTAGCCTTCCACATCCAGGCTGTGGCGGCCTTGTGCGTCGCGAATGTGCATGTGCAGCATGGCCGCGCCCGCATCGAGGCAGGCCTTGGCCGTGGTGGCCAGCGTGGCGGGGGTGATGGGCACGGCGGGGTGGTCAGCGGGCTGCTTGTACGCGCCGTTGGGGGCCACGGTCACGATCAGCGGGTCGGCCCACGGGCTGGTCATGGCGGGTGATGCGGGCGAGGCGGTCATGAACGATCTCCGGTATCGGGGGCAGCGTCGGCAGGGGGCTCGATGGTGGGCAGCTCGCTGGCTAGCAGGGCCAGGCCCTGGCGCAGCAGCGTGTCGTAGCGTTCGCGCTCGGCCCGCTTGCGGTCTTCCGGCCAATCAAAGAAACCTTTGCCGGTCTTCATGCCGAGCTGGCCCTGGGCCACCTTGTCGCGCAGGGCCTGGGCGGGTATGTCGGTGTTGGAGAGGGTTGGGTACATGGTGGCCGCGGCGGCGGTGTGCACCTCAATGCCTGCATGGTCGCGCTGCAGCACCGGCCCCGCCGCCAGAAAGCGGAAGCCAAAGCCAAAGCGCACAGCGGCGTCCACGTCTTCGGGCGAGGCAATGCCTTCGTCGATGAGGGCAAAGGCCTCGCGCGACAGCGCGTGCTGCATGCGGTTGGCCAGAAAGCCCGGCTTGTCTTTCTTGACCAGCACCGGCACGCTGCCGCAGCCGCGCATGAAGGCGTGCAGCCAGGTGCCCAGGGCCGGGTCGCTGCGCTCGCCCAGCACCACCTCCACCAATGGCACCAGGTGGGCTGGCATGAAGAAGTGCAGGCCCAGCATGCGCTGCGCCGTGGCCAGCCCCTGGGCAATGGCGCTGATGGGAAAGCCCGAGCTGTTGCTTGCCAGCACCGCGTTGGCGGGGGCTACTGCTTCCAGCTCGGCAAAAAGTTGCTGTTTGGCGGTCAGTTGCTCGGTGATGCATTCGACCACCAGCACCACGCCGCTCCAGTCCACCTCCTGCAGCGAGGCGCACACCTGCACCGGGCCGGCATGGGCGGCTTGGCCGGCGGCGGTCAGCTCCTGGGCGATGTGGGGCAGCAGCCGGTTGCGGCGGTCGGTGTGCGGGTCCACCACCGTGACGTGGGCGCCCCCGCGCGCCAGAACCACGGCCACATCGGCCCCCATGGTGCCTCCGCCCACCACCACGGTGCGTGCATTGCGAGGCGAACTTGTTTCCATCGTGTCTCCAGTTTTTCTGCTTGTCATGCTGCTACGCGATGCAGTCTAGGTATCCTGCATTGCGCGGTCCAGACGTCTTTTTCGATAGACTGATCGGATATGAAGATCAATTGGTCCGCCCGCGAGGTGGATGTGTTCCTGTCGCTGGCCGAGACGCTGAGCTTTCGGCGCACCGCCTTGCAGATGCACCTGTCGCAATCGGCGGTGTCTGGCACGGTGGCGCGGCTGGAGGAGATGCTGGACGTGCGCCTGTTCGAGCGCACCACGCGCACCGTGCAGCTGACGCTGGCGGGCGAGGTGTTTGCCGAGCAGGCGCGTTTTCTGCGCCATCAGATGGAGGAGACCGTGCGCCGCGTGCAGGAGGTGGCGCAGCTGCAGGTGGGCCGCGTGGCGCTGGCGGCGTTGCCGTCGCTGGCGGCAGGGGCTGTGCCACGGGCCTTTGCCCGGTTTGCCGCGCAGCACCCGGGCGTGCAGATGGAGCTGATCGACAGCCTGGCGGGCCCGGCGTTTGACATGGTGCGCGCCGGGCGGGTGGACTTTGCCCTCACGGCCGCCAACCCCGCCTACGCGGACCTGGACTACACCCCGCTGGTGTCCGACCGGTTTGTGCTGCTGATGCCGCGCACGCACCCGCTGGCCCGTGGGCGGGGCGCTGTTGCCTGGGCCGATGTGGCCGAGCTGCCCCACATCTCCATGCCCGCGGGCACCAGCGTGCGGCAGTACGCACAAGAGGCCCTGCTGACGCACCGCATCCGCTTTGAACCCCACTACGAGGTGGAGCACCTGGCCACCATTGCGGCCATGGTGGCGGCGGGGCTGGGGGTGAGCGCGCTGCCCGAGCTGGCCGCCCAGGTGGTGCGTCGGCCCGAGGTGGTTACGCGTCCGCTCAAGGCGCCTGTGCTGCACCGGCCCATCGGGCTGATCACGCTGCGCGGGCGGTCCCTGTCGCTGGCGGCGCAGGCCATGGTGGCCTTGCTGCGGCAGGAGGTGGAAGACGCCGAGGCGCAGAGCGGCTGATGGCGCGTCCGGCGAGTGGTCTGGCACGATATGAGGTGGCCTTGCGGCGGCGCTGGCGAGACAATGGCGAGATTCCTTGTCCACCCTTGGTAGCCCCATGAGCATTCCCTCCCGCGTCCGCCTCATCGACGTTGGCCCCCGCGACGGCCTGCAGAACGAAAAGACCCCGGTGCCTGCCGCCGTCAAGATCGAGCTGGTGCACCGCCTGCAGCAGGCGGGCCTGCAAGAGATCGAAGTCACCAGCTACGTCAGCCCCAAGTGGGTGCCGCAGATGGCCGACAACCACGAGGTGATGGCGGGCATCACGCGCCAGAGCGGCGTCGCGTATTCGGTGCTCACGCCCAACCTCAAGGGCTTTGAGGCGGCCGTGCTCGACAAGCCCGACGAGATCGTCGTCTTCGGCTCCGCCAGCGAGGCCTTCAGCCAGCGCAACATCAACTGCAGCATTGCCGAGAGCATTGAGCGCTTTGCCCCAGTGGTAGAGGCCGCGTTGGCCGCAGGCATCCGCGTGCGCGGCGCCATGAGCTGCACCGTGGGCTGCCCGTACGAAGGCGATATTGCGCCCGAACGCGTGGCGTACCTGGCGGGGCTGCTCAAAGGCATTGGCGTGCAGCGCGTGGATGTGGCCGACACCATCGGCGTGGGCACGCCGCGCAAGGTGCAAAAGGCGCTGGAGGCGACGCTGCAGCACTTTGGCATCGATGAAGTCTCGGGACACTTCCACGACACCTACGGCCAGGCGCTGTCGAACACGCTGGCCGCGCTGGAGCTGGGTGTGTGGAACTTCCAATCGTCCGTGGCTGGGCTGGGCGGCTGCCCCTACGCCAAGGGCGCCACCGGCAATGTGGCCACCGAAGATGTGGTCTACATGCTGCAGGGCATGGACATTGAGACCGGCATCGACCTAGACCTGCTCATCGACGCAGGCGCCTACATCAGCGGTTTTCTGGGTCGCAAGCCCAACTCACGCGCGGCCAACGCTCTGCTGACCAAGCGCGCGGGCTGACTATTGATCCATCTGCACCCGGCCGCCGTCAACCGGCGTCCGGGGTGCCGCCCAGCACTTTCCAGAGCGTCACGCGGTTGACCTGCTCGGCCTGGCGCAGGCCGATGAGGGTCTGCTGCGCCGCATACAGGCTGCGCTGCGCATCCAGCACCGTGAGGTAGTTGTCCACCCCGGCCTTGAAACGCGCCTCCGACAGGTCGAACGCTTTCTGGGTGGCGGCCACCAGCCGCGTCTGCGCGGCAATGCGCTCGTCCCACTGCGCGCGGTCGGCCAGCACATCGGCGGTCTCGCGGAACGCGGTCTGCACGGCCTTTTCGTACTGGGCCACCGCGATGCGCTGGTTGGCCTCGGCCACCTGCACGTTGGCGCGGTTGCGGCCGGCGTCGAAGATGGGCAGGCGGACCAGCGGCACAAAGCTCCAGGTGCCGCTGCCCGCGCCAAACAGGCCGTCCAGCTCGCGGCTGCCAGTGCCTACATTGGCCGTGAGGCTGATGGTGGGGAACAGGGCCGCCCGCGCAGCCCCGATGTTCGCTTCGCTGGCGCGCAGGGCATTTTCGGCGGCCTGCACATCGGGGCGGGCGAGCAGCACGTTGGACGCCAGCGGCACCGGCACGGGCTGCAAGGCCGCCGGGGCCTGCGCGTCTGCACGCAGCGTGCTGGCAGTGGGCCACAGGGCCGCAGGCACCGGGCCGCCCACCAGCAATTGCAGTGCGTTGCGGTCGCGCTCCACCTGCGCCAGGTAGGTCGCCACATCGCCGCGTGCGGCGTCCACCGTGGTCTGCGCCTGGGCCAGCACCAGTCCCGATGTGGAGCCGATGGCGTGGATGCGTTCGGTCAGCGCATAGGCCTTTTCGCGGCTGGCCAGGGTGTCGCGCGCCAGTTGCAGCCGGGCTTCGTCGGCGGCCAGGGTGAGCCAGGCGTTGGCCACATCGGCAATCAGGCCCGTCTGGATGTTGCGCTGGTTCTGCTGGCTCTGCAGAAACTGCTGCAGCGCTGCCTCGTTGAGGTTGCGCACGCGGCCCCAGAAGTCGATCTCGTAACTGGCAAACCCCAGTTGTGCCGTGTACTGCGTGGCCACCTGCGCAGGGGCTGTGGCGCTGCTCATGCCGGCGGCGGTGCGCGCGCGGCTGGCCTGCGCCTGCGCGGTGACGCTGGGCAACAGGTCGGCGCGGGTGATGCCGTACTGGGCGCGGGCCCGTTCGATGGTCTCGACGGCCACGCGCAGGTCGCGGTTGTTCGACAGCGCGAGGGCAATGACATCGCGCAGCGGCTGGGCCTGCACCCAGCCCAGCGCCGCTGCCGCCTGCAGGCTGGCGTCGCTGGCCACGGCCGGCTGTCCGCTGGTGGAGCCCACGGTGTCAGGCACCGGCAGGGCGGGGGTCTGGTGCATGGGGGCCAGGTTGCAGCCCGCGATCAGTGCGGTGGTGGCCAGGGCTACAGCGATGGCGGCAGGCCGGCGCTGGCGGCGTGGCGAAAATGGTGGGCGCGTCATGCTGCGCTCTCCTGAGTGGGGTGCGGTAGGGTGGTGGCAGGCGGTGGCGGTGCGTTGTCCTCGCTGCGCGACCGGCTCTTGAACCAGCGGCGGATCAGCAGGAAGAACACCGGCACCAGGAAGATGCCCAGCACGGTGGACGCCAGCATGCCGCCCAGCACGGCGGTGCCGATGGCCACCCGCCCTCCGGCACCCGCGCCGGTGCCGATGGCCAGCGGGATCACCCCGAAACCAAAGGCCAGCGATGTCATCAGGATGGGGCGCAGGCGCAGGCGCACGGCGGCCACGATGGCATCGAACAGGTTCTTGCCCTGGTCCTGCAGCTGCACTGCAAACTCGACGATCAGGATCGCGTTTTTGGACGCCAGCCCCACGGTGGTCAGCAGCCCCACCTGAAAGTACACGTCGTTGGTCAGGCCCCGGGTGTAAGTGGCCGCAAGCGCGCCCACCACGCCCAGCGGCACGGCCAGGATCACCGACAGCGGCACGGTCCAGCTCTCGTACAGGGCGGCCAGGCACAGGAACACGAACAGGATCGAGATTGCGTACAGCATGGGCGCCTGGGCGCCAGACTGGCGCTCTTGCAGCGAGGCGCCCGTCCACTCGTAGCCGATGCCGGGCGGCAGCGTGCGCAGGATGTCTTCCACGATCTTCATGGCGGCGCCCGAGCTCACGCCCGGTGCCGCGCGGCCTTCCAGCTCGTAGGCAGGGTTGCCGTTGTAGCGCAGCAGCTGCGGCGAGCCGTAGGCCCAGTAGCTGGTCGAGAACGCGCCAAACGGCACCATCTCGCCCTTGCTGTTGCGCACGCTCCAGCGCGCCACGTCTTGCGGCAGCATGCGTGCTGGCGCGTCGCCCTGGATGTACACGCGCTTGACCCGCTCGTTGTTCAAAAAGTCGTTCACGTAGGTGCCGCCAATGGCGCTGGAGAGCACGCTGTTGATGTCGTTGTACGACAGCCCCAGCGCAGCGGCCTTGCGGTCATCGATCTCCAGGCGCAGCTCGCTGGCGTCCTCCAGATTGGTCATGCGCAGGTTGGTCAGCTCGGGTCGCTTGCGCGCTTCGGTCAGGAAGGTGTTGGTGGCCGCCAGCAGCGCCTGGTGGCCCAGCCCGTTCATGTCCTTGATCACGAAGTTGAAGCCCGAGCTGGAGCCCAGGCCCCGCACGGCCGGCGGCATGACGACCAGCACCCGCGCATCACGGATGGAGGCCAGGTCGCGCGTGGCCTTGTAGGCGATCTGTGCGGCGGCCTGGTTGGGCAGCGTGCGGTCTTCCCAGGGCTTGAGGCGCACAAAGCCGCGTGCCGAGGCCTGGTCGCCGTTGATGCCCGAGACCTGGTAGAAGCTCAGCACATCGGGCTGCTGCGCAAAGTAGTCGCGCACCTGGTCCAGCACGCTTTGCAGCCGGGCATCGGCGGCGCCCGAGGGCAGGTTCACGTTCACGTACAGAAAGCCCTGGTCTTCGTCGGGCAGGAAGGAGGTGGGCAGGCGCGCCATGAGCAGCCAGACCACGCCACACACGGCCAGAAAGATCAGCGCCATGCGCTTGGTGCGGCGCAGGGTGTAGGCCACAGTGCCCTGGTAGCGCGCCGCAGTGGCATCGAAGTGGTGGTTGAACCAGCGGAAGAACCGGTCGTTCAGGCCCAGCAGGCCGCGCCGAATGGGCCGGTCATGCCCAGCCGATGCGGCTGCGGGCTTGAGCAGCGTGGCGCACAGCGCCGGGGTGAGGGTCAGCGCCACAAACACCGACAGCGCCATGGCCGCCACGATGGTGATCGAGAACTGCCGGTAGATCACGCCGGTGGAGCCGCCAAAGAACGCCATGGGCACAAACACCGCCGACAGCGTGACCCCGATACCCACCAGGGCGGGCGTGATCTCGCGCATGGACTGGCGGGTGGCTTCCTTGGCCGATTGGCCGGTCTCGTGCATCACCCGCTCGACGTTCTCGACCACCACGATGGCATCGTCCACCAGCAGGCCAATCGCCAGCACCATGGCAAACATGGTCAGCGTGTTGATCGAATAGCCCGCGAGCGACAGCACCCCAAAGGTGCCCAGCAGCACCACGGGCACGGCAATGGCGGGGATCAGCGTAGCGCGGAAGTTCTGCAAAAACACGAACATCACGATCACCACCAGGATCATGGCCTCGCCCAGCGCGCTGACCACTTCCTTGATGGAGGCGCGCACGAAGGGCGTGGAGTCCGAGCTGACGAAGTAGTCGATCTGGTTGGGGAAGTAGGGCTTCAGCGCGGCCAGCTTGGCGGCGATGGCGTCGGCCACCTGCATCGCGTTGGCGCCGTCGGCCAGCACGATGCCCATGCCTGCGCCGGGCATGCCGTTGAGCTTGGCCTTCACGGTCAGGTTCTCGGCGCCCAGCTCCACACGGGCCACGTCCTTGATGGTCACCACCGAGCCATCGAGCGCCGACTTGAGCACGATGGCTTCGAACTGCTCCACGGTCTTGAGCTTGGTGCGGGCGGTGATGGTGGCGTTGAGCTGTTGGTCGGACACTGCCGGCAGGGCGCCCAGCTGGCCGGCAGACACCTGGGCGTTCTGGGCGTTGAGCGCGTTGACCAGGTCCGACGGCATCAGCGCGTACTTCTCCATCTTGGCCGGGTCCATCCAGATGCGCATGGCGTAGTTGGTGCCGAACACGGTCACGTCACCCACGCCGTCGATACGGCCGATCACGTCCACCAGGCTGCTGGTCAGGAAGTCGCCGATGTCCACGGCGCTCATCGACGGGTCTTTGGAGAAGAAGCTGTAGGTGACGAGGAAGTCCTGCCCGCCCTTGTTCACGAACACGCCCCGGCTCTTGACGGCGTCGGGCAGGCGGTTGGTGGCGGCCTGCAGCTTGTTCTGCACCTGCACCTGCGCCACGTCGATGTTGGTGCCGGGTGCGAAGGTGAGGGTGGTGCGCGAGCGGCCCGAGGCATCAGAGGTCGAGCTCATGTAGAGCATGTTGTCGATGCCCTTGAGCTGCTGCTCGATGATCTGCGTGACCGAGTTCTCGACCGTCTCGGCCGAGGCGCCGGTGTATTGCGAGCCGATGGTCACGCGCGGCGGAGCGATGTCCGGGTACTGCTCCAGCGGCAGCGTGACGATGGACAGCGCGCCGCCCAGCATGATGATGATGGCGATGACCCACGCAAAGATGGGCCGGTTGATGAAGAACTGAGCCATGTGCTGCGTCCTTCGTGCTCAGCGGGAGGCTGCCGGAGCGGGATTGGACGCGGGGGCTGACGCGGGCGCGGCACCGGCGGCGGCGGGTGCGTCAGCGACAGGGGCGCCCTTGCCGCCCTTGGCGGGGGCTTTGGGGTCTATCTCTACCGCGCGCACCTTGTCGCCGGGTTTGACGCGCTGGAAGCCCTCGACCACCACGCGCTCGCCCGCAGCCAGCCCGCCCTGCAGCAGCCACTGGTTGCCCACGGCACGGTCGATACTGATCGGGCGCTTTTCCACCACATCACCGTCCTTGACCACCAGCACGCTGGGCTTGCCGGTGAGGTCGCGGGTCACGGCCTGCTGGGGCACCAGCAGGGCTTCGGGCGCGAGGCCGGTGGGCAGCAGCGCCTGTACGTACATACCGGGCATCAGCGTGCCCTTGGGGTTGGGCACCACGGCACGCAGCGTGACGGTGCCGGTGGTGGCGTTCACGATCACGCCCGCAAACTGCAGCTGGCCGCGCTGCGCGTATTCGGTGCCGTCGTCCAGGCGGATGCGCACCGGGATCTTGTCGCCCTCGACCTTCTGGAAGCGGCCTGCGTCCCAGTCCCGCTGCAACTGCATCAGCTCGGTGGTGGACTGGGTGAAGTCCACGTACATCGGGTCGAGCTGGACGATGGAGGTGAGTGCGTCGGCCTGGTTGGCGGTGACCAGCGCCCCCGGCGTGACGTTGGACAGACTGATGCGCCCACTGATCGGGGCCTCGATGCGGCTGTATTTGAGGTTGATGCGCGCAGTGGCCAGGTTGGCCTGGGCCACGGCCACGTCGGAGCGCGACTGGGCGGCGGCGGCCTGGCTTTCTTCAAACGCCTGCTGGCTGATGGCGTCGATCTTCACCAGCTCCGCATTGCGCTTGGCCGTGGCCTCCTGGGTGCGCGCGGTGGCCTCGGCCTTGGCCAGGGCGGCCTGCGCGCTGGCCTCGGTGGCGCGCAGCGAGGCGTCGTCGATCTGGTACAGCGGCTGACCCTGGCGCACCAGCGCGCCTTCGGTGAACAGACGCTTTTGCAGGATGCCCGACACCTGGGGCCGGACCTCGGCCGTGAGCGAGGCGCGGGTACGGCCCGGCAGCGCGGCTTCGAGCTGCTGGCTTTGCTGCTTGAGCGTGACCACGCCCACTTCAGGGACGGCTTTGGCCGGTGCGGGGGCCTCGTTGGGTTTGCTGCAGCCGGCCAGGATGCCTGCGATCAGCAGCAGCCCCAGCAACGCTCCCCGGGACGGCAAGGCCCCCAGGGCGTGGCGGGCGGCGCGGCCTGACACGGGATCGGCAGGGGACGGCGCAGACAGGCTCGGGCACAACAGGGACAACGCGGCATCGTTCATGGGCGTGGGGCTTGGGGCGTGGGGGTGGAAAGTTCGGCGCATTGTGGGGGGCGCACATTTCCTGTTTGTAAAGTGGCCTGATTTGGTCCGGGTGCCGGAGCGCAGCGCAGGGACATGCGGGGCAGGGCGCCAGGCAGGCCCTGGCGCGCGGCAAAATGGAGGGAGACCCGACCGAATCACGCCCCCCTGGGGCCCGCTGGAGACCGATGCGCATGTGTGGAGCCGAACTGAAGAATCTGCCCGAGGGCGTACAGCGTGTGGCTGCCGAGCTGCAGCGGCTCGGCCACCCGCACCTGCCGCAGATGCTGGACGATGCCGCGCGCACTGCGCAGCAGGCCGCTGATGCGCTGGGCATCCTGGTGGGGCAGGTGGCCAAGAGCATCATCTTCCGGCGCAAGAGCGACGATGCAGCGGTGCTGGTGGTCACATCGGGCGACCGCCGCGTGGACGAGAAAAAGGTGGAAGCCCATGTGGGCGGCAAGATCGGCCGCGCCGATGCCGAGTTCGTCAAGTCGCGCACCGGCTTTTCGATTGGCGGCGTGTCGCCCGTGGCACATGCCACGCCGCCGGTCACACTCATCGACCAGGACCTGCTGCGCTTTGACGTGGTGTGGGCCGCAGCGGGCCACCCGCATGGCGTGTTCCCCCTGCACCCCACTGATCTGCAGCGCCTGACGGGCGCTCCCGTGGTGGACGTGGTGCAAGCGCCTGTGGCGGACACCCCCGCGCCCCAGGTGGCCGCATGAATGCTATTGATTTGCTAGCTGCCAAGGCAAAAGACACTAGCGCTACCGGCCATTTTGACCCCCAAAGCACCGAGCCGGTACCTTCACCCTGCATTTCTGTGTGCCGCATGACGCCCGACCGCAGCCACTGTGAAGGCTGCTTTCGCACGCTGGATGAAATCCGTGTCTGGTCGCGCGCCGACGCCCCGCAGCGGCGCGCCATCTGGGCGCAGCTGTTGCAGCGTGCGGGCATTGCCTGGCCCGTGCCGGAGACCGAAGCATGAAGCGCATCACGTTCTACCTGGACTTCATTTCGCCCTATGCCTGGCTCGCGTTTGAGCGCTTGCCCGAGGTGCTGGAAGGGCTGACCTACAGCGTGACCTACCAGCCCGTGCTGCTGGGTGCCCTGCTGCAGCAGCACGGCAACCCCGGCCCTGCGGGCATTGCCCCCAAGCGCGACTGGACCTACCGTCATGTGACCTGGCTGGGCCATGCGCAAGGCACGCCACTGCAGATGCCGGCGCGCCACCCGTTCAACCCGCTGCCCCTGCTGCGCCAGGCCCTGGCCTGCAGCGACGACGGCAGCATCAACCGCTATGTGACGGGCACGGTGCTGCGCCACGTGTGGCAGGGCGGCGCCGACGCGCTCGACCCCGCGCGGCTGGCCGCGCTGGCCGAGGCGCTGGCGGAGCAAGTGCGCCCCGGGCAGGACGTGAACAGCGACGGCCCCAAGGCCTTGCTGCGCGCCAACACCGAGGCCGCGCAGGCCGCCGGTGTGTTTGGCGTGCCCGCGTTCGGGGTGGACGGCAAGTTGTTCTGGGGGCTCGACGGCCTGCCCATGCTGCGTGCCTACCTCGACGGCGACGCCTGGTTCGACGGACCGGCCTGGGACGCCGTCAGCCAGCTCCCATCGGGTTTACCCGGCAAGCGCTGAGCAATTTCCGGATGCTGAAAGGGGTGCTGCGGGTTTCACCCTAAGTTGTCAGAGAGCGGTCAGTTTGATGAAAGCTCTTGTTGGTTTCGCGTCAGAGGGTGGTCAGTGCCATCTCCAAGAATGCAAGGGAACGTGTTCGCGGTCTTTTCGGGGCCGCGTTGGAGCGCAATCGGAGTGAGTGGATGCCTCGGATGCGCCGCATGGGCTCATGCCCATGCAAGCAGTCGAGGCGCCCAATCGCCAGATTTCGCTCCAACCCTTCGGGCAAGTGTTTTGCCGGGCAGTCTGCGGCGTTGCGGCGCTTGTGGATAGCCAGGCTATCCACCGCGCACCGCGCCTTGCATCCCACACCGGCAATGCACTTGCGCGACCCCGAAAAGACCGCGAACACGTTCCCCAAGCCCGCCGCAGTGCGGTCTGTAACACCAATAGGAGACACACACCATGGCAACTGTTCATCCCGCACCGCGGCCGATGTCGCCCGAAGAGAGGAAGGTTATCTTCGCCTCGTCGCTCGGCACCGTTTTCGAGTGGTACGACTTTTACCTGTACGGCTCGCTCGCAGCCATCATCGCCAAGCAGTTCTTCAGCGGTCTGGATGCCGGTTCGGCGTTCATCTTCGCGCTGCTGGCGTTTGCGGCGGGCTTCATTGTTCGTCCCTTCGGCGCCATCTTCTTCGGCCGCCTGGGCGACATGATTGGCCGCAAGTACACGTTCCTGGTCACCATCCTGATCATGGGCCTGTCCACCTTCATCGTGGGCATCTTGCCGACTTACGCGTCCATCGGTGTGGCCGCTCCTGTCATCCTGATTGCCCTGCGCCTGCTGCAAGGCCTGGCACTGGGCGGTGAGTACGGCGGTGCTGCCACCTATGTGGCCGAGCACGCTCCACACGGCAAGCGCGGTGCCTACACGGCCTGGATCCAGACCACTGCTACGCTGGGTCTGTTCCTGTCGCTGATGGTGATCCTGGGCACCCGTACCGTGCTGGGTGAAGAAGCCTTTGCCGACTGGGGCTGGCGCATCCCGTTCATCGTGTCGATCCTGCTGCTGGCCATCTCGGTGTGGATCCGCCTGTCGATGAACGAATCGCCTGCCTTCCAAAAAATGAAGGCCGAGGGCAAGACCTCCAAGGCCCCGCTGAAGGAATCCTTCGGTGAGTGGAAGAACCTCAAGATCGTGATCCTGGCACTGGTGGGTCTGACCGCCGGTCAGGCCGTGGTGTGGTATTCGGGCCAGTTCTATGCGCTGTTCTTCCTGACGCAAGCACTGAAGGTTGATGGCGCCACCGCCAACATCTTTGTGGCCGTGTCGCTGCTGATCGGCACGCCGTTCTTCATCGTGTTCGGTGCCCTGTCCGACAAGATCGGCCGCAAGCCCATCATCCTGGCAGGCTGCCTGCTGGCCGCGCTGACGTACTTCCCTGTGTTCGGCGCCCTCACCAAGGCGGCCAACCCAGCTCTGGCTGAAGCCCAGGCCAAGAACAAGGTGGTGATCACCGCCGACCCTGCCGAGTGCTCGTTCCAGTTCAACCCGACAGGTACCACCAAGTTCACCAGCTCGTGCGACATCGCCAAGCAGGTGCTGGCTGGCGCTTCGGTGAGCTATGAAAACGCTGTGGCTCCCGCCGGCACGGTGGCGACCATCAAGATTGGCGAAACCGCGATCCCCTCGTACTCCAGCAAGGGCCTGAGCGCTGACGAAGCCAAGAAGAAGGACGCCGAGTTCAAGAAGCTCGTGGCCGACGACCTGAAGGCCGCTGGCTATCCCACCAAGGCTGACCCAGCCCGCATCGACAAGGTGATGGTCACCATCATCCTGACCTACCTGGTGCTGCTGGTGACCATGGTGTACGGCCCCATCGCCGCCATGCTGGTCGAAATGTTCCCCACCCGCATCCGTTACACGTCCATGTCCCTGCCGTACCACATCGGTAACGGCTGGTTCGGCGGCCTGCTGCCCACCACGGCGTTTGCCATCGTGGCCCAGACCGGCAACATGTACAACGGCCTGTGGTACCCCATCATCATCGCCGGTGCTACGGTGGTGATCGGTGGGCTGTTCATCAAGGAAACCAAGGACGTTGACATCTACGCCAACGACTGATCGTTACTGACCGGTGTACAGGGCCCGTCCCGCAAGGGTCGGGCCCTGTGTTCCATCAAGGGGCTTGTACCGCGCACCAGTACAACCCACAACCTCGCGCGTTCAGCCAGGCCCCTTGATTGAACAAACCCATCCCAGGAGATATTGATATGTGGAAGATTGTTGTTGGCTTCGTCTTGTTTGCTGCTTTGTCGATGTACGTGATCATCACGGCGGGCGACAAGGCCGACATGGGCGGTGAAAAGCACGGCGCCGATGCGGTGCACGCGCCGGAGGCCCCGGCCAGCGCTGCGGCACCTGCTGCCGCACCTGCACCCGCCGCGGCTCCTGCCTCGGCCGCCAGCGCGCAATAAGTGCATTGCCCGGCACGAAAAAGGCCCTGCCAGCAATTGCTGGCAGGGCCTTTTTTTGTAGTGTCCTGCGGCTCGGAAGCTTGAGCCGTGTCAGCGCTTGAAGCGGCCGTCCGTGCCGATGATGGACAGGTCGGAGAAGTCCAGCCCGCTGTGGTCGGTGGGGCTGTAGCTCAGCTCCATGCCGCCCAGATCCCACTTCTTGATACTTTCCAACCCCATGTGGAGTTTGGCGCTGTCGGGCTTGGCGCCTGCACGTTTGAGGCCTTCCACGAGTACCTTGGCGCTCACAAAACCCTCCAGCATGGCGGGCGTCAGGTCGCCGATGTTCTTGGCCTTGGCCAAGTCCATGGCCTCCTTGACCACGGGGTAGTTGAGCGAGCGCTCCGACGGGAACACCTGCGTCACTACCACGCCCCGGGCCTGGTCGCCCAGGGCCTTCACAAACCCGCCCGACGCGTTGTTGGACAGCGTGACGATCTGGCCGGCAACGCCCGCAGCGCGCAGTGCCTTGATGCCATCGACCACCGCCGCGCCCGTGCCGATGAAGATCACGGCCTGGGGCTGCTTGCTGGCCACGCGGGGTGCGATGGCACTGTAGTCGGGCTTGGCGCGGTCAAACTTCTCGATGAACAGCGCCTCGATGTTGTTGGCCTTGAAGCCGGCCTGCGCACCTGCCAGGCCGTCCGCGCCAAACGTGTCGTCCACATGCACCACGCCAATGCGCTGGATGCCCAGCGTGTGCAGGTGCGAAATGGCCTTGGTCACCTCGCGCTGGTAGGGCGCACGCACGTTGAACACGTATTTGCTCACGGGCTGGTGCAGCGCAATCGCTCCGGTGGACGGGCCCACCAGCGGCACGCCATGCTGCTCCAGCACCGGGATGATGCCCTGCGTGTGGGGCGTGCCACGGGTCATGAACAGGCCAATCACGCCCTTTTGTTCAATCAGCGTGCGGGTGTTGTCCAGGGTCAGCTTGGGGTCGAACTTGTCGTCCAGCGACAGCACCTCCACCTTCTGCCCGCCCACGCCGCCCTTGGCGTTGACGTGGTCGATATAGAGGGCTGCACCCTGCATGGATTCGGCCACCGTGGCGGCGGCCGAGCCGGTGATGCCCACCGTCTGGCCGATCAGGATCTGTGCGTGGGCGGAACCGATGCCAAGGGCGGCGGCCAGGGCGCAGAGTGCGCCGGCCAAGCCAGTTGTCTTCATGGGGTTGTCTCCTGCATATAGAGCGCCCGAGTGTAGGGGCGCCCTCGCGCGGGACAACTGTAAAAACGCGTAGACCTAGTGCCCACGCGCTCAGCGGCGGAAGCGCCCGTCCGTGCCGATGATGGACAGGTCGGCAAAGTCCAGCCCGGTGTGGTCTTCGGGGCTGAAGTTCACCTCCAGCCCGCCCAGGTCCAGCTTCTTGATGCTTTCCAGCGCGGTCTGGATCTTCTCGCGGGCGGGCTTGGGACCTGCGCGCTTGAGGCCTTCGACCAGCACCTTGGCGGCGGCAAAGCCTTCGAGCATGGCGGGGCTGATTTCGGTGAGCCCCTTGGTCTTGGCCATCTCCTGGGCCTCCTTCACCATCGGGTAGGTCACGGCCCGCTCGTTGGGGAACACTTGGGTCACGATCACGCCGCGTGCGTTGGCACCCAGGCTCTTGATGAAGCCGCTGGAGGCGTTGTTGGACAGCGTCACGATCTGTGCGGCCGAGCCCGCCGTGCGCAGCGCGTTGGTGGCGTCCACCACTGCAGAGCCCGAGGCCACCATCAACACCGCCTGCGCATCGGCCTTGGCCACCTTGGCCACCTTGGCGGCAATGGGGGCGAAGTCGGGCTTGGCGCGGTCGAATTTTTCGGACACCACGGCGGTCAGCTTGGCGGCTGCCAAGCCCTTTTTTGCGCCCTGGTTGCCGTCCGCGCCAAAGCTGTCGTCCGCTTACACCAGCGCGACGCGGCTGATGCCCATGGAAGGCAGGTGGGTGATCCCCTTTACGGCCTCGCGCTGGTAGGTGGCGCGCACGTTGAGGATGTATTTGGGCACCGGCTGGTGCAGCACCATGGCCCCCTTGGACGGCGCCACCGGCACCACGCCATGTTTGTCCAGCAGGGGCAGGATGGCCTCGGTGTGCGGGGTGCCCCGGTTGAGGAACAGGGCCAAGACGTTCTTGTCCTCGATCAGCGTACGGGCGTTTTCCGCGGCCAGCTTGGGGTCGAACTTGTCGTCAAGGGAGATCAGCTCGATCTTCTGACCGTTGACACCGCCTTTAGCGTTGATGGCATTCGATGTACAGCAGTGCGCCGTCGGTGGTCTTCTTCACGCCGGCGGAAACCTGGCCGCTGAAACCTGCCGTCTAGCCGATCAGGATCTGGGCATGGCTGGCTGCACTGGCCGCCAGCGCCAGGACCAAGCCCGCCGCCCGCAGTTGCCATTGTTTTGTCATGGCGGTCTCCTCTTGTTTTGTGTGGAGGCCGCAGTCCAGATCGATGTTTCGGGCCGGAACGCCCGCTTTTCGCCCGCCGCTGCTCCATTGCTTTTGCTTTGTCCACGGTCAAAGCACCGCAGCGCGCCTCGGGGGTAATCGGCGGGCGCACGCGCAAACCCGGAGTGCGTCCCTAGAATGTCCCGCCTCACCCCAGAAAGACCGCCTCCATGACCCAGGGACAGATCCGCATCCGTGGCGCACGCCAGCACAACCTCAAGAACCTGGACCTGGACATCCGCACCGGCGAACTGACGGTGGTGACGGGCCCCAGCGGCTCCGGCAAATCCAGCCTGGTGTTTGACACGCTGTATGCCGAAGGCCAGCGCCGTTATGTGGAGACCTTCAGCGCCTACGCGCGACAGTTCCTCGACCGCATGGACAAACCCGCCGTGGACAAGGTCGAAGGCGTGCCGCCTGCCATCGCCATCGACCAGACCAACCCGGTGCGCTCCAGCCGCTCCACCGTGGGCACGATGACGGAGCTGAACGACCACCTCAAGCTGCTGTTCGCGCGTGCGGGCCAGCTCTTTGACAAGCAGACCGCGCAGCCTGTGCGGCACGACTCGCCCGAGACCATCTATGCCGAGCTGCAGCAGCGCAGTGCAGAGGCGGGCGACCCGCGCATCGTGCTGACATTCCCCGTGGAACTGCCGGGGGGCACCTCCGCCGAACAGGTCGAGCAATGGCTGTCCGCCAGCGGTTTCACCAAGGTGCAGGCCGAGCGCGAGGTGGCCACGCCCACCGGCCCGCGCAAGGTGCTGGATGTGGTGGCCGACCGCTTCCGCCTGGGCAACGCCGAGAAGGCGCGGGTGATCGAGGCCATTGAGGTGGCACTGAAGCGCGGAACAGGGCGGCTGAATGTGTACCGGCTGGTGGATGAGGGCGAGCCCGAGTTGTGGAGATTTTCGACAGGCCTGCATTGCCCGGACAGCGACTTGCGCTACAGCGACCCCATCCCCTCGATGTTCTCGTTCAACTCCGCCGTGGGCGCGTGCGAGAGCTGCCGGGGCTTTGGCCGCGTGATCGGGGTGGACTACGGCCTCGTCATCCCCAACGACAAGCTCACGCTGCGCGCGGGCGCCATCAAGACGATCCAGACCCCCGCATGGCAAGAGGCACAGGACGACCTCATGCGCCACGCCGAGGCCGCAGGCATCCCGCGCGACACGCCCTGGTACAAGCTGACCGACGACCAGAAGAAATGGGTCATCAACGGCGCGCCAGGCTACAAAGACGGCCAGTGGAGCAAGCAGTGGTACGGCATCAAGCGCTTCTTTGAATACCTGGAGAGCAAGGCCTACAAGATGCACATCCGTGTGCTCTTGTCCAAGTACCGCAGCTACACGCCGTGCCCCACCTGCGCGGGGGCGCGCCTCAAGACCGAAAGCCTGCTCTGGCGCATCGGCCGCAAGGAAGACGCCGACGCGGTGCTGGAGCCCGCCAAACGCTTCTTGCCCGAGGGCGTGCAATGGAGCCGTGAGCAACTGGAGGCCTTGCCCGGCTTGTGCCTGCACGACCTGATGCTGCTGCCCATTGACCGCCTGCGCCAGTTCTTTGCGCGCATGCAGTTGCCGGTGGGCGACGATGCCAAGGGTGGCGACGCGCAAGCGCTGAAGCTGCTGCACGAAGAAATCACCACGCGCCTGCAGTACCTGTGCGACGTGGGCATCGGCTACCTCACGCTCGACCGCCAAAGCCGCACGCTCAGCGGCGGCGAGGTGCAGCGCATCAACCTGACCACGGCCCTGGGCACCAGCCTGGTCAACACGCTGTTTGTGCTGGACGAGCCCAGCATCGGCCTGCACCCGCGCGATATGCACCGCATCACCGAGGCCATGCTGCGCCTGCGCGATGCGGGCAACACGCTGGTGGTGGTGGAGCACGACCCGGCCGTCATGCTCGCGGCCGACCGCATGATCGACATGGGCCCCGGCCCGGGCCGCCTGGGCGGGCAGATCGTGTTCGACGGCACCACGGCGGATTTGCGCAAGGCCGACACCCTCACCGGTGCCTACCTGGGCGGCCGCAAGCATGTGGGCTTTGGCTTCAAGCGCATGGTGACCGAATCGACGCCGCGCCTCATCCTCGAGGGCGCGCGCGAACACAACCTGAAGGATGTGACGGTCGAATTTCCGCTGCAGCGCCTGGTCACCGTGACCGGCGTGAGCGGCTCGGGCAAGTCCAGCCTGATCCAGGACGTGCTGGCCCCCGCACTGCTGCGCCACTTCGGCAAGGCCACCGACGCGCCCGGCGCGCACGACCGCATGCTGGGCGCGGACCATTTGTCGGACGTGGTGTTTGTGGACCAGTCGCCCATCGGCAAGACCGCGCGCTCCAACCCCGTGAGCTATGTAGGCGCGTGGGACAGCATCCGCGAGCTGTTTGCCGTGGCGCCGCTGTCCAAGCAGCGCAGCTACACCGCCGCCAAGTTCAGCTTCAACAGCGGCGACGGGCGCTGCCCCACCTGCGGCGGCTCGGGTTTTGAGCATGTGGAGATGCAGTTCCTATCGGACGTGTATCTGCGCTGCCCGGACTGCGACGGCAAGCGCTACCGCCCCGAGATCCTGGAGATCACCATCGAGCGCGGCGGGAAGACGCTGAACGTGGCCGATGTGCTGGCGCTCACCGTGGCCGAGGCGGCGGCGGTGTTTGCCAACGACCGCGACGTGATCCGCGCGCTCCAGCCCATCGTGGACGTGGGGCTCGAATATGTGGCGCTGGGCCAGCCCGTGCCCACCTTGTCCGGCGGTGAGGCGCAGCGCCTCAAGCTCGCAGGCTTTCTGGCCGAAGCGGCGAAAACGGCCGCCAAATCCCGCCAGGCTGTGGCGCGCAAAGGCACGCTGTTCCTGTTCGACGAGCCCACCACGGGCCTGCACTTTGACGACATTGCCAAGCTCATGCGCGCGCTGCGCAAGCTCATCGATGCGGGGCACTCGCTCATCGTCATCGAGCACAACCTGGACGTGATCCGCGCCAGCGACTGGCTCATCGACCTGGGGCCCGAAGGCGGTGATGCGGGCGGCCTGATCGTGGCCGAAGGAACGCCCGAAGACGTGCGGGCCCACGCCACCTCGCACACCGGGCAGGCACTGCGCGACTACGAATTGGCGCTGGGCGTGGGTGGCCATTCGGTGCACGAAAAAGCTGCTGTGCTACGAAAATCAGGGCGCCTTGCGCATATTCATCAAGCGCTTGAGGCCAAAAACGCCATTGAAATCGTCAACGCGAAGGAACACAACCTCAAGAACCTGAGCGTGGACATTCCACGCGGCAAGTTCAATGTGGTCACGGGCGTGAGCGGCTCGGGCAAGTCCACACTCGCGTTCGACATCCTCTTCAACGAAGGCCAGCGCCGCTATCTGGAATCGCTCAACGCCTATGCGCGTTCCATCGTGCAGCCTGCGGGCCGGCCCGAGGTGGATGCGGTCTATGGCATTCCACCCACCGTCGCCATCGAGCAGCGCCTGTCGCGTGGCGGGCGCAAGTCCACCGTGGGCACGACCACCGAGGTGTGGCACTTTTTGCGCCTGCTGTACGTCAAGCTTGGCACCCAGCACTGCGTCAAGGACGGCGCCGCCGTGCAGCCGCAGACGCCCGAGAGCATTGCCGCGCAGCTGCTCACGCAGTTCCGGGGCCAGCATATCGGCCTGCTCGCGCCGCTGGTGATGAACCGCAAGGGTGTGTACACCGAGCTGGCCGACTGGGCCCGCCCGCGCGGCTACACGCACCTGCGCGTGGACGGCAACTTCCTGCCGACCACCAATTTTCCGCGCATCGACCGCTTCAAGGAGCACACCATCGAGCTGCCCGTGGCCAGCCTCGATGTGTCGCCCGAGAACGAAGCGCAGTTGCGCACCGCGCTGGCCGATGCGCTCACGCACGGCAAGGGCGTGGTGCATGTACTCAGTGGCATTGCAGGTTTGCGTGAGGCCATGGAGAGCGGCCAGCCCACGGCGGGCATTGGCACGCTGCAGGCGTTCTCCACCAAGCGCGCCTGCCCTGTGTGCGCCACCAGCTATGCCGAGCTGGACCCGCGCCTTTTTTCATACAACAGCAAACACGGCTGGTGCCCCGACTGCGTGGGCACCGGCGTCAAGCTCACCAAAGACCAGCGCAAGGTGTTTGACGACTCGGTGCAGGACGACAAGGAAAAGGGCCGCGAGCAGACCTTTGCCGAGCCTGAGGTGGAAGACCTTGCTGACACGGCCTGCCCGACCTGCAGCGGCACGCGTTTGAACGCCACGGCCCGCGCTGTGCGGTTTGCGGGCGTGGGCATCACCGACATTGCCGCGCTGTCCGTCACGGACGTGCGCCGCTGGGTGGAGACCTTGCGTGTGGAAGGCGGCATGACAGCCCGCGAGGCCGACATTGCCCGCGACCTGGTGCCCGAGATCCAGAGCCGCCTAGAGTTTTTGGAAGAAGTGGGCCTGGGCTACCTCACGCTGGACCGGGGCGCGCCCACGCTCAGCGGTGGCGAGGCGCAGCGGATTCGCCTGGCTGCGCAGCTGGGCAGCAACCTGCAAGGTGTGTGCTACGTGCTCGACGAGCCGACCATCGGTCTGCATGCGCGCGACAACCAGATCTTGCTCAACGCCCTGCACAAGCTGGGCGACAAGGGCAACACGCTGGTGGTGGTGGAGCACGACGAAGACACCATCCGCCGCGCCGACCACATCATCGACATTGGCCCGAGCGCCGGCAAACGCGGCGGGCGCCTGGTGGCGCAGGGCTCGGTGAGCGACCTCACGGCCACAGAAGATTCGCAAACCGGCCGCTACCTGCTGCACGCGATGAAGCACCCGCTGCAACTGCGCCGCAGCATGGTGTCAGGCGAAGTGAGCGCCGAAGCCACGGCGGCCTTTGCGCAGGCTGAAGCCGCAGCGCCCTCCGGCCGCCAAAGCGCCGCCGTAAAGAAGCGTGCCGCGCAGGCTGCCGCGCTGGCCGCCGATGCGCTCACCGAAGCGAAGGAGCGCGCTGCCATGCGCTGGCTGACGGTGCACGGCGCGCAATTGCACAACCTGCAGAATGTGACGGCCACGGTGCCGTTGCACCGCCTGGTGGCGGTGACGGGCGTGAGCGGCTCGGGCAAGTCCACCCTGGCGCGCGATGTGCTGTTGGCCAACGTGCAGGCCTGGGTGCAGCAGCGCAGTACCAAGGCCGGGCGCGACGCGATGGACGCGGGCAAGGCGCCGCCGCTGGTCGGTTGCACGGGTCTGTCAGGCTTCGAGAGCATCGACCGTGTGCTCGAAGTGGACCAGACGCCCATCGGCAAAACACCGCGCAGTTGCCCCGCCACCTACATCGGCTTCTGGGACACCATCCGCAAGCTGTTCGCTGAGACGCTGGAGGCCAAGGCCCGTGGCTACGCGGCCGGGCGCTTCAGCTTCAACACCGGCGAGGGCCGCTGCGCGAGCTGCGAAGGCGCGGGCGTGCGCACCATCGAGATGAGCTTTTTGCCCGATGTGAAGGTACCCTGCGAGACCTGCCACGGCGCGCGCTTCAACCCCGAGACGCTGGCCGTGACCTGGCGCGGCAAGAGCATTGGCGACGTGCTGCAGATGGAGGTGGACGAGGCCGTGGATTTCTTCGCCACCATGCCCAGCATCGCGCACCCGCTGCAACTGCTCAAGGACGTGGGCCTGGGCTACCTCACGCTGGGCCAGCCGTCGCCCACGCTGTCCGGTGGCGAGGCGCAGCGCATCAAGCTGGTGACCGAGCTGACCAAGGTGCGCGACGAGGTCGGCCGCCGGGGGCAGAAGGCGCCACACACGCTGTATGTGCTGGACGAACCCACCGTGGGCCTGCACATGGCTGACGTGGACAAGCTCATCCGCGTGCTGCACCGCCTGGTCGACGGCGGTCACAGCGTGATCGTGATCGAGCACGACCTGGATGTGATCGCCGAGGCCGACTGGATCCTGGACCTGGGACCGGAGGGCGGCAACGCCGGTGGCCGCATCGTGGCGGCCGCTACGCCCGAAGAGGTGGTGGCGGCAGGCACGCACACGGGCAAGGCGCTGGCGCCGGTGCTGGCGCGCTGAGGCGCCGAGGGCGGAGGGCAGAGGACCAGGGGCACACATCCCTGTCGGCCTCTGTCCTACGCACAGCGCGGAACATGGCGCACGTGGCGCCTGGGTTGGTTTTCCTACGATGGGCTCCAGGGGATCGGTTCCCCACCTTCCATCCACATCCCAGGACACACCGCCATGAAAACGCTCCATTTCCTCAAGACCTGTACCGCGCTTGCGGCCACCTCTGTGCTGCTGGTGGCCTGCGGTGGCGGCAATGACGACGATCCATCCCCCAGCAACGAACCCGGCGTGCTCACGGTGAGCAACGCCACCGTTGATGGCCTGAACGGCGTCTACGGCAACGGCGCGCTCAACCTCACCGATGTGGACAAGAAGAACCCCATCGGCTCGGTGCCCGAGTTGTGCACCTTCCGCTTTGACGGTGCCAACAAGGTGGGCTCGTCCGCCACCGCGTTCGGCGATATCCGTTACCGCCCGGATGCCACCAGCCTGCACCAGGTGTTCTTGACCTTTGACGGCAAGGAATACGGCAGCGGGGAACCCGCCGATACCGCTGTGGTGCGCGAGAGCGACCAGGTGCGCTTCACCGGCAAGACGCTGACGGCCTCCGACGGCTCGGGTGCCACGCTGCGCGTGAGCGGCATCGTGCCGATGCGCCCCAACCGCCCGTCGGGCTGCTGAGCGTCGCGCGCACCGCGCGTTCTACCGATCTCATTGCTTGTCTCCCTCCCCGGTCCTTCGGCCGGTTCAGCCCCTGCTGCCCTCGCAGCAGGGGCCTTTTTTTGGGGCATGGGGTGAGGGGCCAGCCGCGCTGGGCGGGCGTCATCGCGGGGCCGGGACATCGAAGCTGGCGGCACAATGGGCCAAAGCGTGTGCGGTGTTGCCGTTGCGCTCTACGCCATTCGCAACCGATGTCCATACAACCCCCTGGCTCACCCACCGTGGTGTGGCTGCACCCTGAAGCACCGCCCAAGCCTGCCGAAGGCGCGCCCTGCAACGGCTGCGGTCTGTGCTGCCTAGCCGAGCCCTGTCCCCTGGGCGTGTTGGTGTCGCGGCGCCGCCGGGGCGCCTGTGCGGCCCTGCACTGGAGCGAAGCCGACCGGCGCTACTGGTGCGGCATGGTGGCTGACCCGGCGGCGGTGACGGGCATGACGCACCCGTGGGCGGTGCGTGCAATGTCGGCGCTGGCCCGGCGCTGGATCGCGTCGGGCATTGGCTGCGATGCGCGGCTGGACGCGCAGGTGCTGCCGCCGGGGCTATGACAGGATGCACTCCTAATTTGATAGCTGTTAGGGCAATATTTACTAGCGCTACCAGGCATTTTTATGCCAAATGGGCCTGTGACGCGCTGGCGCAAACCGGTCGCACGCCGCTGGGTGCAAAGCGTGGCAGGGCACGACGGCGTGCTTCACGGGCAGGTGGGACGTGGCACCTGAGCCATCAGAATGCGCAGAAAATTGCCGATCTGCCAGTTGCCCCGCCCACCATGACCAAGCTTGACGACACCGACCGCGAAATCATCAGCATTCTGCGCGCCGACGCCCGCACCCCGGTCGCCACGCTGGCACAAAAGCTGCGCGTGTCGCGCGGCACGGTGCAGAACCGCCTGCACAAGATGGAGGAGAGCGGCGTCATCACCGGCTACACCGTGCGCCTGCGGCCCGATTCGGAACCCCAGCGCATCCGCGCCTGGATGAGCATTGCGGTGGAGGGCAACGCCGCTCCCGCCGTGATCCGCGCGCTGCGCGGCGAGCCCACGGTGGGCACACTGCACACCACCAACGGCCGCTGGGACATCGTGGCCGAGGTGCGCGCCGAGAGCCTGGAGGCGTTTGATGCAGCCCTGGGCCGCATCCGGCTCACGCCCGGCATTGCCAACACCGAGACCAGCATCCTGCTGTCCACCTACAAGGCGTGATGCAGCCCCGGTGGTGTACCAGCGCAAGGGCTGTGCGCTGGCGCCTTGGCGACATGGGCTAGGGGGTTTCCGCATACCCTCGCGGCGCGGCCTGCAGTCCAATGACGACGTCCTTGTTTTTGCTTTTCAGGAGCCCCGCCATGCAACGTCGCCAGATCATCCAATGGGGAGCCGCCAGCCTGGCCGCCCCCGCATTCCTGGCACAGGCCCAGAGCTTTCCCAACAAGCCCATCAAGCTGATCATCGCCTTCCCGGCCGGTGGCCCCACCGACATCACCATGCGGTCGCTGGCTGACAACGCCAGCAAGATCCTGGGCCAGCCCGTGATCGTGGAGAACAAGCCTGGTGCCGGCGGTACATTGCCCGCACAGCAGCTGCAAACTTCTCCAGCCGACGGCTACACGGTGGCTCAGATTCCGCTGGGCGTGTTCCGCCTGCCCTACACCACCAAGATCAACTGGGACCCGGTCAAGGACATCAGCTACGTGCTCAACGTCACCGGCTACGCGTTTGGCCTGGTGGTGCCCGCCGACTCGCCACTCAAGACCTGGACCCACTTCGTGGCCTGGGCCAAGGCCAACCCGGGTAAGCTGAGCTACGGCTCCACCGGCACCATGACCAGCCCGCACCTGACCATGGAACTCATCGCGCAGCAGCTGGGCATCGAGCTGCTGCACGTGCCCTACAAGGGCAGCGCCGACCTCATGCAGTCCATCCTGGGCGGGCAGATCATGGCAGCAGCCGACTCCACCGGCTTTGCGCCGCAGGTCGAGGCCGGCAAGCTGCGCGTGCTCAACACCTGGGGCGCCGAGCGCCTGGCCAAGTTCCCCGATGCACCCACGCTCAAGGAGCTGGGCCTGAACCTGGTGCAGAACTCGCCGTTTGGCATTGGCGCGCCCAAGGGCACGCCCGATGCGGTGGTCAAGCGCCTGCACGACGCCTTCAAGCAGGCCATGGAGCAGGACAGCTACAAGACCGCCCTGGCCCGCTACGACATGGTGCCGATGTACATGAGCACGTCGGCGTACAAGAAGTTTGCGCAGGACACCTTCACCCGCGAGAAGGCGCTGGTCGAGAAACTGGGCTTGGCCAAACCCACCTGAGGCCACTCCCTTCGGAGGGTGCAATGCGTTCCGTGTGATGATCCGCAGCATTGAACGGAACTCACACACGATATGGCATCCCCCTCCGACAGCATCAGCATGGCCCTGTTCTGCGACTTTGAAAACGTCGCCCTGGGCGTGCGCGATGCGCAGTACGAAAAGTTCGACATCAAGCCCATCCTGGAGCGCCTGCTGCTCAAGGGCTCCATCGTGGTCAAGAAGGCCTATTGCGACTGGGAGCGCTACAAGGGCTTCAAGGCGACCATGCACGAGGCGAATTTCGAGCTGATCGAAATCCCGCACGTGCGCCAGTCGGGCAAAAATTCGGCTGACATCCGCCTGGTGGTGGACGCGCTGGACCTTTGCTACACCAAGTCGCACGTCAACACCTTCGTCATCATCAGCGGCGACTCGGACTTCTCTCCGCTCGTGTCCAAGCTGCGCGAGAACAACAAGCAGGTGATCGGCGTGGGCGTGAAGCAGTCCACGTCCGACCTCTTGATCGCCAACTGCGACGAATTCATCTTCTACGACGATCTGGTACGCGAAAACCAGCGCGCCCAGGCCCGCCGCCAAAACCCCGGCAGCAACCCGCCATCCACCCCCCGCCGCAGCCCCGAAGAAGAACGCAGCCGCAAGGAAAGCCAGGACGCACGCCGCGCCCAGGGCGTGGAGCTGGCCGCCGAAACCTTCGAGGCCCTGCTGCTGGAGCGGGGCGACACGGGCAAGATCTGGGCCTCGGTGCTCAAGGAGGCCATCAAGCGCCGCAAGCCGGATTTCAGTGAAGGACGTTATGGCTTCCGCACCTTCGGCAACCTGCTGGAAGAAGCCCAGGCGCGTGGGCTGCTGGAGTTTGGGCGGGATGAAAAATCGGGTGCGTATGTGTACCGCAGCCATGGTGGGTCGAGCGCCCCAGTCGTGCCCGCACGGGCTGAAGGCACCGGTGAGCGCACCAATGAGCGCACCAGCCAAGGCGGAGCGACACGGCACGACTTCCATGCGGTGGCGACGGCACCTGATCTGCGTTCTGAAGGTGGCGAAGGGCAGGGCGCGCCGGGTCGCAGCCGAGGGCGTCGTGGTGAGGGTGCAGACCGCGCAGACCGTGGAGACAATCGCCCTGCGCCGCGCAACGAACACTTTGAGGCCGAGCAGGCCGATGCTCCCGCTGAGCGCCCAGCCAGCCGCTATTTCAGCCAGCCCGTGGCTCTTGAGGCGGTGCCGCCAGAGCCGGTGATCGATACCACCGCGCCACAAGCGCTGCGCCCTGAAGTGGAAGAGGGCGCGGACACCCCGGAGGTCAGTGCATCCACCGAGGCCGATAGCTCAGAAGCGGCTACCCCTCGCCGCAGCCGTGCGCGCAGTGGAGACAGCGCAAAGCCTGCCGCCAGCCCACGCAAGGCCGCCACGCCCCGCGCACGCAGTGCGCGTGCTGCGGGTGAAGCAGCCGATGCCCCGGCCCCTGCGCCCGAGGACTCTCCCGCAGAGGCAGAAGGCACCACCTCCGCCAAGGCCCCTGCTGCCCGTCCCCGCAGCCGGGCCCGCAAACCGGCCGCCAAGCCCGCCGAGTAAAGGCTACCGGCCTGCGGCAGTCGCAGAGCGCCGCAGTGCCAGCCTTTCGCGCACTTCTTCGTAACGGGGGGGCGTGCAGCCCGCCCGCTCTACGCAATGGCTGGCACTCGCCAGCGCGTGGTGCAGCACGGTGCGCAGCCGGGCTTCCGTGATGGGCGCCGTGATACCCCCCGCGCGCAGGGCCAGCGCGTCTTCGCCCCGTTCGGGTCCGGCCAACAAGGCGGTGATCAGCCCCGCCAGAAAACAATCGCCCGCCCCTACGGTGTCCACTACCGTGATTGGCGCTTCTTCGCGCGCATGCACGGCCAGCCCATCGCGCTGCAGCAGCCAGGCGCCTTCTGGCCCCAGGGTCAGGGCCAGCCATTGCGCCTGAGTTTGCTGCTGCAAAGTGTGGGCGCGCTCCCGCGCGGTGGCGCCCGGCACGGCCAGCGCTTCCAGGTCGTCGTCGCTCACCTTGATGAGGTGGGCGTGCTGCAGGGCGGCCATCACATTGGCGCGATAGGCGTCGGCATCGTCCACGGCCGACAGGCGCAGGTTGGCATCGACCACCACCACGCGGCCCGCTGCGCGCTGCGCTGCCAGCCAGGGCTGGTAGATGGCAGCATCCTGCGCCACCAGCGCCAGGCAGCCAGTGGCCACCACCTGCAGGTCGGGCAACGCGGCGCAAGCAGCCGTCAGCGCTGCGGCCGTCACCTGGCGGTCGGCCACGCCGTCGCGGTAAAAGCTGTAGCTGGCCTTGCCCTCGGCATCCAGCGCGGCCAGGGCCAGCGCACTGGGTGCACGCACCGGCATGGGCGCGGCCAGGGCTACGCCCGCTTCGTGCAGACCGCGCGCCAATTGCCGCCCCAGCATGTCGCCCGACAGCGGGTTGAGGTACTGCGTGCCCACGCCCTGCAGGCCCAGCGCGCGGGTGAGGTTGTAGACCGCGCCGCCCGCGCAGGGTTTCAGGCGGCCATCGGGCTCTTCGATCAGGTCGAACAAGGCCTCGCCCGCCGTGGCCACACGCAGCGGCGGTGCGGTGTGGACAGCGGCAGAACCGGCGGACTGGATAGGGAAAACCATAAGTAAATCCACTTGATTTATTAACTTGTCGGCCACTATAGTTCGATCCCATCCACCCGACAAGAGTGGTTCACCTGCCAGCCGCGCAGCACGGGGCCGACAGGAATCTGCCATCCCAACACCCGGAGACAACGCCATGCAACGCACCCCCGCTTTCGCGCTTTCTGCCCTTGCCCTCACCGGCGCCCTGGCCTCTGGCCTGGCCCAGGCACAGACGTCCGAGCCCGTCATCGGCCTCATCACCAAGACCGAGACCAACCCCTTCTTCGTGAAGATGAAAGAGGGCGCCACGGCCGAGGCCAAGAAGCTGGGCGCCAAGCTGGTGTCGGCCGCAGGCAAGACCGACGGCGACAACGCGGGCCAGGTCACGGCCATGGAGAACCTGATCGCCGCAGGCGCCAAGACCATCCTCATCACCCCCAGCGACGCCAAGGCCATCGTGCCCGCCATCAAGAAGGCGCAGGCGCGCGGTGTGATGGTGATTGCACTCGACAGCCCCACCGAGCCCATGGATGCGACGGACGCGCTGTTTGCCACCGACAACTACAAGGCGGGCGAGCTGATCGGCCAGTACGCCAAGGCCGCCGCTGCGGGTAGGAAGCCGGTGATCGCCACACTCGACCTGTTCCCCGGCCACCCCGTGGGCGCGCAGCGGCACAACGGCTTCTTGAAGGGCTTTGGCCTGCAGGCCAACGATGCCAAGAGCAATGAGCTGTCACGCCCCGCCGAGGTGGTCTGCATGGCCGACAGCTTTGGCGACCGCGCCAAGGGCCAGACCGGCATGGAAAACTGCCTGCAGAAGAACCCTGACATCAACATCGTCTACACCATCAACGAGCCCGCCGCTGCTGGTGCCTACAACGCGCTCAAGGCCGCAGGCAAGGAGAAGAACGTGCTCATCGTCTCGGTGGACGGCGGCTGCGCAGGCATTGCCGATGTGGGCAAGGGTGTGATCGCCGCCACCAGCCAGCAGTACCCACTGCGCATGGCCGCCATGGGCGTGGCGGCAGGCGTGGAATACGCCAAGACCGGCAAGAAGGTCAGCGGCTACACCGACACCGGCGTGACGCTGATCGCTGCCAAGCCCATGGCGGGCGTGGACAGCAAGGATGTGAAGACCGGCACCGACCTGTGCTGGGGCGCCAAGTAAGAGCCGTTCTCAAAACTCTTCTGGCGTCGTTGCTGCGTCTTGTCGTACTACCGTACTGCCTGCGACGCAGCGCCTAGCCAGAACCGCTTCGCTGAGTTTTGCGATCGGCTCCCAACCGTCAACTGCTTTCTTAGCGCCCCCTTTGTCCACCCGCACGGAGCCGCCATGTCCTCGACCGCTTCCAAACTACCGCCGCTGGCCACGCTGGGGCCGTTCATCGCGCTGATCCTCGCGTGCGCCTTCTTTGCCACGCAGAGCGAGCGTTTTCTGTCGGCGCAGAACTTCGCGCTCATCCTGCAGCAGGTCATGGTCGTGGCGGTCATTGCCATCGGCCAGACGCTGGTCATCCTCACGGCGGGCATTGATCTGTCGTGTGGCATGGTGATGGCGCTGGGCGGCATCGTCATGACCAAGATGGCGGCGGACTACGGCCTCTCAGCCCCGGTGGCCATTGCCTGCGGCATGGCGGTGACCATGCTGTTTGGTTTGGTCAACGGCCTCTTGGTCACCAAGATCAAGCTGCCGCCCTTCATCGTCACGCTGGGCACGCTCAACATCGCGTTTGCCGCCACGCAGCTGTACTCGGGTGCACAGACCATCACCGACATCCCTGCGGGCATGACCGCGCTGGGCAACACCTTCCAGCTGGGGCAGACCGCCATCGTCTGGGGCGCGGTGCTGATGCTGGTGCTGTACCTCGTCACCTGGTTTGCGCTGCGCGAGACCGCGCCGGGCCGCCATGTGTACGCCGTTGGCAACAGCCCCGAGGCCACGCGCCTCACCGGCATTGCCACCGACAAGGTGCTGCTGGGCGTGTATGTGCTGGCGGGCCTGTTCTACGGCATCGCCTCGGTGCTGTCGGTGGCCCGCACCGGCGCGGGCGACCCGAACGCGGGCCAAACCGAAAACCTCGACGCCATCAGCGCTGTGGTGCTGGGCGGCACCAGCCTGTTTGGCGGGCGCGGCGTCATCCTGGGCACGCTGGTAGGGGCACTCATTGTGGGCGTGTTCCGCAACGGGCTCACGCTCATGGGCGTGTCGTCGGTGTACCAGATCCTGGTCACCGGCATCCTCGTGATTCTGGCCGTCGCCACCGACCAACTCTCGCGCAAAGGAGTGCGTTGATCATGACCAACTCCCCACACACAACCACCCAGGCAACGAATGCACCGCTGGTCATGCAGGCCAAGGGCCTGGTCAAGCGCTACGGGCAGGTCACCGCGTTGGATGGCGCCGACTTTGAGCTGCGCGCCGGCGAGATCCTGGCCGTGATCGGCGACAACGGCGCGGGCAAGTCCAGCCTCATCAAGGCGCTGTCTGGCGCCACCGTGCCCGACGAAGGCGAGATCCTGCTCGACGGCCAGCGCATCCAGTTCAAAAGCCCCATCGACGCGCGCCGCGCGGGTATCGAAACCGTCTACCAGGACCTGGCCGTGGCGCCGGCCATGACCATTGCCGAGAACCTGTTCCTGGGCCGTGAGCTGCGCCGCCCAGGCCTCTTGGGCAGCGCGCTGCGCATGCTCGACAAAAAGAAGATGCTCGAAGAAAGCGTGGCCCGCATGGCCGAGCTGAAGGTGGGCATCCGCTCCATGACGCAGGCGGTGGAGACGCTCTCGGGCGGCCAGCGCCAGTGCGTGGCCGTGGCGCGCGCCGCAGCGTTTGCACGGCATGTCGTCATCATGGACGAGCCCACCGCGGCCCTTGGCGTGAAGGAGGGCAACATGGTGCTGGAGCTGATCCGCCGCGTGCGCGACAAGGGCCTGCCCGTCATCCTCATCAGCCACAACATGCCCCATGTGTTCGAGATTGCCGACCGCATCCACATCGCCCGCCTGGGCAAGCGCGCGGCCGTGGTCAACCCCAAAAAGATCAGCATGAGCGACACCGTGGCCGTGATGACGGGCGCCATGGCCGCGTCCGAGCTGCCCGCCGAATGCCTTGCCTGAAACGCCCCCATGCTGAAGAACATTGATCCCCTGCTGACCCCCGACCTGCTCAAGGTGCTGGCCGAGATGGGCCATGACGACGCCATCGTGCTGGCCGACGCCAACTTCACCGCCATGAGCCTGGGAATCGGCAAGCCCGTGCTGCGCCTGCCTGGCATTGGCATGGCGCGTGCCGTGCAAGCGGTGGCCAGCGTGCTTCCGTTGGCGCAAGACGTGCAGCACCCCGTAGCCTACATGCAGGTGGGCGGTACCGAGGTGCCGTACCGATCGGCCCTGCAGCGCGAAACCATGGACGTGTTGGCGCGCGAGGGCGTAGCCAGCGAGCAGGCCGAGGGCGTGGAGCGTTTTGCGTTCTACGAGCGCGTCAAAAAAGCCTATGCCATCGTCGTCACGGGCGAGCTGCAGCCCTGGGGTAACTTCCTGCTGCGCAAGGGCGTCATCGGCGACACTCTGAACGCCTGACCGCTTCATCACCATGCTGGACACCGACGCATCTCTACCCGCCGTTGACAACACTGCCGCCAGCCCCGCGCTGCTGCGCCAGCGCGGCTCCAACCACGTAGGGCTGCGCCAGTTCAACGAACGCGTGGTGCTGCAGGCCCTGCGCACCCACGGCAGCCTGGCCAAGGCCGAGATGGCGCGCGTCACCGGCCTCACGGCGCAGACCATCGGCCTCATCACCGCCCGGCTCGACGAAGACCAGCTGCTGCGCCGCGAAGCGCCTGTGCGCGGCCGCGTGGGCCAGCCATCGGTGCCCATCGGCCTGAACCCTGATGGCGCGTTTGCCATCGGCATCAAGATCGGCCGCCGCAGTGCCGACTGGCTGCTGGTCGATTTCACCGGCCATGTGCGCGAGCGCATCGTGCTCGACTACGCCTTCCCCGACATCGACGTGCTGCTGCCCGCCATCCGCACGCACCTCAACCAGCTGCTCGACGGCCTGGGCCCGCTGCGCTCGCGCGTGGTGGGCGTGGGCGTGGCCGCGCCATTCCAGCTCGGCGGCTGGCACCGTATGCTGGGGCTCACCGAAGCGCAGTCCGAAGCCTGGAACAACATCGACCTGGCCGAGCGGGTGCAGCAGATGACCGAGCTGCCCGTGAGCTTTGCCAAAGACACCTCCGCCGCCTGCGTGGCCGAGCTGCTGCAGGGGCGCGGGCGCGACATTCCCAGCTTTCTGTACCTGTTCATGGACACCTTTGTGGGCGGCGGGCTGGTCATCAACTCGCACCTGCACCGGGGCCTGCACGGCAACGCAGGCGCGGTGGCCTCGCTGCCGCTGTCACCCGCCCAGCCGGGCCAGGCGCCCGCGCAGCTCATCAGCCAGGCATCTTTGTGGGAACTGGAGCAGCGCTTTCGCGAACATGGCCTCGACCCCATGGCCGCCTACGACAAGCGTGTGCTGCAGGTCCCGTGGCTGGAACACAGCCGTGGCTGGATCGCGCGCGCGGCAGCGGGTTTGGCGCATTGCATCGTCTCGGCCACAGCGTTCCTGGACCTTGACGCTGTGGTCTTTGATGGCGCCGCAGCCCCCGAACTGCTGCAGGCCCTGTGCGAGGGCGCGCGCCACGCGCTGGCCGACTACAACTGGGAGGGCCTGCACCAGCCGCCCCGGCTGGAGCTGGGCACCATGGGCTCGGACGCCCGCGCGCTGGGCGGGGCGCTGCTGCCGCTGCACGCGTGTTTTGCGCCGGATACCGATATCTTTCTCAAGGCTTGATCGGTTTGCTATTGAAATAATAGCTGTGACGGCATATTCCACCAGCGCAAGCTGGCGTTTTCAGTCAAAACTGCTTCTTGGAGGTCTTGCGTGCACTGTCCCGGTGGGGCTGGCCTCGTTACGTGGATCAGCCAGGGGCTGTGGCGACAGCGCCCTGTCGCGTGATTTGCTCGTCTTTAGCGGTGCGCCAGAATTGCCCTAGCCACTTCCGCAAACCCCGCGCCCCGTTCGCCCTGCGTCACATACCGTGGCAGATGTGAGAGCTGAGGCACAAACCGCGCGATGTTGGCCACGCCCACGCTGTGGGTGAAGTGCTGGAACATCGCCTGGTCATTGCCTGAGTCGCCCACAAACACCCAGCGGTCCAGCTCCTGCGCCAGATCGCGCCCCAGCAGCTCGCGCACGATCCAGTTGGCGCCCTGCCATTTGTTGAAGTCCCCAAAGCAGCCGTGGATGTGGATGCTGCTCACCGTGGTCTGCATGCCTTCGCGCTGTAGCAAGTCCAGCACCTGTTGCACGGTCTCGGGCGGGTGCCGGTCGAACTCGGCGTAGTCAAAGGCCAGGTCAGTCTCTCGTCCAGCGCTGTCGCGGCTCAGGGCCACACCTGGCACTTCCGAAGCCACCAGCGCGGCGATCTCACGCATGCGTGCCTGGTTGGCGCTGCGCGTGGCGGCGTCTTGCTGGTAGCGCTTGACCAGCGTGGGTTGAGCGCCAGAGCACCGGGTAAAAGCCACGGCCCCGTTTTCCGCCACCATGGCATCCACCGGCCAGGTAGCACCGGCAGGCCCGGCCATGAACGGTTCGCACCAGCCAATCGGCCGCCCGGTGATGGGAATGACCACCAGGCCCGCAGCCTTCAGGTCAGCCAGCGCCTGCAGCGCGTCGGGCGTGATGGCGCCTTCGGTGGTCAGGGTGTCGTCGATGTCGGTGAACACGCCCACCAGGTCGCGGCGGGCCACTGTTGGCCAGAGATCCAGAGGTTGCATGCGGGCTCAACCGGCCTTCTGCAGTGCCAACCCCGCATGCTCACGCAGCGGATGGAAGTGGATCTTCGGAAACCGCTCCTGCGCCAACCGCACGTCGTACGGCGAGGTGCACAGGTACGCCAGCGTGTCCGCCGCGTCGTGCGCCAGGCGCAGCGGGTAGGCATCGGTAAAGGCGCGCAGGTCGGCCGCGTTGTCGGCAGTGATCCAGCGCGCACCCGTGTACTGGCAGCCTTCCAGCCGCACATCGGCGTCGTACTCTGCCTTCAGGCGGTGCTGCACCACTTCAAACTGCAGCTGGCCCACGGCGCCCAGCAGCATGTTGCCGCCAGCGTCGGGCTTGAAGACCTGGATCGCGCCTTCTTCGCCCAGCTGGGCCAGGCCCTGCTGCAGCTGCTTGGTGCGCAGCGGGTTCTTGAGCACCACGGTCATGAACATCTCGGGCGCAAAGAACGGCAGGCCGGTGAACTGCAGGTTGGCGCCGTCGGTGATGGTGTCGCCCAGCTGCACGCCGCCGTGGGTGGTGAAGCCAATGATGTCGCCCGCGTAGGCTTCTTCGACGGCCTCGCGGCGCTGGGACATGAAGGTGACGACCGAGGTGGGGCGCAGCTCCTTGCCGGTGCGCTGTACCTTGAGCTTCATGCCCGGCGTGTACTTGCCGCTGGCCACGCGTACGAAGGCGATGCGGTCGCGGTGGTTGGCGTCCATGTTGGCCTGCACCTTGAACACCACGCCGGAGAAACCTTCGTCCTCGGGCTGGATGGTCTTGACGACGGGCTGTTTGTTCACCTCCAGCGTGCTCACGCGCGGGCCGGGCGGCGGGGCCATGTCCACCAGGGCGTCCAGCACTTCCATCACCCCGAAGTTGTTCACGCCGGAGCCGAAGAACACGGGGGTCAGTTTGCCGGCCAGGAAGGCTTCATGGTCCCAGGCGGGCGATGCACCGGTAGCCAGCTCCATGCTGTCCATGGCGGCGTCGAACTCTGCGCCGAAGCGGGCGCGCAGGGTGTCCACATCGGTGAGTGGGATGGATTCGAAGTCCTGCGGGCGACGTTCGCTGCCGGATTCGAACACCGTCATCGTCTTGGTGCGCAAGTTGATGATGCCGCCAAAGCTCTTGCCCTGGCCCACGGGCCAGGTCATGGGGCAGCAGGGCATGCCCAGCTCGCGCTCGACCTCGTCCATGATGTCCAGCGGGTCGCGCACCTCGCGGTCCATCTTGTTGACGAAGGTGATGATGGGCGTGTCGCGCTGGCGGCAGACCTCGATCAGGCGGCGGGTTTGTGCTTCCACACCGTTGGCGGCGTCGATCACCATCAGCGCCGAGTCCACGGCGGTGAGCACGCGGTAGGTGTCTTCCGAGAAGTCCTTGTGGCCGGGCGTGTCGAGCAGGTTGATCACATGCTCTCGGTACAGCATCTGCATGACCGAGCTGGCCACCGAGATGCCGCGCTGCTTTTCGATTTCCATCCAGTCGGAGGTGGCATGGCGGCTGGCCTTGCGGCCCTTGACGGCACCCGCGATCTGGATCGCGCCCGAGAACAGCAGCAGCTTTTCCGTCAGCGTCGTTTTACCGGCGTCGGGGTGGGAAATGATGGCAAAGGTGCGGCGGCGCCGGGTTTCTGGGGCGTAGGACACAGGGGTTCCTGAATGGGATGGGTGCGGGGCAGAGCGCCCTGCGCAAGAAATCTTCGGGCCGGGACCTGCAAGGGGAGCAGGGGCGGCAGTCGCGGGATTTTACTGTTCCGTGCAAGGCCCGGGAGGGATTCACCCCTGCGGGCATGGCGCCGGGAATGCACTTGCTTTTATAATCCGCCGATCCGAGGAGCGTTGCAGCGTCCCCAGCACAGGCGGGGCGTGAGGCTCGGAGTCATCTAGCAACGACGCTCATCCACTTCGCGTGCGGTGAGGCGTATCGACCATCCCCCTCGCGCAGTGGCTTTTCAAACATGCTTTGGAGCACACCATCATGAACGCACGCGTCAACGCCCCGGTCAACACCGACTGCATCATTGCCGACATCGGCCTGGCCGAATGGGGCCGCAAAGAGATCCGCATCGCCGAAACCGAAATGCCCGGCCTGATGGCCATCCGCGAAGAATTCGCTGCCAAGCAGCCGCTCAAGGGCGCACGCATTACCGGCTCGCTGCACATGACCATCCAGACGGCGGTGCTGATCGAGACCCTGCAGGCGCTGGGAGCGCAAGTGCGCTGGGCCTCGTGCAACATCTTCTCCACGCAAGACCACGCCGCCGCCGCGATTGCTGCCGCTGGCACGCCTGTGTTCGCCATCAAGGGCGAAACCCTGGCCGAATACTGGGACTACACCCACCGCATCTTTGACTTCGGCGCGGCCGGCACCGACGGCGAAGGCCCCAACCTGATCCTGGACGACGGTGGCGATGCGACGCTGCTGATGCACCTGGGCAAGCGCGCCGAAAAGGACGCCTCGCTGATCGCCAACCCCACCAGCGAAGAAGAAACCTGCCTGTTCGCTTCCATCAAGGCCAAGCTGGCGCAAGACCCGACCTGGTACAGCCGCAAGAGCGCCCAGATCATCGGCGTGACCGAAGAAACCACCACGGGCGTGCACCGCCTGAAGGAAATGTCGGCCAAGGGCTCGCTGATGTTCCGCGCCATCAACGTGAACGACTCGGTGACCAAGAGCAAGTTCGACAACCTGTACGGTTGCCGTGAGTCGCTGGTGGACGGCATCAAGCGCGCCACCGACGTGATGATCGCCGGCAAGGTGGCCGTGGTCGCTGGCTACGGCGACGTGGGCAAGGGCAGCGCCCAGGCCCTGCGCGCGCTGAGCGCCCAGGTGTGGGTGACCGAGATCGACCCCATCAACGCCCTGCAGGCCGCAATGGAAGGCTACAAGGTCGTGACCATGGAATACGCGGCCGACAAGGCCGACATCTTCGTGACCACCACCGGCAACAAGGACGTGATCCGCCACGAGCACATGCTGGCCATGAAGGACCAGGCCATCGTCTGCAACATCGGCCACTTCGACAACGAGATCCAGGTCGCGTCGCTGGAGCAGTACCAGTGGGAAGAGATCAAGCCCCAGGTGGACCACGTGATCTTCCCGGACGGCAAGCGCATCATCCTGCTGGCCAAGGGCCGTCTGGTGAACCTGGGCTGCGGCACGGGCCACCCCAGCTTCGTGATGTCGTCGAGCTTTGCCAACCAGACCATTGCCCAGATCGAGCTGTTCACTCACAGCGACTACTACGAAAACGGCAAGGTCTACGTGCTGCCCAAGCACCTGGACGAAAAGGTGGCGCGCCTGCACCTCAAGAAGGTGGGCGCCATGCTGACCGAGCTGACCGACGAACAGGCCGCCTACATCGGCGTGCCTAAGCAAGGCCCCTACAAGCCTGACACCTACCGCTACTGATCCCGGTGCTGCGCGCCCTGGTGACGGGGCGCGCGCACGGTGGTGTGGCGCCGTGATGCTGAGCAATGCCTGATTGCTCATAAATTGATAGCTGCTGGCGCTTGATTCACTAGCGCTACCAGCCGATTTGACTCAAAAAGGATGGGCGCGATGCGCGCAGATGTGTTTTTGGTGGAACGTGGCCATGCCGCCACGCGCTCGCAGGCGCAGCGCCTGATCGCTTCGGGGGTGGAGTGGCGCTTGACGCCCTTGTCGCCCTGGAACAAGGTGGCCAAGAACGGGGATGACATCCCGTCCGTGGCCGAGGTAAGGCTGCTGGACGATGCCGAGGCCAAATATATCTCGCGTGGCGGGCTCAAGCTCGAAGGCGCCTTGCAGGCCACGGGCCTGGACGTGAAGGGCCTGCGCTGCCTGGATGTGGGGCAGAGCACCGGCGGCTTCACGGACTGCCTGTTGCAACATGGCGCGGCCCAGGTGGTGGGTGTGGATGTGGGGCATGGCCAGTTGCATGAGCGCCTGCGTGACGATGTGCGCGTGGTGGGCGTGGAAGGGATCAATGCCCGCGCCATGACAGCCGAGTCGCTGCTCGAAGGCTGTGAAGCGGCCTTGTCCGAAGAGCTGGTGCAAGACCATGAAGACAACGACACCCAGCCGGTCGCTCCTTACAGCTGGATGCGCAACGGCGGTCTGGTCGATGAAGAATACGACGACAGCGACGATGCCAAAGAGCAAGACGTAGAAGCCTTCAAAGCCGAGCGCGCCGCCAAGGCCCGCGCGCGGGCCGAGGGCACTTTACCGGTGGTGCGCCAGCGCCGAGAGGGGCGAGAGGATGTGCAGGTCACGCCCGTGTTTGACCTGGTGACGGGCGACCTGTCGTTCATCTCGCTCACTCTGGTGCTGCCTGCACTGGTGCCGTTGCTCGCGCCGCAGGGCGACCTGGTCATGCTGGTCAAGCCCCAGTTTGAATTGCAGCCGGGGCAGGTGGGCAAAGGCGGCATTGTGCGCGACGAGTCCTTGTATGCGGTGGTGGAACAGCGCATCCGCGATTGCTGCGTAACTCTGGGCCTGGAAGTGCGGGCGTGGATCGACAGCCCGATCCAGGGCGGTGATGGCAATCGAGAATTTTTTGTACACGCAAGGAGAGCCGCATGAATGCAGCCCACGCGCAAGGCACCGGGTTTCCGGTGAGTTTCGAGTTTTTCCCGCCCAAGACGCCTGAAGGCGCCGACAAGCTGCGCGTGGCGCGCCAGCAGCTGTATGCACTGCATCCAGACTTCTGCTCGGTGACCTACGGCGCAGGGGGCTCCACGCAAGAAGGCACGTTCGGCACGGTGCGCGAGATCCTGTCCGAAGGCGTGGGCGCTGCGTCGCACTTTTCGTGCATCGGGGCCACGCGCCAGTCGGTGCGCGAGCAGCTGGCCACGCTCAAAGCCATGGGCGTCAAGCGCCTGGTGGCACTGCGCGGCGACCTGCCCAGCGGCTACGGCGCGGGCGGCGAGTTCCAGTTCGCTAGCGACCTGGTGGCCTTCATCCGGGCCGAAACGGGCCGGGACTTCCACATCGAGGTGGCGGCCTACCCCGAGGTGCATCCCCAGGCCAAGTCGCCCGATGCGGACCTGCAGGCCTACGTGACCAAGGTACGGGCGGGGGCGGACTCTGCCATCACCCAGTATTTCTACAACAGCGATGCGTATTTCCGCTTTGTGGAAGACGCGCACCGCCTGGGCGCTGACGTGCCGGTGGTGCCGGGCATCATGCCCATTTCCAGCTCCACGCAGCTGATGCGGTTCTCGGACGCCTGCGGTGCCGAGATTCCGCGCTGGATACGTCTGCGCCTGCAGTCGTTTGGGGACGACACCGCCAGCATCAAGGCGTTTGGCCTGGATGTGGTGACCGACCTGTGCGACCAGCTGCGCACGGCCGGCGTGCCCGCGCTGCACTTCTACACCATGAACCAAAGCGCCGCGACCCTGGAGATCTGTCGCCGGCTGGGGATCTGATGGTGGGGGGCGAGCAGCCACCCGGCTCTTGTCGCAGCGTGGCCCGGTGGGCGCCGCTGCGGCAGCTGGTGGGTCTGTGGTTGCTGTGCAGCGCCCTTGCGGTTGCGCACGCCCAGGGGCTGCAGGCAGAGCCGGATGCGCTGGCCCCCAACCTGCTGTCCGTGCCGGGAGAGGCGATGCTGATCGATCCCCCGGCCAAACCGGAACCCACCACTCCCGGCGGGTCGCCGCTCAGCCTGGAGGCGGACGAGGTGGGGCTGGCCTCGTGGTACGGGGCACAGTTCCACCGGCGGCGTACCGCCAGCGGGGAGCTGTTTGACATGCGTGCGCTCACGGCCGCACACCCCACACTGCCCTTTGGCTCCCGCGTGTGTGTGCGCAGTCAGGCCACGGGGCGTACGGTGATCGTGCGCATCAACGACCGCGGGCCCCACACCCGCAACCGGGTGATCGACCTGAGCCGGGGCGCCGCCGAGGCGTTGGGCATGGTGGGCCTGGGGCTCAAGCCGGTGGAGCTGTTCGCCCTGCAGGACGACGACAAGGATTGTCCGGCGGCACCTTGACGCCAGGCAGAGTACCGGAAGGGGCGGTCAGCCGCCCGATTCCAGCGTGTGGGTGGCGTGTTTGTCCTGTGCTAGCAGCTCGGCCATCTGGGGCAGGGCGTCTTTGAGCGCGGCCTTGAGGGTGTAGGGCGGGTTGATCAGGAACATGCCGCTGGCCGGCAGGCCGGGGCGTTTGGTGTCGCCCGTGACGGTTTCCGTGATCTTGCTCGACTTGACGGTGAGCGTGGCGTGCAGCCAGCTCTTGCCCGCCTTGGTGGCCAGTGTCTTCAGGCGGCGGGGCAGGTCGTGGGCTTCGGGGCGCGGGATGATGGGGTACCAGAACGCATAGGTGCCCGTGGCAAAACGCTTGAGCGAATCGGCCGCCATGTCGAGCACCTTGGCGTAGTCGCTCTTGATTTCATAGCTGGGATCGCACAGCACCAGTGCGCGACGGGCCGGTGGAGGCAAAAACTTCTTGATGCCCTCAAAGCCGTCTTCGTGCAGCACCGCCACCTGGCGGCCTGCCTCCAGCTGGGCCACGTTGCCGGCCAGCGCGCGCAGGTCGGTGGGGTGCAGCTCAAACAGCTTGAGCTTGTCGTGGCTACGCAGCAGGCGCTGGGTGATGAAGGGTGAGCCGGGGTACACGCGCAGCGCCTTGCCCTGGTTGAAGTCGCCCACCATGTCCACATAGGCCTGCAGGGCTGGGGTGAGGGTGGGCGTGGTTGGTGCAAACAGCCGGGCCACGCCGTCGGCGGCTTCGCCGCTGGTGCTGGCATAGTCCCCGTCCAGCCGGTACAGGCCTGCGCCTGCATGGGTGTCCAGCACGGTCAGCGCCGCGTCTTTCTCGGTAAGGTGTTGCAAGGCAGCAATCAAAACGGTGTGCTTGAGCACATCGGCATGGTTGCCTGCGTGGAAGGCGTGGCGATAACTGAACATGGCCCAATGGTAACGAGTGTGTTGTGCTGCCGGGGCAGCGCCCTCGTCCGGGCGCGGCACAATCGGGGGCCTTGTGGTGGCGGGGGACGTGATGTTTTTGGCAGACAGGCCGTCCTTTGTTAGCCATTTGTTGCCAAATCCGGTGCGGCCATGCCTCATGATCGCGCCTGCGGTGGGGTCCGCTTTCCGCCGTTGCGCTTGTTGTCCCATTGATTTGCCTGTGAAATTGCCAGCCCGCCCCGTCTTCTGACCATGACCGAAAGCTCCAGCACAGCCCCCGCCAGCGGTGTCAGCCATATCGATGCGCTGCCCCCTGGCACACGCCTGGCGGAGTTTGAGATCCTGGGTTTGCTGGGGGTGGGTGGTTTTGGCATGGTCTACAAGGCGTTTGACCATTCTCTGCACCGGGCGGTGGCCATCAAGGAATACATGCCCTCGGCGCTGGCCGGTCGCTCGCAGGGGCAATCGCTCTGGGTGCGGTCTTCGTCCGATCAGCAAACCTTCCAGGCAGGCCTGGTGTCTTTTGTGGGCGAGGCGCGGCTGCTGGCGCAGTTTGACCACCCCTCGCTGGTCAAGGTGTTCCGCTTCTGGGAGGCCAACAACACGGCCTACATGGTCATGCCCTTGTATTCGGGAATGACCTTCAAGCAGGCCCGTGCCCAGATGCGCACGCCGCCGCCCGAGGCCTGGCTGCGCAAGCTGCTGTGGTCGGTGCTGGATGCGCTGCGTGTGCTGCACGACGGCAACACGCTGCACCGCGACATCTCGCCAGACAACATCTTCCTGCAGGACAACGGCCCGCCGGTGCTGCTGGACCTTGGTGCCGCCCGGCACGCCATCAATGACCAGGACCGCAAGCACACGGCCGTGCTCAAGGTGAATTACGCGCCCATCGAGCAGTATTCCGACGGTGACGAGGAACTGCGCCAGGGGCCTTGGAGCGATCTGTACTCTCTGGCAGCGGTCATGCACGGCTGTCTGGCCAACGACACGCCCCTGCCTGCCACGCTGCGCTCCATCCGCGACCGCATGGTGTCGTTCTCCCGCATTGCCAAAACCGTCAAGCGGCAGTTTGGCGTGGAGTATTCGGCGCCGTTTGTTGCTGCGATATCGCAGTCCCTGGCCCTGCGGCCCGAGGACCGGCCGCAGAGCATCGATGCCTTTCTCCAGACCATGGAGATGACCTCGGCGCCGGACGATGTGCAGCACTTCGACTTTCGGGCGGAACTGGGCGACATCTGGGTGGAGCCCGCCGACCAGCCTGGCCCGGGGCTGCCCACGCCCACCGTGGATGTGACCTCAGCCCCGGGCATCGTGGCCGAGATCCAGGCGCAGGCCCAGCGCGCGGAAGCGGCCGCAGCGGCACCGTCCCCAGTGCAGGCGGGCCGTCCCGGCGATGACTTTGGCGGGGACACGGTCATGCTGGCGGGTCCTGACACGGTGGCGGCCGATGCGGGCGACACGGTGTTCATCGACGCTGGCGACACCGTGGTCGCTGAGGGCGATTCCCGCTTTGAGGATCTGCCGCACCACCGCTCGCCGGGCGCTAGCGGTTCGCGTGCGGCGGACCGGCGGTCCGCACCCTTGGAGCGGGATCTGGTGCGTGGCAACGGCAAGCCCACATCCTCATCGCGGCGTTCGCCCTTGGTGGCGGGCATTGTGGTGGCGGCGCTGGTGGCCGTGGTCGCCGGAGGCGCTTGGCGCTGGAGCCAAAGCAGCAAACCGCCGCGCGATGACATCATCACCGAGATGGCCGAGCCGCCAGCGGCAGGCGCTTCGTCAGCGGCCGCGCTGGTGGACGTCAGTGCGCCTGGGACGGCTGGCGCAGACGCAGCGGCCGTGGCCTCGGAAGGTGCTGGCACGCCGGCCGACACGGCTTCTGCCGCAGCCGCTGTTCCCGCCTTTGTGGTTGCCTCGGCGCCCAAGCCCTCCGCCCGTGTCACCAAGCGTGTGACTGCCGAGCCGGCCCCCACCCCCATCGTGGTGCACGAAGAGCCTGTGCCTGCGCCCCCCCCCGTGGTGGCTGAACCCAAGCCCCGTCCTGCACCGCCACCCCGCCTGCCTTCGCCGCAGGAGGTGTGCGCTGACGCTAATTTCCTGGCCCGCCCCATGTGTATCCACCAGGAGTGCCAGAAACCGTCCCAGGCCAATCAAGCCATTTGCGTGGAGAACCGCCGCCGGTACGAAGCCGACGAGCAGCGCCGCCGCCAGACGCCCAACTGACCGCTTTGGGGCCAGGACTGCGGTCCACTTGCGCGGCGACCGGGCTCTTTCGTATAATGGAAGGCTTCGCAGCGCTTTTGTGGTCCCGCGGCGAAGACTTTTTGCCACCTAAGAGGCTTCCTTCAGAGAAGCACCGACCGTGGAAAAGGACCCGCCAAACCCCTCTTTCAAGAGAAAACTCATGACAACTACTTTCAGCGCAAAGCCCGCTGAGGTCGTGCACGAGTGGTTTGTGATTGACGCGACCAACAAGGTCCTCGGACGAGTAGCCAGCGAAGTTGCTCTCCGTTTGCGCGGCAAACACAAGGCCATTTACACGCCTCACGTCGATACCGGTGACTTCATCGTCGTTATCAACGCAGCCCAACTCAAGGTCACCGGCACCAAGTCCCTGGACAAGGTGTACTACCGTCACTCGGGTTACCCCGGCGGTATCACGGCCACGAACTTCCGCGACATGCAAGCCAAGCACCCCGGCCGCGCGCTGGAAAAGGCTGTCAAGGGCATGCTGCCCAAGGGTCCCCTTGGCTACGCGATGATCAAGAAACTCAAGGTGTACGGTGGTGCTGAGCATCCACACACCGCCCAGCAGCCCAAAGTGCTGGAAATCTAAGGAGCCTTGAGATGATTGGTGAATGGAACAATGGCACCGGCCGTCGCAAGTCCAGCGTCGCCCGCGTGTTTCTGAAAAAAGGCTCCGGCAAGATCACTGTGAATGGCAAAGACATTCAGCAGTATTTCGGCCGCGAAACCTCGATCATGATTGCCAAGCAACCGCTGGCGTTGACCAACCATGTCGAAAGCTTCGACATCCAGATCAACGTGCACGGTGGCGGTGAATCCGGCCAGGCTGGCGCTGCCCGCCACGGCATCACCCGTGCCCTGATCGATTACGACGCATCCCTGAAGTCCGTCCTGAGCCAAGCCGGCTTCGTGACCCGTGATGCACGTGAAGTCGAACGTAAGAAGGTCGGTCTGCACTCCGCACGCCGCGCCAAGCAGTTCTCCAAGCGTTAAGCTTTGGGCCCTGCCGGATGCTGCCCTGGGCAGCATCCACTGCAAAGCGCTCCCTGCGAGTGCTTTACAGAGAAAAACCGCCTTCGGGCGGTTTTTTCGTTTATGGTGCGCTCTTTTCTTTTTTTGGGGGAGCGCCTTCCCGGGCCTGCCCGTTGAGCCCATGCGCTTTCGCCTGCTTCGCCGTCGGTTGACCATCAGCGCCCCCCGGGTGGCCATCCGCAGCGCCTTGCCCTGGCCCTTTCGTTGGCTGGCCCTGGCCGTGGTCATGGGCTTTTGCGCCGCCGTGGCGTTGTGGGCCTTCGAGTTCGGCAAGTCCATTGCCGGGATCGATACCGTGTCCCGCGATGAAGTGGTTCAGATGAGGGCAGAGATCAGCCGCCTGCGCGAAGAGGGCCAGGAGCGCCAGACGGTGGCGTTGACCGCCGAGAGCCTGTTGGCTACCGAGCGCGCCGCCAAGGAAAGCCTGATGGCGCAGGTACGCCAGCTCGAAGCCGACAACCGCACGCTGCGCGAGGACCTGGGCTTCTTCGAAAAGCTAATCCCTGCCGCCAAGACCGATGGGCTGGCCATTCGCGCGCTGCAGGCTGAGGTGCTGGGCGGGATGCAACTGCGCTGGCAGGTGCTGGTCATCCAGGCGGCCCGCAATGCACCCGAGTTCAACGGGCGCCTGGAACTGGTGCTGGCGGGCACGCTGGACGGCAAACCGTGGACACAGACCCAGCCTCCCCAGGGCCAGCCGCTGCAGGTCAAGCAGTACCGCCGCATCGAGGGGGTGCTCGATCTGCCCCCCCAGGCCGTGGTAAAAACCGTGACCGCGCGCGTGCTGGAGGGCGCCACCGTACGCACCAGCCAGACCATGGCCATCGAATAGTGCGGGTCGACTGTGGATGCGCTGATCTGGTTTCGATGCCCTCGCCGAGGCAACCCACGCAGTAGCCGCTGCCCACGACCTGCCGATTTGTTGGCACGTTTTCCCTTCGCAAGCGGGCTTTTGTACCGCCTGCTCCTTCAGGAGTCTTCCGACCATGTTCTCGCGCAAAAAGCAGCCACCCATCAAAAGCCTGGTGGCGCAGGGCACCAAGATCGAAGGCAATGTGCATTTTGCCGAGGGCATGCGCATTGATGGCGATGTAGTCGGCGATATCCGGGCAGCGGCGGACCAGCCCAGCATCCTGGTGATCTCCGAAACCGCGCGGGTCGAGGGCGCGGTGCATGCCGACCACGTGATCATCAACGGCCAGGTGCTGGGTCCCGTGCATGCGGGCGAACTGCTGGAGCTGCAGCCCAAGGCGCAGATCACCGGCAATGTGCATTACAAGGCGCTGGAGATGCACCAAGGGGCCGTGATCGCGGGGCAGTTGATTCCTACGGCGGTGCTGGTGGAAGAAAAGCCCCCACTGAAGTTAGCGTCAAACAGCCAGTGATCTGAATTCCCGAGAGGTTTGCAGTAGTATTCCGTACAAACCCTGAACCCGGAGTACCCCATGAGCGCAGTTGCCGAAAACATCCAGACCGAAATGCCCGCCCCCATTCTGTTCACCGACAGCGCGGCGGCCAAGGTGGCGGACCTGATTGCCGAAGAAGGCAACCCCGACCTGAAGCTGCGGGTGTTTGTGCAGGGCGGCGGCTGCTCCGGCTTCCAGTACGGGTTCACTTTTGATGAAATCACGAACGAAGACGACACCACCATGACCAAGAACGGTGTGTCGCTGCTCATCGACGCCATGAGCTACCAGTACCTCGTGGGCGCCGAGATCGACTACAAGGAAGACCTGCAAGGCGCGCAGTTCGTGATCAAGAACCCCAACGCCACGACCACCTGCGGCTGCGGCTCCAGCTTCTCGGCTTAAAGATCGTTGTGCCAGGCAAAGACCTGCACCCCCGCTGCTGACTGAATGAACCGCCTTCGGGCGGTTTTTTCATGGGGCCGCTTGTTTCGTTTGGAAAGCTCTGCAACCCATGCATCAGGAACCCTCCCAGAAAGTGCTGCTGTGGCTGGTGGCCGTCGGCTTTTTCATGCAGACGTTGGACGCCACCATCGTCAATACCGCGCTGCCCGCCATGGCGCAGAGCCTGGGCGAGAGCCCGCTGCGCATGCAGTCGGTGGTTGTGGCGTACTCGCTGGCCATGGCGATGCTGATCCCCGCGTCGGGCTGGGTGGCCGACCGGTTTGGTGCGCGCCGGGTGTACTTTCTGGCCATCGTGTTTTTTGTGGCGGGCTCGGTGTTTTGTGCGCTGTCGCACAGCCTGACCCAGCTGGTGGCCGCCCGGGTGCTCCAGGGGCTGGGGGGCGCGCTGCTGCTACCGGTGGGGCGCTTGGTGGTGTTGCGCACCTTCCCGCGCGAGAAGTTCTTGCAGGCCATGAGTTTTGTGGCGATCCCGGGGCTGATTGGTCCGCTGATCGGCCCGACCCTGGGAGGCTGGCTGGTCGAGGTGGCTTCCTGGCACTGGATCTTTCTGATCAACGTGCCGGTGGGGCTGGTGGGCTGTGCCGCCACCATGCGCTACATGCCCGGGGTGGCTGCGCCGACGGTGGCACGGTTTGACCTGGCGGGCTATCTGATGCTCGCCTTTGGCATGGTGGCGCTGTCGCTGGCGCTGGATGGCTTGGCCAGCTTAGGGTTGCGGCAGGCGAGTGTGCTGGTGCTCATGATCTTCGGGCTGGCCAGCCTGGTGGCCTACTGGCTGCACGCGGCGCGGCGGCCTGACCCGCTATTTTCGCCCCGGCTGTTCTCGGTGGACACCTTGCGTATCGGGCTGCTGGGCAATCTGTTTGCGCGGCTGGGCAGCTCGTGCATGCCGTTCCTGATTCCGTTGCTGCTGCAGGTCACCATGGGCTATTCGCCGCTGCAGGCGGGCATGATGATGCTGCCCGTGGCGGTGGCGGGCATGTCCATGAAGCGGTTCACCACCACGCTGATCACCCGCTTTGGCTACCGCCAGGTGCTGGTGGGCAACACGCTGCTGGTGGGGGTGACCATGGCCAGTTTCGGGCTGGCGGCGCCCTCGCAACCGCTGTGGGTGCATGTGGTGCAGCTGGCGGTGTTTGGGGCGGTGAACTCGCTGCAGTTCACGGCCATGAACACCGTGACCCTGAAGGACCTGGGGCACGACATGGCCAGCAGCGGCAACAGCCTGCTGTCGATGGTGCAGATGGTGGCCATGGGCATGGGGGTGGCTGCAGCAGGGGCCGTGTTGGCGGCGTTCACCGATTTCTTCCAGCCTTCGGGCGCAGCGCAGACCCTGCAAGTCTTTCAGGCCACGTTTGCCTGCATGGGGCTGATCACGGTGGCATCGGCCGGTATCTTCTGGCAACTGTCGCCGCAAGACCGGTCCGGCACCCAGGCAGGCGCCTCGGTCGATGCCGGGGACCACGGCTGATCGCCCTGCCCAGGACTGTGTAGACCGGGCGTTTCAGGCCGGGTACACCGCGCCCAGCACGCGAGGGCCCACGGCGCCCGTCACGCTGGGCAGGTTGCCCGGTGCCCCGTTCAGCGCCTGGCGCGCCAGCCAGGCAAACGCGGCGGCTTCCACCTGCAGGGCGGGCAGGCCCAGCGCATCGGTGGTTACCACCCGCAGGGGCGGGCAGGCGGCCTGCAGCCGCTGCATGAGCTGGCCATTGAGCGCGCCACCACCGCATACGGCCAGGATTTTGCTATTGTTTAGATAGCTATTGGCGCATATTGCACTAGCGCTTGCGGTGAATTCGGTCAATGTAGCCTGTACATCGGCCGCAGTGGCCTGCGCAAAGGGCTGCAGGTGTGCGGCCAGCCAGGCGGGGTTGAACAGGTCGCGCCCTGTGCTCTTGGGGGGCGCCTTGTGCAAATAGGGCTCCTGCAGCAACGCGGCCAGCAGGCCCGGCAGCACCTGTCCGGTGGCGGCCCAGGCGCCGTCCTTGTCAAACGGCTGGCCCGTGTGCTGCTGGCACCAGTGGTCCATCAGGGCGTTGCCCGGGCCGCAGTCGAAGCCCAGCACACTGCCATCTGCCCCCAGCACGCTGAGGTTGGAGATGCCGCCAATGTTCAGCACCAGCACCGTCTCATCCGGCCGGCCGAACACGCCCTGGTGGAAGGCGGGCACCAGCGGCGCACCCTGGCCGCCTGCAGCCACGTCGCGGCTGCGCAGGTCGGCCACCACGGTGATGCCCGTCAGCTCGGCCAGCAGGGCGGGGCTGCCCAGCTGCAGGGTGTAGCCTGTGCCGTCAAATTCCTGGGGGCGGTGTCGCACCGTCTGCCCGTGGGCGCCTATCGCTCGGATGGCGCTTGCCGGGTGGCCGCTGCGCTGCAAAAGGGTATGTACCACCTCGGCGTAGGCTCGGGATAGCGCATTGCCTGCGAGCGCTGCGCGGTGCAGCTCGTTGTCGCCGGGGGTGTTGAGGGCCAAGAGCTCGGCGCGCAGTGCGGGGGCAAAGGCGGCGCTGGCGTGGTGCGTGACCCGTAGGCGCGGGCCCGAGAAATCGGCCAGCACCCCGTCGATCCCGTCGAGCGAGGTGCCCGACATCAGGCCGATGTACAGATCGGACATGGCCTGACGGGTGGGGTGCGTCGTTGGTAAGCCGGGATCAGTCTGCGCTGGCCTGCTCTATGAGCGCGGCCGCGTTCAGCTGAACGCGCATGTTGGCAGCGAGGCGGTCAAACGCAGGGCGGGCGGCTGCAGACACCGGTGCGGCGGCTTCGCTCTGGGCGACGATGGTCATCGGGTCTTGGTGCACGCCATTGACGCGGAACTCGAAGTGCAGGTGCGGGCCAGTGGCCCAGCCGGTGGCGCCCACGGCGCCCAGCGTCTGGCCTTGCTCGACCGACTGACCCTGGCGCACGTCGATGCGGCTCAGGTGGGCATACACGGTAACGTGCTGGTTGCGGTGCTTGACGAACACCACGTTGCCGTAGCCGTTCTGCACGCCCGCAAACTCCACCACGCCATCACCCACGGTGCGCACGGCGGTGCCTGTGGGGGCTGCAAAGTCGGTGCCCAGGTGGGCGCGCCAGGTTTGCAGGATGGGGTGCAGGCGCATCTTGAAGCCGCTGGTCACGCGCGAGAACTCGACGGGCGAGGTCAGGTACGCGCGGCGCATGCTTTCGCCGTCCAACGTGTAGTAGGCGCCTTTGGCGGCGTTGGGCTCCTGGAACCAGATGGCCTGGTGGGTCTTGCCGTTGTTGACGAACTCGGCGCTCAGCACGCGGCCGCTGGACAGGGGCTCGCCGTCGGCTTCCAGGGTTTCGTACACCACCGAGAAGCGGTCGCCCTTGCGCAGCGAGCGGCGGAAGTCGATGTTGCCCGAGAACAGTTCGGCCACCTGCACGGCCACGGCGTCGGGGATGTTCGACGCGTCGGTGGCGGCAAACAGCGAGCTGTGGATGATGCCGCCCGCCAGACGGCTGTTGGTCGTCATCTTGGCGGTTTCGATGCGGGTCGCAAACTTGTTGTCGCCCGTGCGTTCGACAATCAGGCGGCGGAAGTTGCCGCTGTCGTCCGGCACCCAGCGCACCGTCAGGCGGATCAGGCGGTGGTCGTCTGTGGTTTCTGCCGACACGATGCGGCCGGTGCGGCCCAGCACGTTCTGGCGCACCGGCGTGTCGCTGCGCATGAAGGCAGCGGCGGCCGGGTCGGCCACGCCCATGCGCTGCAGCAGCGACTCGGGGGTGTCACTGCTGCGCACCTGTTCGGAGCGGAACAGCGAAAAGCTGGGCGCATCCAACTGGCCCAGCACCATGTTCTCAGCCAGCGATTCGACCGGGTAGTTCACCATGCGCACCGGCAGCTCGGCCGGATCGGGTGCAAAGGAGGCCACGGCAAATGCGCCGCCGCCGCCCGTCAGCAGGATGGCTGCTACGGCGGCGGTGATGCGTTTGGGATGTTGCTGGATTGTGCGGGACAGCCGGTCAAGCAAAGCGATGCTGGCGGTGCGGACCGTAGTGAGGCCGTGAATCAAAGGTCTATCCCCAGGGTGATTGCGGTTCCGTGGCACACCCCCGGTGCGTATGCGGGGCGGGGCCAGGAGCACAGACTGTCAGGCTGCAGCCATTCGACAGGTTGATGAAAAACAGGTCGAAACGGCGGGCCCACTAGAATCCGCCTCTGCAATGTGGGCTGAAGTATAGCGGTGCATGCTGTCTAGACATCCCAAAAAACCCTTATGAATCAATCTGCTGTTACAACAACCCCGGTCTCTGATGGTGTAAGACAAGCCCTCGAAATCTCGCTGCGCGGTGTGCAAGAGCTGCTGCCACAGGACGAATGGGTCAAGAAGCTGGCGCGCTCGGAGGCCACCGGCCAGCCGCTGCGCATCAAGCTGGGCCTGGACCCCACGGCCCCCGACATCCACATCGGCCACACGGTGGTGCTGAACAAGATGCGGCAATTGCAAGATCTGGGCCACCAGGTCATCTTCCTGATCGGCGACTTCACCAGCCTGATCGGCGACCCCTCGGGCCGCAACAGCACGCGCCCGCCGCTCACGCCAGAGCAGATCAAGGTGAACGCCGAGACTTATTACAAGCAGGCCAGCATGGTGCTGGACCCGGCCAAGACCGAGATCCGCTACAACAGCGAGTGGAGCGAACCCCTGGGCGCGAGCGGCATGATCCAGCTGGCATCCCGCTACACCGTGGCCCGGATGATGGAGCGCGACGACTTCCACAAGCGTTTCAACTCCGGTCAGTCCATCGCGGTGCATGAGTTCTTGTACCCGCTGATGCAGGGCTACGACTCGGTGGCGTTGAAGAGCGACCTGGAACTGGGCGGCACGGACCAGAAGTTCAACCTGCTCATGGGCCGCCACCTTCAGCAGGAATACGGCCAGGAACCGCAGTGTGTGCTCACCATGCCGCTGCTGGTGGGCCTGGACGGCGTGGACAAGATGTCCAAGTCCAAGAATAACTACATCGGCATCGCCGAGGACGCCAACACCATGTTCGCCAAGGTGCTGTCGATCAGCGACACGCTGATGTGGGACTGGTTCACCCTGCTGTCGTTCAAGAGCCTGGCCGAGATTGCCGCGCTCAAGGCCGAGGTGGAGGGCGGGCGCAACCCCAAGGACGCCAAGGTGATGCTGGCCAAGGAGATCACCACGCGCTTCCACAGCGCTGCCGCCGCCGACGCGGCGGAGCAGGACTTCATCAACCGCAGCAAGGGCGGCGTGCCCGATGAGATCCCTGAGGTGAGCCTGTCGGGCGCGCCGCTGGGCATTGGCGCACTGCTCAAGCAGGCCAACCTGGCCCCCTCGACCAGCGAGGCCAACCGCCTGATCGACGGTGGCGGGGTGCGCGTGGAAGGCAGCGTGGTCAGCGACAAGGGCCTGAAGCTGGCCGCCGGCACCTACGTGGTGCAGGTGGGCAAGCGCAAGTTTGCACGGGTAACGTTGGCCTGATTTGGGGTTAAAACAGCTGCAAGCGCTAGAGGAATATGCGCTGGCGGCTATCAAAATGAAAGCGCTGAGGCTGTACGGCTCAGCGCTTTTTTCATGACCCGTCCAGGTTGTCGTTCAAATCTGGGTCGGGCACATCGCCAATCGCCTGGCGGGTGGCTTCGGCCTGCACCTGCAGCCAGGCGCAGAAGGCCTTGATCTCTGGCCGCTGCGCGCTGCGCGGCCCGACCATAAGCCAGTAGGCCAGGGGCGAGTCGATGCGGTGACCGGGCAGCACCTCTATCAGGTCGCCTGCGGCCAGCGCATCGGCAATCAGTGGCATGCGGGCCAGCGCCAGGCCCTGGCCGGCCAGCGCGGCCTGCACGATCTGGTGGGCGTAGTTGAAGTACAGCCAGCGCTGGGGCTGCAGCTTGGTCAGGTCGCGTGTGTCGAACCAGCGGCGCCAGCTCAGGTATTCCAGGTAGTGGGTGCGGTGGGCGTCGCCCGCCTCGATCAGGGTGAACTGCGCCACGTCGGCCGGCGTGCGCAGCGGCTTGCCGCTCTTGAGCAGCCAGGGGCTGGCCACCACGGCCAGTTGCTCGCCAAACAGGCGGATGCCGCCTTGCGTGGCGCCGGCGGGCATGGCGTAGCGCAGGGCCAGGTCCACGTCCGAGGTTTCCAGGTCCACCTGCACGTCGCTCGCATCAATGCGGATGTCGATGCCCGGGTTGTCGCGCTGGAACTCCTCCATGCGCGGGATCAGCCACATCGATGCAAAGCTGGCCCAGGTGGTGATGGCCACACTGCGGCGCCCGGCCGTCTGGCGCACCAGGCGCACAGCCGCGTCCATGCGCTCCAGCGCCGGGCCCACGGCACGCTGCAACTGCGCGCCCGCGCTGGTCAGCTCCACCGCGCGGGTGTGCCGGAGGAACAGGGGCACGCCCACTTCTTCTTCCAGCGCCTGGATCTGGCGGCTCACGGCCGACTGGGTGAGGGCCAGCTCGTCGGCTGCCGCACGAAAGTTGAGGTGCTTGGCCACGGCCAGGAAGGCGCGCCAGTGCCCTGTCGCCACGGGCCGGGTGCGCAAGACGGCGGGGGAGTATTCGGCAGAGGTCATGGCGGCATTCCTGCAAAGGATGATTCATGCGTCGATGGAATGAATAGCGTACCGCGTTTTCATTGGACTGTGTACGGTGCAAGGCGCACCATTCAGGCTCCTCAACACGTTTTACTGAAGCCAAGGAGCCTGTCATGTCCGCCCGCAACGTTCTGGAATCGCAACAATCCGTCCACGCCGCCACGGCTGGCCGTCGCGCGACCGGTTGCTGGAAACTGGCTACAGGCCAAGCCTTGTCCTTGCGGCCCAACTCCCATGGCGTGCTGCAGATCGCCCAGGGGCAGGCGTGGGTCACCTTGCGCGGCGCATTGGCGGACCTGCCGGGCGCCGCGGTAGACCATGTGCTGCAGCCGGGCGAACAGCTGGCGGTTGCGCCGGGGCAGCATGTGGTGATGGAGGCGTGGAACCCCCAGGGCAGCGCGGAGGCGGTGGCCTTCCGCTGGGATACGCCGCCAGCCTCTGCGCTGACAAGGCCCGCCAGCCAGGCCGCCCGGGACTGGGAATGTGGCGTGGTGCAGCCGCTGCGCGACTTGGGACAGGCGCTGGGACAGGGCGGCCGTGCGCTGGGCACGGCGCTGGCCGGTGTGGCGGGCGCTGGGGGGCGGTTTGCCGCTGGCCTGGCCCGGTTTGCTCTGCTTCGGATAGCAGCACCGCTACAGCGCAGGACCGTTTGAGCGGCTCATGCAGGAAAAGCATCAATCGGTGCCGTGCTTTTCATTGGACGTTGTTCTGCAACCGGCGCACCATACGGTCATATTAGGGTTAACCCGGAGAAAGCCATGACAGCCTCTCACGCTTTGCATCTGTTTGCATCTTCCCGCGCCACGGGCGCTGCCGCCGGTGAGGCGGGGCAGGTGGCCGCAGGCGCCGCCGTCACCCTGGCCCCCAAGGCCGCGATGACCCTGCGCATTGCCGAAGGCCAGGCCTGGGTCACGCTGGGCCAGGGTCTTGGCGACGGCAGCGACATGTTCCTGTGCGCAGGTCAGTCGCTGCCCGTGGCGGCCGGCCAGTCGGTGGTGGTCGAACCCCTGAACGGCCGCCGCCTGCAGTACCGCTGGGTGCGCGGCGATGCCGCCGATGCTCGCCCTGCCGCCTGGTGGCGCCGTGCGTCGGTGGGCAATGGGGCGCCTGCCTGGGGCGACGCCTGCTGCGCCTGATTTGATCCCTGGGGCGCCTTGCCCCCGGTGATGTGACTCTCGAAGGGCTGCCGGTGCTTGTTGAACAAGCGCTGGCAGCCCTTTTTTTATCGGTCCGAAGGGCTGGGGGTACCGTCTTCCAGCCAGTCTGTCAGCTGCGTCTGCAGCGTCTGCATCAGCTCGTTCGACAACGCGGGCTGGGCCGCTGCGGTGGCGCGCGCCAGCACCATCCCGCCGACCATGGTGGCCAGCACATGGATGGCGCGGGCGCGGTCTTGTGGCGATGGCGCGGCGCTGCTGTCCGCATCGGCGGCGCTGTCGGCCAGCAACTGGGCAAACCGCTGGATGTTGCGCTCGATGCCCTGGGCAAATACTTCAGACACCCCGCCGCCCGCCCGCGCAGCGTCCACCGCCAGCGCGGCCACGGGGCAGCCCGAGCCCGGCGCATCGCGGTGTTCGGGTGAGAGGTAGCGCCGGACGCGGTCACTCACCGTGGCGTGGGGCCGCTCCCCATCCAGCACGGGGATGGACCAGTCGAACGCCTTGGTGCACGCCTCTTGCACCAGCGCTTCTTTGGAGGCGAAATGCCGGTACAGCCCGCCATGCGTCAGCCCAGCATCGCGCGTGATGTCGGCCACGCCCACGCCGGTCAGCCCCCGCTCGCGGTACAGGCGGGCTGCTGCGTCCAGGATGCCTTGCCGGTTCTCTGCGGCCTGTGCTTTGGAAACCTTCATGAAAGCCCCTTATTGATTGCGGTCGTACGCAAAAATGGGTTTGCGGTTTATGATGACGATTGCAATCATAAAGGTGCAGAACCGCTGCGCCCAACTGTCTGACGAGGTGAATCCATGCAAAAAACAAGTGGTGTGTGTAGCAACAAGGGAGTGGCCTGATGCGCCGCGTGGTGGTCACGGGCATGGGCCTGGTGTCGCCGTTGGGCTGTAGCGTGGAGCTGGCCTGGCAGCGCCTGCTGGCCGGGCGCTCCGGCCTGTCGCGCCTGCCGGACGCGGTGACCGAGGGCATCGCCGCCAAGGTCGCGGGGCGGGTGCCCGATGCAGCGCAAGACCCCGAGGGCGGCTGGGATGTGGACGCCATCGTCTCGTCCAAAGACCAGCGCAAGATGGACCGCTTCATCCCCTTTGCCCTGGGCGCTGCGCAGCAGGCGCTGGCCCAGGCGGGCTGGCCGCCGGCCGACGAGCGGGCGCGTGAGCGCACGGCCACGGTGATCGCCTCGGGCATCGGCGGCTTTGGTGCGATTGCCGAGGCCGTGCGCACCACCGACACGCGCGGGCCGCAGCGGCTGTCGCCGTTCACGGTGCCGTCGTTCCTGGTCAATCTGGCGGCGGGGCAGGTGTCGATCCGCCACGGGCTCAAGGGACCGCTGGGGGCACCGGTCACCGCGTGCGCCGCCAGCGTGCAGGCGATTGGCGATGCCGCGCGCCTGATTCGCAGCGGCGAGGCCGATGTGGCCGTGTGCGGCGGCAGCGAGGCCGCTATCGACCGTGTGAGCCTGGGCGGTTTTGCGGCGGCCAAGGCCTTGGGTACGGCGTTCAACGACACGCCTGATCAGGCATCGCGCCCGTTCGATGCGCAGCGCGACGGCTTTGTGATGGGCGAGGGCGCAGGCATGCTGGTGATCGAGGCGCTGGACCACGCGCTGGCGCGCGGCGCCACGCCGCTGGCCGAGCTGGTGGGCTACGGCACGTCGGCCGACGCGTACCACATCACCTCCGGCCCCGAAGACGGTGACGGCGCCGCGCGCAGCATGCAGGCCGCGCTGGCGCAGGCGGGCCTCACGGCTCAGGACGTGCAGCACCTGAACGCGCACGCCACCTCCACCGGCGTGGGCGACCGGGGCGAGCTGGCCGCCATCCGGCGGGTGTTTGGTGCGAACGCGCCGGTGGCCATCAGCTCCACCAAGTCGGCCACCGGGCACCTGCTGGGCGCAGCAGGCGCGGTGGCCGCCATCTTCACGACGCTGGCGCTGCGCGACCAGGTGGTGCCCGGCACGCTGAACCTGCACCAGCCCGATGCGTTGGCCGACGGGCTGGACCTGGTGGCGCTGCGGCCCCGGCCCATGGCCCTGACGCATGCCATGCTCAACGGCTTTGGGTTTGGCGGCGTCAACGCTACGCTGATCCTGCGGCGCTGGACCTAGGAATGGTTTAGAGCGGCTAACAAAACTCTTCTGGCGTCGTTGCTGTGTCTTGTCGTACTGCTCGTACTGCCTGCGACACAGCGCCTGGCCAGAACCGCTTCGCTGTGTTTTGTTAGCCGCTCTTAGTTGAAAGCGGTGCGAGGCGGCGGGTCAGAGCACCAGCTCGCCCCGCACGGCCTCGAACGCGGCGAGCGCCGCATCCCCATCCAGCAGTTCCATGCGGGCCAGTGCATCTACGTCTTCCACGGTGCTGAATGCCAGGCTGAAGTGCTGGAATCGCCGCCCCGCCAGAGGGCCGTGGTGCAACACCTCGACGTTGATGTGGCGGGGGTCGTTGCGGATGCGCTCGATGAGCTTGAGCACGGCTTTTTGCGGGCCCTCCAGCTGCTGGCAAAAGCGCTGTCCGTCAAAGATCAGCAGGCCCGTGATGCCCAGTTCGGCATTCACAAAGCGCGCGCGCCCCGCAATTTCGGCCACCACGCTCAGCGGTTGATCGGGGGCGATGGTGCTCACGTAGAGCACCTCGTACAGGGCGGGGGATAGATTCATAGATGCAGCCCAATGTAGGGGGCGCAAGGTGCCCGCGCAATGTCAAAAGACATAGAGGCGACAGCGATGGCACATCGCGTGCAGCTTTGTTGCAACGAGCTGTTTCGGCATGATTCCCGTCCCTAGAATCGCTCCTTCATGAACGCCACCTTGCCCGCCCATGTCTGTCCTCCGGCCTGCAGCAATTGCCGGCTGCGCAAGACCGGTGCATTCACCGCCGTGAAGCCGGAGGTGCTGGACTTCATCCAGGGCTTTCGCAGCGAGACCATGGCGGTGGAAGCCGGCGGTGCGCTGGTGCGCGAGAACCAGACCAACGCCAAGCTGTTCACGCTGTATTCCGGCTGGGCGTTTCGCTACAAGACGCTGAGCGACGGGCGCCGCCAGATCCTCAACTTCTTGCTGCCCGGCGATCTGGTCGGGTTGCAGCAGGAGTTTGGTGATGTATCGGCGCACGGCATCGAGGCGCTGACCGACTGCTCGCTGTGCGTGTTCCAGAACGACAGCCTGTGGGCGCTGTTCCGTGAACACCCGCGTCTGGGCTACGACATCACCTGGCTGTCGGCGCACGAGGAGGGCCATGTGGACGACAACCTGCTCACCGCCGGCCGCCGCAACGCCACCGAGCGCGTGGCCATGCTGCTGATGCACCTGTACCGGCGGCTCGACCGCATCGGGCTGGTGGAAGATGGTTCGGTGGGCTTTCCGCTCAACCAGCAGCACATTGCCGATGCGCTCGGGCTGTCGCTGGTGCACACCAACAAGACGCTGCGGCGCCTGGCCCAGTTGGGCCTGCACGAGCTGAAAAACGGGCGGCTGCGCCTGCTCAACACCCGCGCGCTGGCGCGCATTGCCGAGTACTACGACACGCCGCCCCGGCTGATGCCGCTGTTGTAGCGCCAGGTTTTGGTTCAAATAGGCCGCAAGCGATAGTCAATCATGCGCTGGCAGCTATTGTTTATGTAGCATTTTGCGCTCCATGGGCCGCAGCCGATAATCCAGTCAATGCCCGCGCGCCGGGCTTGTGCTGCGCAACCTCCCTTCCATTTTCATGACCCCAATCGACATCCTCATCATGGCGGCCGGCAAAGGCACGCGCATGAAAAGCCGCATCCCCAAAGTGCTGCAGCGCCTGGCCGGGCGCCCGCTGCTGCACCACGTGCTGGACCAGGCCGCGCACCTGCAGGCACGCAGCGCCATCGTCATCACCGGCCATGGTGCTACAGAAGTAGAAGCAGCTACCGCAAGCGCGACTAGCGCTACCAGCACTTTTGACTTGAAATTCGTGCGGCAGGAGCCACAACTGGGCACCGGCCATGCCGTGCAGCAAGCCGTGCCCCACCTGCGGGACGACGGCACGGCCGTGGTGCTGTCGGGGGATGTGCCGCTGACGCAGGCCGACACCCTGCGCGCGCTGGTGGCGGTCAGCGAAGGCGACAAGCTGGCCCTGCTGACGGTGACCCTGCCCGACCCCACGGGCTACGGCCGCATCGTGCGCAACGCCGACGGCGCCGTGCAAGGCATCGTCGAGCACAAGGACGCCACCGAAGACCAGCGCGCCATCACCGAGGTCTACAGCGGCATCATGGCCGTGCCCGCGCGGCGGCTCACGCCCTGGCTGGCGCGGCTGACCAATAACAACGCCCAGGGCGAGTACTACCTCACCGACATCGTCGCCATGGCCGTGGCCGACGGCGTGCCCGTGGTGGCCCACCGCATCACCGACGCGCTGCAGGTGGCGGGCGTCAACAGCCCGCTGCAACTGGCCGAGTTGGAGCGTGCCCACCAACTGCGTCAGGCCCGCGCCTTGATGGAGCAAGGTGTGCGCCTGGCCGACCCCGCGCGCTTTGACCTGCGCGACGACACCCGCACTGGCGTGCGCGGCGAACTGGTCTGTGGCCAGGACGTGGAGATTGACGTGAATTGCGTCTTCACCGGCCGCGTGGAACTGGGCGAGGGCGTGAGCATTGGCGCGAACTGCTGCATCGCCAACGCACGCATTGCGGCAGGCGCAGTCATCCACCCCTATACCCACATCGACGGCGAAAAGGCTGGTGCCACGGTGGGCGAGGGCGCGCTGATTGGCCCCTTTGCCCGCCTGCGCCCCGGCGCGCAACTGGGCCGCGAAGTGCACATCGGCAACTTTGTGGAAGTGAAGAACAGCACACTGGCCGACGGCGCCAAGGCCAACCACCTGGCCTACCTGGGCGACGCCACCGTGGGCGAGCGCGTGAACTACGGCGCGGGCAGCATCACCGCCAACTACGACGGCGCCAACAAGCACCGCACGGTGATCGAGGCCGATGTGCACATTGGCAGCAACTGCGTGCTGGTGGCGCCCGTGACCATTGGCGCAGGCGGCACGGTGGGGGGCGGCAGCACCATCACCAAGAGCACGGCGCCCGGCGCGCTGAGCGTGGCGCGGGGCAAGCAGGTGAGCATTGCCAACTGGAATCGCCCCGCCAAGCAACCCAAGCCATGAACGAGTCAGGCTCCAGCATCGATCACGAACTGCAGCAACTGCGCGCCGAACTGGCCCGCAGCCAGCAGCAGGCGGCCGACATGGCGGCGGCGCAGGAGGAGTTCTTGCGCGCCGTCTCGCACGACCTGCGTGCGCCGCTGCGGCATGTGACGTCATACGGCACGCTGGTGCGCGAGGTACTGGGCGACCTGCCGCCCGAGGTGGTGCAGGGCGCCGAGGTGCAAGAGGCCCTGGGCTTCCTCGCCACCATGGACCAGTCCGCCCGCCGCATGGGGCTCATGATCGATGGGCTGCAAGCCCTGGTGCGCACCAGCCGGGCACCGCTGCGCCTGCAGCCCGTGCCGCTGGCCGATGCCGTGGCCCAAGCGCGCGCCACACTGGCCCCAGCCGAAGCGGGGCGCGCTGTGGAGTGGCGTGTGGCTGCCGACCTGCCCACGCTGCAAGCCGACCCCGCGCTACTGCAGGATCTGCTGGTGCAGCTGCTGGGCAACGCCCTCAAGTTCACCCGCCCCGTGGCTCAGCCGTGCATCACGGTGTTGGCGGATGCAGCACCGGCGGGCCAGGTTGCCTTCACGGTGCAGGACAACGGCGTGGGCTTTGACCCGGCGCGCGCGGGCAGCTTGTTCGGCGTGTTCCAGCGCCTGCACCGCGAGATGGAGTTCGAGGGGGTGGGCACGGGGCTCGCACTGTGCCGCGCCATTGCGCAGCGCCACGGCGCACAGATCAGCGCGACGGCGGTGCCGGGCGCTGGTTGCACGGTGCGGGTGAGTTGGCCGGTGAATCCAGCAGTCGCCAAGGAGTCCTAAAGCCGGCCGCAGTGCTGGCTGCTACACCGCCGGCACCAGCGCTGGCTCCATGCACCCCGCCACTTGATTGCGTCCGCCGTTTTTGGCGACGTACAGCGCTGCGTCGGCAGCGTCGATCCACGCACGCAGGCTGCTGTGGCGGTGGTCGGCCGGGGCCACGCCGATGCTGCTGGTGATGCGCAGTTCGGGCAGGCTGCGCAGGCGCACACCTTCTGTCTGCTCGCGGATGCGCTGGGCAATGGCCAGGGCGTCGCGCGCATGCATGCCGGGCAGCACGATGGCGAATTCGTCCCCGCCATAGCGCCCCGCGCAGTCACCGGCGCGCACATTGCCCCGCACCACATGCGCCAGCGCGCGGATGACCTCATCACCCACGGTGTGGCCGTAGGCGTCGTTGATCTCCTTGAAATGGTCGATGTCCAGCATCAGCATGCAGGCGGGCTCGTCGGTGGTGTGGTGGCTGCGCAGTGCGGCCTCTGCCTGCTCTTGCCAGTGGCCGCGCCCGAACAGGCCGGTCAGTGCGTCCACGCGGCGCAGTTCGTCCAGCATCTGGTTCTGGCGCGCGGACTGCCGGATGAGTTGGTAGCTGACGGCGCTGACCGACAACGTGTGCAGCGACATCACCGGCAGGCAGGCCACCATCACGCGCATGGAGGTCTCGGGCGCCCAGTGCAGCCCCATGACCGCAGTGCTGGCCACACCGGCCGCCAGCATCACCCACAGGGCGCGCACCCACAGCCCCCGGATGCCAGTGGTGATCTTGTCCACCATGGTCAGGGTGAGCAGCATCACGCTGGGCAGCAGGTTGAAGTGCATCAGCGGCACCAGCGCAGCGACCAGCGCCGAGTCGATGAGCAGGTTGCGCACCTCGGCGGCGTACGGGTCGGCCGCGCGGCGTGTGAGCAGGTAGGCCACGTGCGGCCACACCAGCGTGGCCAGCAGCAGCGCCGTCCAGGCCGTGGGAGATGCCTGGCGCTCCCACAGCACCGTCGCCACCACCATGCCGCCCAGCCCCATGCCCAGGATGCGCAAGGGGTAGATGCGGCGGGGCATCTGGCGGCGGGGCGTCGGCATGGGGGGCAGGGGAGGGGCGGTGCTGCCACGCGGGCATTCACCGGCCAGGTAGGTTGAAACTGCGGGGGAGCTTACAACGCCCGGTCAGGCGATACCAGCAAGAAATGACCGTGGGCCATTCCCATGAGTCGCATGGATGACGCTGCTGGGTGGTGGTATGCACTGCCGGGCCTGTCAGGGGTGGGGCTGAGGGGCGAGGTGGTGAGAGGGCGCCGATGAGGATGCAGGTGATTTTGCTAATAAATCGATAGCAGCTAGCGCATGTCAATCTAGCGCTACCGGCACATTGGTCTCAAATTTGGCCCGTCGGGTCGCAAAGAACGCCTTCACATTGCGCACGTTGGCATCGCCGGTAAACAGCCGCTGCGACAGCGCCAGGTAGCCCGGCATGTCCCGCGTGTGCACCACCAGCACAAAGTCGGGCCCGGGCGAGACGCGCCAGCACTGCTGCACGGCTGCCTCCTGCACGGCGCGGGCTTCGAAGGCGTCGAGCTGTTCGGCCCCCTGGCGGTCCAGCGACACCTCCACGATGCACGCCAGCCCGTGGCCTTGCAGGGCCGCCAGCCGGTCGGGCTGCAGGATGGCTACCTGCCGCTCGATCAGCCCCGCATCGTGCAGTCGCTTGACGCGGCGCAGGCAGGTGGGGGGCGACACGTGCACCTGTTCGGCCAGGGCTTGGTTGCTTTGCGCGGCATCGGTCTGCAACAGGTTGAGCAGTTGCAGGTCAATGGCGTCGAGTGTTATGGATTCCATTGAAAGTCAAAAAATGAACAAAAATTTCACTACTGATGATTGGTGAAATTAAAGTTCACATTGCTGAAAATATCAATCAATAATTTTTTGAGGCGCTGCCTACCATCGCCGCATCCCATCACATTCCAACCAAAGGCAACCACCATGTGCGGCATCGTCGGCGCAGTCTCCACGCGCAACATCGTTCCCATCCTCGTGCAGGGCCTGCAGCGGCTTGAATACCGGGGCTATGACTCCTGCGGCGTGGCCGTGCATGCGTCCAGCCTGGACGCCACGCGCCCTGCCGGCCTGCAGCGCGCCCGCAGCACCGCCCGCGTGGCCGAGCTGCTGGACCAGGTAAGCACCGAGCACATCGACGGCGCCACCGGCATTGCCCACACCCGCTGGGCCACCCACGGCGCGCCCGCCGTGCACAACGCCCATCCGCATTTCAGCCACGGCACGGGCGCAGACGCCCATGCGCACGCCGCAGGCCGGGTGGCGCTGGTGCACAACGGCATCATCGAGAACCACGAAGAACTGCGCGCCCGCCTGCAGGCACGCGGCTATGTGTTTGCAAGCCAGACCGACACCGAGGTCATCGCCCACCTGGTGGACAGCCATTACAGCGGCGACCTGTTCGACGCCGTGCGGGCCACCGTGGTCGAACTGCATGGTGCCTACGCCATCGCGGTCATGCACAAGGACGAACCCCACCGTGTGGTGGGGGCACGCGCCGGGTCTCCGTTGATCCTGGGCGTGGGCAAGGACGCAACCGGCGCCTCGTCATCGCGTGAGCATTTTCTGGCCAGCGACGCCATGGCTCTGGCGGGCGTCACCGACCAGATCGTCTATCTGGAAGAGGGCGATCTGGTGGACCTGCAGCTGGGCCGCTACTGGATCGTGGGCAAGGACGGCAATGCGCTAACCACCGGGCAGCGCCCCGTGCGCACCGTGCAGGCCCACAGCGGCGCTGCCGAGCTGGGGCCGTATCGCCACTACATGCAAAAGGAAATCTTCGAGCAGCCCCGCGCGATTGCCGACACGCTGGAAGGCCTGGCCGGCATCGTGCCCGAGCTGTTTGATGGCGCGGGCCAGCATGGCGAGCCCGGCGCCGCCGCCTGGCGCGTGTTCAAGGAAATCGACAACGTGCTCATCCTGGCCTGCGGCACCAGCTACTACAGCGGCTGCACCGCCAAATACTGGCTCGAAGAAATCGCGGGCATCCCCACCCAGGTGGAAGTGGCCAGCGAATACCGCTACCGCACCAGCGTGCCCAACCCGCGCACACTGGTCGTCACCATCAGCCAAAGCGGCGAAACCGCCGACACCCTGGCGGCACTGCGCCATGCGCAGTCGTTGGGCATGCACCACACACTCACCATCTGCAACGTCGCCACCAGCGCCATGGTGCGCGAATGCAAGTTGGCCTACATCACCCGCGCTGGGGTCGAGATTGGCGTGGCCAGCACCAAGGCCTTCACCACGCAGCTGGCAGGCCTGTTCTTGTTGACGCTGGCCCTGGCGCAGAGCAAGGGCCGCCTGTGTGAAGAGCAGGAGGCCGCCCACCTCAAGGCCATGCGCCACCTGCCCGTGGCCCTGCAGGCCGTGCTGGCGCTCGAACCCCAGCTCATCAGCTGGGCTGAAGACTTTGCGCGTATGGAAAACGCGCTCTTTCTGGGCCGAGGGCTGCATTACCCCATCGCACTGGAGGGCGCGCTCAAGCTCAAGGAAATCAGCTACATCCACGCCGAGGCCTACCCGGCCGGTGAACTCAAGCACGGCCCCCTGGCCCTGGTGACCAGCGCCATGCCGGTGGTGACGGTAGCGCCTAACGACGCCCTCTTGGAAAAGCTCAAGAGCAACATGCAGGAGGTGCGCGCCCGCGCCGGCGTGCTGTACGTGCTGGCCGACGGCGACACCCACATCGAAAGCAGCGAAGGCATCCACGTGATCCGCATGCCCGAGCACTACGGCGCGTTGAGCCCGCTGCTGCACGTGGTGCCGCTGCAGCTGCTGGCGTACCATACGGCCTGCGCGCGGGGGACGGATGTCGATAAGCCCCGAAATTTGGCCAAGAGCGTTACTGTGGAGTGAGCTGTTGAACACCCCGTTTTTTACCAACAACTGACTGATCGATTGGCCAGTTGTTGTTTGCTTTGTGATGCCTCGCCGGTCAGTGTTCAAACCACTGTGCTGAACGCGGGACCGCTGTGATTGCAAGTCAGGGATTGCAATACGCGCAGTGGCGAGGATCTGCCAATGCCCGCGTGGCTTTGTTCACCCTGGATTGGTATTCGCACCGTGGGCACGACCATACCTCAGCGCGGCAGGACGCGGTAGGCCGTCCGCAGGCAGAGCAGGCAAGCCCCGGTATGCGTTCGGTGACCCAGTAACCCGGGGTGTTGCAGGCCGGGCAGCTGGACTGCAATCGCTGCAGCAAGTCCTGCGCAGCTTGCTCGATGAGGCGCATGCGGGTGGGGTTGGCAAAGGCCCTCAGGTCCGTCTCCACAAAGACCTGGCGGTTGCTGGCCTGGGCTTGGCAGGCATCGAAGCAGTGCCGCAGCCGGTCCCAGTCCGCGATGCCTTTGTGCATGCGGGTGTCGTCCTGGCTCTCCGGGCGCAGCACCAGCCGGTGCTGCGGGAAGCCCTCGCGCTGCGCAAATGCCTCCACGGCACTCCAGTCATCGCTCAGCAGGTGCCCGCTGCGCGCAGGCCCTTGTGCCATGCCGACGACTTCGATGCCCATGCGGTCGTCCAGCCAGGCGATCAGCTCCACGTTCCAGGGCACCATTCCTGTGAACGGATCGGGACCAAAGCTGCCCTCGCTGGCCAGGCCGGCATCGAGGCCGGAAAGCTCCATGCCCTTGCGGGCTTTGCGCCGTGCTGCATCCAGTTGCGAGCCCGCACGTGCCGTTTCGCGGGTGAAGGTGCCCAGCAGGTCGGTATCGAACCCGCTGACATGTTCAATCGTGCAACCCAGACCCGGCTCCAGCGCGGGCGCGATGACCCGCTCCTTGCCATGCTGGGTCAGTAAGGCGATGCGGCGGTCTGCGTAGGGGCGTGCACTGGGGTGCATCACCAGTTCTCCGTGTGCAGCGGCTCCCAGACACCCTGGTCATAGCGCATCAGGTCGGCGCCTTCCCACCGCCAGAGGTGCAGCCACCCGTGGTCCACCAGTTGCTTGACGACGGCATGTTGATGGATCACTGCGTCGATGGACTGGCGGGGCGCATCAATCACCACGGTCAACCTCAGCGGTTCGTGGACCCAGCGCTTGCCGTCGTGCACCGACTGCTGCGACAGGCCGATGCGCAGATCGCCGCCGTTGCCTTCAAAGACGCCGATGTTTCCGCCCACCACGTTGTGCAGCACCTTGTTGCCACTCCCCAGGCGTGTGGGGTCGCAGGTGGATGCGTGGTACTGCCAGTTGATCCAGTGGGTGACCAGCATGGGCGCGGTCATGAGCGCCTCCAGCAGGCTGCCGTCGGGGTCTCTCTGGGCTTCATAGTCGTGCAGAAAGCTGCGTCCTTGCAGTGCTGCGCCCAGCGTCCTGTGCCGGGGTGCGATGACGAAGGCTGCGTTGCCCGCCAGGCCCCATTCCGGGCGTGTCTGGGCGCCATCGTTGGCGCGCCGGCGTAATTGCTTCAGCAGGTCATCGTGCGGCGCCCGTGGGTCGATGTGCAGGTGCGGCGCCCGTTCTCTGCGGACCTGGTCACTGGCATGGTGCAGCACCGGCTGTAGGCTGTCCCACCGCTGGCGAGCGGCTGGGGGCAGCAGGTCCAGGTCAAAGCCCTCGATCTCATCGGTTGTGGTGTTGTGCAGGGCCGCCACGAAGGCTGTGGACTCCGGAATGGCGATGCCTTGTTCCGCCAGGCCCGTACGCACGGCAGGTTCGTTCAGCAGTTGTGCCAGGCTGCGGGCGCTGACTTCGCCGGTCTGGCCGCAGCATGCACCGCAGTCCAGCGCTGCTGCATGGGCGTTGTTGGCCGATTGGCTGCCATGCCCTACCAGCAGTACCAGGGGCGCCAGATAACCGTCCAGCCCCATGGAGCGCAGCACCCGCGCTGCCAGCGACGCCTTGGCGCCGATGTCCAGCCCCGTGAGCTGGGGCCGGCACAGGGGGCGATAGCGCGCAGGCAGTCCTTCCAGCGCATCGTTGGCCCTGGCTTGCCGGGAGGGCCGCAGCCATTGGCCCAGCTTGCCCGCATAGCCCACGCCCGCCGCCTCGACAAACGAGAACGCCGCACCCGGCCAGCGGCTGGCGGACAGCCATTGGTCGGCCAGCGCAAAGCGCCTGGAGCGTGCGTTGGTAGCTGCTGCTTGCAGCGTCGCATCGGTCTGCAACGCCCCGGTGGTAGACGGCACGATGCAGTCAGTGGCTTCTACTGCGGGAGCCAACAGGCCTGGCAGGTGGGGCGTGCGAGCGCTGGTGCCCAGCGGTGTGTAGGCGAGAGGCAGGCCGAAAAATCCCGCAAACCCGATGGTCTGCACCGCAGGCCAGATGGCCTCCAGGGACCTCCGCAGTGGCTCGCTGCGCACATCAATACAAAAAGCGGCTTGCACCTCGATCTCGTGCTGGTTGGGCGGGGCACTGCCGGCACCGAGCAGCCGCTGAGCCAGTTGGCGCTGGTAGCCGAATTCCAGAGCTACTTGCCACACTTCGTCGACCAGCAGAGCCTGCTCTGCCCGTCGCAACAAGGCTGGGGCCTGGCCCCAGGCCTGTTGCAGCGCCTGGAAGGCATGGGTGCCTGCGGCATCGTCCTTGCAATGCAGTAGAACCGCACCCCATGCCAGCCGGATCGCCAGCAACTCCCGCAGGTGCGGGTCGGTCGTCTGGTTCAGGTGGGCCTGCCAGCCTAGATAGGCGCACCACGAAGCCCAGCCATTCACCGTCAGCAGCACCGACTCCAGATAGTCTGGCCACACTGCCTTCGGAAGACGCAGCCTGTGCAGTACCCAGCGTTCGGCGTCTTCCCGGGTGGCGGGCAAGGCCTCCAAGGCCTCGGCGAGGTGTGGCAAGCCCATCAGCAGGCCGATGGAGTGGTCGTGCTGCAGAGTCTCGCGCCAGAACGCATACAGGCCCTCGGATCGCTGGGGCTGCCAGTCGGCCTGTGTCTGGTCGAAATACGCGGCACAAGTCTGGCTCACCTGGTGGGTGATGGCTTGGCGCCAGGACAAGCGGGTGTGGCGGTGGGGATCGTTGTCCAGCACATCGATCAGCAGCGGCAACTGCTCCACAGGCTGGGTGTTGTGTAGGGCCTGTACGCAGTCTTCGGCCGTCAACCTGCAGGCTTGCGCCTGAGGCACTTGGCGGATCGCCTGATCAAGGTCCTGGGCGCTGATGCGTCCTTCCGTCCACGCTTGCAGTTGCCGGTCGCGCCCGGGAAAGACCTGAATGCCGCCCAGCGCTGCCATGCGCGCAGCCACCTGGCGCACCGGCATGCCGATGCGCGCCCAGTGCGGGTTGACTGCAATGGCACGGTCCAGGGGCCAGGCCGGTGCGATAGCCTGGCACGCTTGTGCGCAGGCGGTGTCGATGTCGTTGTGCGAGGCCGGGTGCTGCGCGGCGTGCGTGGGCGTTGGCGCCGCGAGCTCCTCGGTGGGGCAGTCGGTCAGTGATTCCATCATCGGGTTCTCCGGGTGCAGTGCGGTTCAGGGGGCGGCTCTTTGCAACGTGGGGCCTGCTACACGGTGCACAGCGTCACGCGGGGCAGGGGGTGTCCAGGCGTTGGGCCAGATGTAGAGGGCCAGCCGGGTGTACGCCTCGTCGATGTAGAACCCCGCATAGCTCCACCGGCGCCACGTCCGCAGCATGTGGGGCTGCCTTTGCAGCAGCGCCAGAAAGAGGTAAAGACCTGAAAGTCCGATCAGTGCCAGCCACCCCAGCACGTGCGCCGGAGCATCGCGCAAGCCCAGTGGCACTTGGTGGATGGCAACCGCTGCTGCGGTGAGGCCCGCCACCATCATCAGCCCGGCCAGGCTGTGCCAGGCCGCAGTCTTGGCACTGGCTTGGCCCTGAGGCGACCAGAGCAGCGGTGCCCAGGCCAGCCCCAGCACGGCAGACCACCAGGCGGGCCAGGGCGCATCCGCCGCAAGGTTCAGCACCAGCAGCACGGTGGCCGTGGCGGCGGCGGGTGCCAGCGCCAGGCTGATGGCAGTGGGCGGGGTTGCGCTGTGCATGGCTTGCAGCCGGGCTTGCCGAACCGCGTTGGACGCCGACAGAAACACGTGGGCCTTGTACAACGAGTGGCCCACGAGGTGCAGCGCAGCCAGTGTGTACAGGCCCAGCCCGCATTCGAGCAGCATGAACCCCATCTGCGCCACGGTAGACCAGGCCAGTCGCACCTTGATGCTGATGCGCGTCAGCATCACCATGCCAGCAAGTACGGCCGTGCCCAGCCCAAAAATGACCAGCACGACGCGGGCAGCGGCGGCGTTTTCCAGCAAGGGGGCGAACCGTATCAGCACGAACCCGCCCAGGTTGACCACGCCTGCGTGCAGCAGTGCAGACACCGGCGTGGGCGCCTCCATGACCTGGATCAGCCAGCCATGTACGGGCAACAAGGCCGTTCGCAAAATCACGGCCAGGGTCAGCAACACCGCGCTGGCGTGCAGCAACGGGGACATGCCGTCGCGTGCGATGTGCGCCCACAGGGCCGACAAAGAACCGCTGCCGACTTCCAGCCAGGCCAGTGCCGCCGCACCGACCAGCAATACGTCGGCCACCCGGTCCGCCATCTGCTTCTTGTGGGCGGCCAGGCTGGCAAAAGCCCGGTCGGGGTAGAAGCACAGCAGGTGTTGCAGCGCAAAGCCCACCAGAGCCCAGGCGATGGCCAGGACGATCCAGTGGTCTGCCAGCAGCAGCACGTGCACGGCGGCCAGCACACCCGCCAGTGCTGCCATGTAGCGCGGCTGTCCGGGCTCTCCCTCCAGGTACCGCGCAGAAAACGCTGCGATGACGGTGCCCAGCAGTTGCACCAGAACCCCCATGCACAAGCCCATCGGCGTCGCCTTGAGCCAGTCTGCGAGGTCCAGACGGCCGATGCCAGCCATGGCCGCAATCGCCGCCATGACCGAGCCTACCAGGGCGGTACCAGACAGGACCAGCATCCAGCGCCACAACGTGGCAACCGAGCCTTTGTGGCACAGCGCCAGTGCCATGGCGGCCAGCATGAGCATGCCCGGTGCCCATGCGCTGGCGTGGGACAAAACGTGAAGAAATGGCATCACTCAACCTCCAGAAAAAAGACTGGGGGCGATCATGCTGCGGGGTTATTGTTCTGTAAAATACATTGAAAAGAACAAAAAAATACTAAAAATAGAACAATGAGACTCGATCAACTCAACTTCAACCACCTGTTCTACTTTTGGCGTGTGGCCAAGCTGGGACACCTTACGCAGGCAGCGCAAGAGCTGCATACGTCCCAGTCTGCGGTGTCCACCCAGATCCGGCAGCTCGAAGCGCGCCTGGGCGAGGAGCTGTTTTTGCGAGAGGGCCGTCGCCTGCTGCTGACCGACACCGGGCAATTGGTGCTGGCATATGCCGAGAACATCTTCGGTCTGGGCCAGGAAATGCTGGGGCGCCTGCAGGGCAGCGCGTCGGGGGTGACCCGGCTGCGCGTGGGCAGTGTGGCAACTTTGTCCCGCAACTACCAGGAGAACTGGATCCGCCCCTTGCTGGCCGACCCGTCCGTGGTTCTGACGCTGGAGTCAGGATTGCTGGAGGGGTTGATTACCCGCCTGGTGCAGCACCAGCTGGACGTGGTGCTGGCCAATGAGTCAGTGCCTTCCGACTCTGAGCGCCCCTTGCACTGCCAGTTTCTCGGCAGCCAGTCCATCTCGCTGGTCGGCCCTGCCAGCGTGTGGCAATCGCGCTCGTTACGTATACCTGAAGACCTGGAGGGTATGGAGGTGGCGCTGCCTGGCCCCCGCCATGCACTGCGTGCGCAGTTTGAAGCCCTGTGTGCATCGGCCGGGGTGACGCCCCGATTGCGCGCCGAGGTGGACGACATGGCCATGCTGCGCCTGATCGCCCGTGACAGCGGCTGGCTGACCGTGCTGCCCGAGGTGGTAGTTCAGGACGAGTTGCGCACGGGCATCCTGGTCAAGGTGGGCTACTCCGCCGGGCTGCAGGAGCATTTCTACGCCATCACCACCCGGCATCGTCACCGTATCGAGGTGCTGGAAACCCTGCTGGAACGTTCGTCAGGCCGCATGGGGCCGTCCTGACAGACCCTACTGGGATTCGTCAACAGGATGCCCCATGAAAAAAGCCCCGCAATGGGGGCTCGTTCATGGGCGATGCAATGTGATGCGGTGCGCCGATGACGCCTTCGCGCCGCCGCAGGGGATGCGCCGGGCGGTGGCGGCCGAAACGCCCGCATCGGCTTGCATTACATGGCGTTGCCGATTTCGCCGTGGGAGATCTGGCCCGTGCGAACAGCTTCTGCGGCCTGGGCGCGCACGGCAGCGCGGTCGGCGGTGGATTGGTAGGTGGCAACGCGCGAGCCAGCAGGTTCCATGCTGTGTGTTTTGGCTTCTGCCACGGCCTCTGCGCGGACTTCGGCGCGGGTGCGTTGGGTTTCGAATTGGGTCGCAAATTGCGAAGCATCGGCTTCGTCAGCGTGGGCGCCCAACGAGGCGAAAGCGGCAACAGCAGCGATGGAGAGGAAGCGTACGGTCTTGTTCATGATGCAAATCCTTGAATAAAAAAGCGTCTCAAAAAAAGCCGGTGTGAGGTGCACAAAGTGATGACAAAAAATCACTTCGCTCCGGGTTCGGTGAGTCGCCAGAAGGGTTCGGCTCATCGATGGGATGAACTGTACGCCGATGGTGTTCAATTAAAAACCACTGAGTTTTTAATTGACTATTCTGGTATTCGAAATAATTGGACTGAGATCTGAATGCACTGAGCGGCGATCTCTGCATGCCTTGCGGCAGCCGTGGCGGGTCAGTGCTTGCTGCGCGCCTTGCGTGCTGGGCGGGGGGCGGGGGTGGGAGGCTTGTGGCTCGCCTGATCCAGCCACAGCAACGTGTCCATGTGCGCCATGAAGTGGCGCAGATAGTCCGGAGACAGGGTGCGCATCAGGCTGAGGGAGCGCAGCACCAGTTTGTGCGCGTTGAGGGGGCCCGCATTCTCCGGCCCTCGGTGCAGGGCATGTACCACCTGCTGCTCCGCAGCGATGTGGGACCAGGCCTTGCTGAACTGGTGCACGCTTTTGAGCGCGGGCAATGGAGCGCAGTCCATCGCAAAGGGGTCGCCCGCGGCGGCGCTGTGCCGGGGCATTCCCAAGGACTGATTCAGTTGTGCCAGCGCGGAGTCCGCGTTGGCATGGCGTTCGTGGCGAGTTGATGGCGTGGTGTGGGGCGCCTTCCGGGGGTAGCTCGCCAGCGCGGCTTCCAGCTTGTGCGCCAGCAGCCGCTGCACGGCGGCCGGCTGGCCGGGCAGGCGGCGTGCCAGCACTTCCAGATAGTGGAAGCGCGCGGGGTCGTGATGGTGCGCGCCTGCTGCGCGCAAGGCCTCCAGGCGGGGATCGGTCATGGGGCTCGGGGGGGCTCGGCCGGCCGTTGAGGCGCAGCCTTGGGGACGGGCGCCATCTCCACGCGGCGGTTTTGTGCACGGCCTTTTTCGTCACTGTTGTCAGCCACGGGTTGTTCTGCACCAAAGGCCGCCGCGAACACCTGGGACGACGGCATGCCTTCGTCAATCAGCGCCCGGGTCACGGTGAGGGCCCGCTGGGCCGACAGCTCCAGGTTGTCCGCAAAACGTTTCTGGCTGCCGCGCAGCAACGCGGTGTTGTCGGTGAAGCCGCTGACCATGAGCATTTCATCGCGCTCGCGCAAATACACCGCCAATGGCTGGACCAGGCTTTTGAGTAACTGTCGTCCCTCGGTACGCAGTTCGTCCGAGCCGGTGGCAAACAGCACACTGCCGCTGATGCCAATGCGTCCGTTGTTCACCGTCACGCGCCCAGCAGCCAGCGGAACGGCCAACGCCTTTTCGAGCGCCATGCGCCGCTGCTCTTCCATCTGGCGCTTTTGCACTTCTTGCTGCAGGCTGGCCACCAGGTCAATCTGCACCACCAGCACGCCGACGAGGATCAACACAAAAGCACCCAGCAGCCCCGCCATCAGATCGCCAAAGACGGCCCACACGGGTGCCGTCTGGTCGGTGGCATCGTCCAGAGTGTCGTCCACGCCGATCACGCAGGCACCCCTTGTTCTGCCGTGGCTCGGCCATGGAGTCGGCGCAGGTCTTCGACGATGCCTTGTTGTGCGCTGATGCTCAGGTCAATCACCTCGCGGGCCTGTGCCACGTAGTAGGCCAGTTGCTCGTCGCTGCGGCCCATAGACTCGCGAAGCGCGCCCTCCATGCCTTGCAGGCTCTCCACCAGCTTGTCGTTGCTGGCGCTGAACAGGCCCACGCCGTGCTGGAAGGATTCACCGAGGCTGGACAACTCGATGGCGCTGGCGGCCACTTGCGCAGCGACCTCGTCCACCTTGCCCGCTTGTGCACCCAGGGCCTGCGCAAACTGCTGGCCCGCCTGCTCCAGTACCTGGGCGGCCGAGCCCACCAGGGCGTCAATGGCCGCGCGCTGCTGCACAGCAGCTTCGTTCACGGATTGCAGCAGTGTGCCCAACTGCTGCGTCATGGCCGTGCGCTCAGCCAGTGCGAGGTTGTCGCGCTCGCCCAGGCGTGTCATTTCCTGTCGCAACTGGGTGATGACTTCGGCTGCTGCCTGTGGCACGTCGGAGGCGGTCTGCAGCAGGCGCGTGAGCGGTGCTTCCAGCGCAGCGCCGAGGGTGGCCAGGTGCTCTGCCACGGCGGCTTGCAGCGTCTCCAGACGGTCTACAGCTGCCTGTCCGCGTGTGGCTTCGGCATCGCGCAGGGCGACCAGCTCATCGCGCCACACCTGGGTCAGTGCCTCCATGCGCTGGCCCTGGGCTTGCACCCACTGGGCTTCGGTGTCGATGCGTGTGCGCAGCAGCGCGTCGGATTGCTCCATCAGCGCAGTGGTGCTGCCCAAGGTGCGTTCCACCTGGGCGTTCAGTTGCTGGCTCACCTGTGTGGCGGTGTCCTCCAGCGTCTGTACCAGGGCGCGTTGTTGTTCCACGGTTTGGGTGGCGGCGCGCTGCCATCCGGCGCTGAGCGTGCGCGCAAGGTTCTCCAGGGACTGGCTCCAGTCTGCCAGCCGTTGCGTGTCGGCGTCGCGCTGTGCCTGCTGGGCATCGGCGGCTGTGGTTTGCAAGGCAGCCAGCAAGGCCTCTGAGCGTTGTTCGAAGGCGCTGTTGGCGGACTGCAGGCGGTGTTCGATCTGCTGGGCGGCTTGGGCGAGTGCCGCGCTGGTGGCCTGGTGTTGTTCCGCAGTCTGTGCCCCGGCGCTCTGCCATTCGCCGCTGATTGCCTGGGCCATCTGGTGCATGGACTGGGTCCAGTCGGCAAGCCGCTGCGCGTCCGCAGACCGTTGGGCAGCGTGGGCTTCGGCCACGGTGGCTTGCAGCGTGGTGACCAGTGCTTCGGCCTGCTGTGCAAAGGCCTGGGTGGTGGCCTGCAATTGCCGGTCCATCTGCTGTGCTGTGCGCTCCAAGGCCCGGCCCACCTCCTGCTGTTGGGTCAGGGTGTGGGTGCCTGCACGCTGCCATTCAGCGGCGAGGTTGCGGGCCATGTCCTGCATGGTGTGCTCCCAGCCTTGCAGTCGCCGTTGGTCCACCTCCGCCTGGGCGGCCTGTTGCTGTGCGGCTGATGCGTGCAGGGAGTCCACCAGGGATTTCGAGCGGTCGTCAAAAGCCTGCGTGAGTGTTTGCAATGCGCCCTCGAACTGGGTTGCCAGTGCGCCCTGCGTGTTCGTCTGCTGGTCGAGCGCCTGGGCCCAGGTGTCGGCCACCTTGCGTGCGGTGCCCTCCCATTGCGCGCTGAGATTTTGCAGCTGCTGACTGGTGTGTTCTCGCAGCCTTTCGTGGGTGCGCTGGGACTCTTGTGCCAGCGTCGCCATGGCCTGTTCCACCACCGGGCGCATGGCGGCAGTGGCCTGCTGGGCACTGGTGCTCAGGCTGTCTTGCAGCGATGCGCCCACGGCCTGCGCCAATTGGGTGTAGGCGGCAGAGGCCTCTTTGTGAAACCCCTGCTGTTGCGCCAGCAGCTGGTCGTTGAGCTGGCTGTGGCGGCGCTCCAGCCCCTCCATCATGGCTTGCAGGCGGTCGGCAATCAGCGGCAGGGCCTGGGCCTGCGCTTGCAGGGCCTGCAGGGTGTCCTCACGCCGTTGGGCGGAAGAGAAGGCCCGAAACAGCGTGGGGATGCCTGCATCCAGCTGGCGGACCGCCTGCAGCCTTTCCCGGCGGCTCAGGGCGGACAACAGGCCCAGCGCGGCCGACGTAGCCACCCCCGCGACGGACGTACCAAACGACAGGCCCAGTCCCTTGATGGGCGCAGCCAGTGCGTTGCGGATGGATTCCAGGTTGCCGGAGGCCTCCAGGGCGAACACGGCGCCGTGGAACGTCACCACCATGCCCACGAAGGTGCCCAGCATGCCCAGCATCACCAGCAGTCCTACCAGGTAGGGTGTGAGCGCGGGGCCTGGCAAGGCCACTCTCTCGCCTTCGATGCGTTGCCGAACCGGGTGGCGCAGTGCCGGGTCCAGGCTTTCCAGCCAGGCCTCCAGCGCAGGAGGCTCTTGACGGGCGTCGAGCGCGCGCGTCAGCGAGGCGGTGGCCGCGCGATAGCGCATCAGCTCCCAGGCTCCCAGCAGGTACGTTGCGGCGATCATCACCGTCATTGCCAGTGCCAGCGGGCTGTGGCCTATAAAACCCCAGCTCACCCAGCCAGCGGCCGCGAGGCCTGTGGCAAAGATGGCTGTCATCACACTCTTGTTCATTCCTGTTGTCCTGTCGTGTCGTTCTGGGCCGCTTCCAGCAGTCCCGTAATTGGTTCCATGCGCGTTTGCAGCTCTGCGGTGAGCAGGGTCTGCATGTCGCGTTCGAAGGCCCACAGCCAGCCTCCTGCCTGCCGCCAGCGCGCAGGCTCATCGGTCAGCCCCTGGGCGGTCAGCCGGTGCTGGTGTTGCCGATGGCGGTGCGCCAGTCGGCGCTCCAGATGCGCGGGGAGCAAGGCCCACAGCCGTTGCTCACGCGGTGCCAGCATGTGCTCCATGACGGCGTCCAGCGCCGCTACCTGGCGCAACTTGGGGGTACCCTGTGCGATCGCCTGGCGCACTTGCGCCCTCAGGGGCTGCAGCCGCAGCTCCATCTGCTTTTGCTGGTCCAGATAGCGTGGCGCATGGGTGGCGAAATCCGTCTCCACCGCCGGGTCGGGCAGTTCCACGGGCGTGTTGTCCGCCCGGGCCCGCAGCGGTTTGGGTGCAGCGGGCCTGGTGGTCAGCTGGCCTTCGAGATCGGCCCGAACCTTCGCTACCAGGCCGGCGAGTGCCGTCATGTTCAGCACCATGGGTGGGCGTTGTGCACTGCCTGCCTGCGATGGCAGGGTCTCGATCGCGTGTAGCGCCCGGCTGAGCTGGACGGCGTCCACGGTTCCCAGCCATTGGCTCAGCTGCTCTGCCACGTCGGGGGGCTTGACGGCTGGCACCGGACGCGCGGCCCGCTCACTGGCTTCCCGCGTCCATTGCTGGAGCAGGACCACGAGGGGTGAGCTGTTGAGTCGGTGGTGTTGGGTCATCCCGCGAAGGCTGTGCACTGGGTGGGCACGGCCGAGCGGGAGGGGCCGGCGGCGCGTGCAGGAGGGAACGGGTCCCCGTAGGCAAAGCCCGCTATTTTCGCAGGAACGAAAGGCCGGTCGGCCGGTCAGCGTCCGGCGTTGCAGCTGTTACACGACGGAAAGAGCGCCATGCAGCGCCCAGAGGCCCAGCCGCTGGGCCTTTTGGAGGCTCCAGGGCTTGAATTAGAGAGAGACCTCAGGCCAAGGCCTTTACGGCCTTAATAGGTTTCCAGGTGCAGTCGGCCTTCGCGCTGCAGCGTCGCGCCCAGGGTCTCCCAGCTCAGCCCTGCCTCTTGCGCTATGTCACGCAGTGCCATCACCACGCCTTCTTCCATGCCCTTGAGGCCGCAGACGTAGAAGTGGCTGTTGTCGTCGCGCAGCAAGGCCAGCAGATCGGCGGCGCGCTCGCGCATCAGGTCTTGCACGTAGCGCTTGGGCTGCCCGGGCGTGCGGGAGAAAGCCAGGTTGATGTCGATGAAGTCTTTGGGCAGGCTTTGCAGGGGGCCGAAGTAGGGCAGTTCCTGCTGCGTGCGTGCACCAAAGAACAGCAGGAGCTTGCCACCTTCGAATTTGCCGCTGTTGCGCAGCCTGCGCCGCCACTCGGTCATGGCGCGCATGGGAGCGCTGCCAGTGCCGGTGCAGATCATCACGATGTGCGATCGCGGGTGGTTGGGCATGAGGAAGCTGCTGCCGAACGGCCCCACCACTTGCACCTTGTCGCCCACCTTCAGGTCGCACACATAGTTGGAGGCCACGCCACGCACAGGGTTGCCATCGTGGTCCACGGTCACGCGCTTCACGGTCAGCGCTAGGTTGTTGTATCCGGGGCGTTCACCGTTGCGTGGGCTGGCCACCGAGTATTGGCGCGCGTGGTGCGGCTTGCCAAGCGCATCGGTGCCCGGCGGGATGATGCCAATCGATTGCCCTTCCAGCACAGGGAACGGCATGCTGCCGAAGTCGAGCACCACATGGTGGGTTTCGCTCTCAAAACCCGCCTCGGTGCAGTTGAAGTTGCCGACCACGGTGGCTGTGGTCGGGTTTTTGGGTGGAAACAGATTGGTGTACGGATGTGCGGCGGACCAGGGCGGTACCGTGGCTCCGTACTGGGCAGACCGAAACACCTGCGTGCCCGGCTCTGCCGGGGCCTCAACGGCTTGTTGTGGTGCTGCCGCCGCTGTGGCGGGTTCTGCGCCTGCCGCAACCAGTTCGTGGGGAGTGAGCTCGCCGGGCAGCTCTTCCCAGCTGAACTGCTCTTCAATGCTGTAGGCCCTTCCCACCGGCACCGCGCGCCAGTTGTCGATGGAACCTGTGGGGCATGGCGATATGCAGGCCATGCAGCCATTGCACACATCCGCCCGCACCACGTAGTTGTTGTCGTCGTGCGTGATCGCATTGACCGGGCAGGTGGCCTCGCAGGTGTTGCAGCGGATGCAGATCTCGGGGTCGATCAAGTGCTGCTTCAGGATGCCGTTGTCGATCAGCGTGTGGGTTTCCATAGTCGTTCTTCGTGCAATGTCTGTCGACGGGTGCTGTGACCTTGCATGCGTTGGCTGGCTTCAGTCGATACCGAGCAAAACTTCTGTGCCTGGCCGCAGGCGCCGGGATGCCCCTGGTAGAGGCGGGCGCTGGCGGCTCAGGCTCAGCAGGGGTCAATTGAAACGCACGTACTCGAAATCCACCGGCTGGCGGTTGATGCCCATGACCGGGGGCGCAATCCAGCCAGCGAACTTGCCCGGCTCGACCACGCGGCCCATCAACGACGCCACAAACGCGAAGTCTTCGGGCGTGGGCAGCCATTCGGCCTTGCGTGCGGTCCATTCCGCCTCGCTCACCACGCGGCCGTCGGGCGACATCTTGATGCCGGCCAGCGCGCCGATCTGGCGATTGAAGGCCTTGTGGGGCACCACCAGGCGGGTGGGGACGCCGGCCTTCTCCAGCACCTTGTTCCACCGGCCCACGCCTGCCATGGAGTCCTTGATGAAGTCGTCGCGCAGCACTTCGTTCAGCGCGTTGAGCATGGGCACTTCTTTTTCCAGTAACTGGCCGTCCTTGACCTCCAGCACCTTGTACGTCTGACCCTTGAGCACGTGGTCGTCGGTGCGTTTGCCTTCTTCGTAGCGACCCTTGAGGCCTGAGCTGTAGAAGGTGGCGGCGTTGCTCGACTGGTCTGCGCCGAACAGGTCGATGGTCACGCTGTAGTGGAAGTTGAGGTAGCGCTGGATGGTGGGCAGGTCGATGGCGCCCGCTGCACGCACCTGCGCAGGGTCATCGGTCTTGAGGTCGTTCATCACCTGCGCAGTGCGCGACAGCACGCGCGAGATGCCGCTTTCGCCCACAAACATGTGGTGGGCCTCTTCGGTCAGCATGAACTTGGTGGTGCGCGCCAGCGGGTCAAAGGCGCTCTCTGCCAGCGCCGAGAGCTGGAACTTGCCGTCGCGGTCGGTGAAGTAGGTGAACATGAAAAACGCCAGCCAATCCGGCGTCTTTTCATTGAACGCGCCCAGGATGCGCGGGTTGTTCTCGTCGCCGGACTGGCGTTGCAGCAGCGCTTCAGCTTCTTCGCGGCCGTCGCGGCCAAAGTGCTTGTGCAGCAGGTACACCATGGCCCACAGGTGACGGCCCTCTTCCACATTGATCTGGAATAGGTTGCGCAGGTCGTACATGCTGGGCGCCGTCAGGCCCAGGTGGCGCTGCTGCTCTACCGAGGCTGGCTCCGTGTCACCCTGGGTCACGATGATGCGGCGCAGGTTGGCGCGGTGTTCGCCGGGCACGTCTTGCCAGGCTTTTTCGCCTTTGTGGTCGCCAAAGTGGATTTCGCGGTTGGTATCGCCAGGGTTCAGAAAGATGCCCCAGCGGTAGTCGCGCATCTTCACATGGCCAAACTGTGCCCAGCCATTCGGGTCTACGCTGACGGCGGTGCGCAGATAAACCTCATGATTGGTCGATCCCTCAGGGCCCACGTCGTCCCACCAGTTGATGAAGTTGGGCTGCCAGCCTTCGAGCGCGCGCTGCAGCGTGCGGTCTTCGCCGAGGTTGACGTTGTTGGGGATCTTCTCGCTGTAGTTGATGCTGCTCATGGGGTGCTCCTCTGGATGGAAATCGAATGCAGGGCAGGGGGTCAGACGCGCGTCTGGTCAAACCCGGCCTTCTGGCCGGTGCCGTAGACCTTGAGCGCGCCCTTTTCGCCCACGGCGTTGGGACGGTTGAAGATCCAGTTCTGCCACGCGGTCAGGCGCCCGAAGATGCGGGTGTTCATGTTTTCCTTGCTGGCAAAACGCAGGTTGGCCTCCAGGCCGGTCAGCGCGTCGGGCGACATGGCGGCGCGTTCTTCGATGGCGATGCGGATTTCGTCGGCCCAGTCGATGTCGTCGGGGGCGGCTGTGACCAGGCCCAGTGCGAGCGCACTGTCCGCGTCCAGCGGCCGGCCGGCGGCTGCGCGGACCGCTTCCAGTGGGCCTGCCTCTTCATAGAAGCGGCGCTGCAGGCGGCTTTGGTCATTCACCATAGGCAACAAGCCAAAGTTGAATGCGTTCAGGGTGAGCGTTGGTGCCTGCTCGGGCGCGTCGGGCAGGGCCAGCATGTAGGTACGGTCCGCCGCCAGCGCCAGCTCTGCCAGGGTGCCGGCAAAAGCTGAGCCCGTCTCTATCAGCGCGAAAAGGCTGCGCGAGGACACATCCAGACGGGCAAAGGTGCGCCGCAGTGCGCCGATGGTCTCGCGCACCAGCCAGTGGTCCTGGTGGGCCAGCAGGACGGCATCACTGGCCAGCACCGCTTGTGCGTCCCCTTCGGTCTTCAGCAGCCAGGTGCCAATGTCCAGCTCGTTGGTGCGCAGGTTCAGGATGGCGTCGTCAAGCTCGCGGGCCATTGCCAGCGGCCACCAGGCGGCGCCTGCTGCTTCAATGGCGGCCGTGTCTGCGGGATGCGCCCCTTGAGGTGCCCGGATGCACAACGTGGCCGTGCGCCGTGCGCGGTCGATGTCCACCGTCACGTGCTGGTAGCGCATGCCGTCGGCATGGTCCTGCCGCTCCACGCGGGGCAGGGCAATGCCTTGTGCGCCGCTGGGGCGGGTGCTGGTCTGTGCATGGGCGGCAGCTCGCTCTTGCACCGTGGCGGCAAATTGCGCGGGCTTGGCAATACGGTCCACCAGGCGCCAGTCCACCGCGCGCTGGCCGCGCACACCCTCCACGCTGGTGCAGAAGATGTCGGCCAGATCGTGCCGCACGCGGCGCTTGTCCGTGACGCGTGTCAGCCCGCCGGTGCCGGGCAACACGCCCAGCAAAGGCACTTCGGGCAGCGATACGGCAGACGACCGGTCATCGACCAGGATGATTTCATCGCACGCCAGTGCCAGCTCGTAGCCGCCGCCTGCACAGGCGCCATTCACGGCCGCAATGAACTTGAGGCCCGAGTGTTTGGAGGAGTCTTCAATGCCGTTGCGCGTTTCGTTGGTGAACTTGCAGAAGTTGACCTTCCAGGCGTGGCTGGATACCCCCAGCATGAAGATGTTGGCGCCCGAGCAAAAGATGCGGTCCTTGCCGCTGGTGACGATGACGCTGCGCACGTTGGGGTGCTCAAAGCGGATGCGGTTGAGTGCGTCATGCAGCTCAATGTCCACCCCCAGGTCGTAGCTGTTGAGCTTGAGCTTGTAGCCAGGACGAATCCCGCCGTCCTCCGCAATGTCGAGGGACAGCCGTGCAATGGCGCCCTCGACCGACAAGGTCCAGTGGCGGTACTGCGTGGGGTCAGTGCGGTAGTCAACGCGTTCGGGAGCGTGGGTGAGGTCTGCCATGAGGTCTCCGTGGAGAATTAATGCAATATAGTGCTTATTGCTTACTGTTGATGTGCATCATCATGCATGTTATGCGGTATGTCAATGCATTTTTTTGCCGATGGCAGTCGGGCGGATGTGCAGCGCTAATGAGGGCTGCGCAGGGGTGTGAGGGGGCGAACTGCACAGGCCACCGTGGCGGTGGCGCTGTGCGGTGCCGGGAGGGGTGTGGGTGTGGGTGCTGCGGCGCCCGTGTCCGGGCTGCAGCCGCTCAGGGGGCGTGCGGGGTTTTACGCCGCCCGGGCCATGGCCTTGCGCACACTGGCACTCAGGGCTTGCAGGCTTTGCTCGGGCGTCTGGCCGGAGGTGTCCACCGTAATTTCGGCCTTGGAATAAAAAGCAGCGCGCCCGTCCAGGATGCGCTTGAGATCGTCCATGGCCTCTTTGCTGGCGGCCATCGGGCGCATGTCGCCCTGGGCGACCACGCGCCCCATGTGTTCCTCGGGCGCGGCCCGCAACCACACGGTGGTGCAGTGGGCCAGCAGTTCGTTGAAAGTGGCGGGGTCCGACACGATGCCGCCCGGCGTGGCAATGACCACCTCGCTGTGGATCTGTATCGTTTCTTCCAGCGCCCTGCGCTCGTAGCGGCGGTAGGCGGTGGTGCCGTACAGGTCGTGGATTTCACGCACGCTGCACCCTGCGAGGGCCTCGATGGCGCGGCTCAGTTCAATGAACGGTACGTCCAGCTCGCGCGCCAGCAACGGCCCCAGTGTGGATTTGCCAGCCCCCCGCAGACCCACCAGCGCGATGCGGCGGTGCCTTGCTGCGTCGTTGTGCCCCCCGCTCAGCAGCTCGTGCAGCGCCAGGCGCGCGCGGCGCAGTTCGGGCTCGCTGCGGTGTTCCAGCAGTTCGCGGATCAGCAGCCATTCGGGCGATTGTGTCGTGAAGTCGCCCACCAGCTCCGCCAGCGAGCAGTGCAGGGCATGGGCCACCTGCTGCAGCACCAGGATGGAAGCGTTGCCGGTGCCGTACTCCAGGTTGGCCAGGTGGCGCTCCGACACATCGGCAGCCACGGCCACTGCCTTGCGGGTCAGGCCCCGCTGCGCACGCAGGTTGCGAACGCGCTCGCCCAAAGCCACCAAAAGGGGGTTCTTGGGCTCTTCAGCCGATGGCGGCGCACCCTCCTGCGCGGAGGCGGGTGCCAGCAGCCCCGCCGTTTCTGTTTCGTTCATACCCATCCTTTTCATGGAGCACCCTGGCCTTCTCAGGGAAAACGCCATGCATGCACTATAGTGCTTGACATGGATCTTTGAGGTAACTATGGTTCGTTAATTGGCAAAATACTGCATGTTTTGGATGCGCGCAAGGCGGTGGATCAAAAACGGTGCAGATTGGGCCCCGACTCTAGCTGCACCCACCGCCCATGTCCGACAAAACTGCATTTCACCAAGCCCTGGCTGATCTGACCGCCCAGCTCGCTGGCAAACCCCTGGATGCCGCGCTCGCGCAATGGCTTAACACTGCACACGGCCCCACCAGTGCGACCTACCAGCGCTTGCGGGAGGCGTGTATTCAGGGTGCGCGTGAGGGGTGGTTGTGTGAACGCGAGGGCGGTGGCATTCGCTACGGCCGTGTGTTCAAGCCCGAAGATGCCCTGCACCGGTTTTCTGTGGACGTGGTGGACATGCAAAACATTGCAGGCCCCCACCACACCCACCCGCAGGGCGAAATCGATTTGATCATGCCGCGGGAGGGCGATGCGGTGTTTGACGGCCACCCTGCCGGATGGTGCGTTTACCCGCCCGGCAGTGCCCACCACCCCACGGTGGCACACGGCAGAGCGCTGGTGCTGTACCTGCTGCCCGAGGGGCAGATCCAGTTCACCCGCTAGTGCTGGCGCCTGCGCTGCTTCCCCATGGACCTTCTCGCTCTGAAAGACCGACTGCATGACTGAATTGCTCGCCAACCACGTTGCCGGCCGCTGGCAACACGGAACAGGGCCCGGCATCGAGCTGCGCGATCCTGTACTGGGCACCGCCCTGGTGCGGGTGGACGCCACGGGGTTGAACCTGCCAGAGGCCTTTGCGTTTGCCCGCGAACAGGGCGGGACTGCGCTGCGCGCCGCCACCTACCGTGAGCGGGCCGCCATGCTCGGTGCGGTCGCCAAGGTGTTGCAGGCGCACCGCGACAGTTACTACGACATTGCCACTGCCAACTCCGGCACCGTCAAGACAGACTCAGCGGTGGACATCGACGGGGGAATCTTCACCCTCGGCCAATACGCCAGATGGGGTGATGCGCTGGGCGATGTGCGCGTGCTGCGCGACGGGGACGCCGTCAGGCTGGGTAAGGACCCGGTCTTTCAGTCGCAACACCTGCAGGTGCCCCGGCCTGGGGTGGCGCTGTGCATCAACGCCTTCAACTTTCCCGCCTGGGGGCTGTGGGAAAAAGCCGCGCCCGCCTTGCTGTCGGGCATGCCGGTCATCGTCAAGCCCGGCACATCCACGGCATGGCTGACCCAGCGCATGGTGCAGGACGTGGTGAACGCGGGGGTGTTGCCCGTCGGTGCACTGTCGATCATCGCGGGAAGCTCGGCGGGCCTGATGGATGCGCTGCAACCGTTTGATGTGGTCTCGTTCACCGGCTCTGCCGAGACAGCGGGCCTTGTGCGGGCGCATCCGGCGGTGGCGCAGCGTTCGGTGCGCGCCAACGTCGAGGCCGACAGCCTCAATGCCGCGCTGCTGATGCCTGATGCGGCGCCCGGCAGCGCCGCCTTTGACTTGCTGGTGCGCGAAGTCGTCCGCGAGATGACCGTCAAGTCCGGCCAGAAGTGCACCGCCATCCGCCGCATCCTGGTTCCCGCCGCGTTGTACGCCGCGGTGGCCGAGGCGGTCAGTGCCCAACTGGCCAGCGTGGTGGTGGGCAACCCCCGCAACCCGGAAGTGCGCATGGGCTCGCTGGTCAGTCGCGCGCAGTTCAATGGCGTGCAGGCCGGCATTGCCGCCCTGGCCGCCCATACCGACGTCCTGCACGACGGCCGAACCCGGCCCCTGGTTGACGCCGACCCTGCCGTGGCGGCCTGCGTCGGCCCGGTGCTGCTGGGCGCGCGCGATGCCGACCGGGTCACCATCGTCCATGACGTAGAGGTGTTTGGCCCGGTGGCCACCTTGCTGCCCTACAACGACCTGCCCCATGCGCTGGCCCTGGCGCAGCGAGGCCAGGGCTCGCTCGTGACCTCGCTCTACGGCGCCGACGACAAGGCCCTGGCCAAGGCCGCCATTGCGCTGGCGGCGAGCAACGGCCGGGTGCATGTGGTGACGCCGGCCGTGGCCACTGCGCACACGGGCCACGGCAATGTCATGCCCATGTCGCTGCATGGTGGGCCCGGCCGGGCTGGCGGTGGTGCCGAGCTGGGCGGCCTGCGGGCGCTGGACTTCTATCACCAGCGCAGTGCGGTGCAGGCCAGCCCCGAAGTGCTCGCGGCGCTGGGCTGCTGACCCCGAACCCACCCACAAAAACAACGCCATCGCGACGGAGACACGCCATGAACAGCCTTCCAGAACAGTTCAATTTTGCAGAGCATCTGTTCGCCCTGAACCGCGCGCGGGGTGACCGCATTGCCTACATCGACGACCAGGGGACCCTGAGCTACAGCGCGCTGGAAGACCGTGCGCGGCGGCTGGCGGCTGTGCTGGCCAACGCCGGTGTGCGGCGCGAGGAACGCGTGCTGCTGCTGATGCTGGACACCAGCGACTGGCCGGTGGCGTTTCTGGGTTGTCTTTACGCCGGTGTGGTGCCGGTGGCGGTCAACACCCTGCTCAAGCCGGACGACTATGCCTACATGCTGACGCATTGCCGCGCGCAGGCGGCGCTGGTCTCTGGAGCATTGCTGCCGGTGCTGAACGACGCGCTGGCCCTGGCGCCCCACCACGAAGTGCGCGCTTGTGTGGTGTCGCAGCCGCAGGGCACGTTGGCTGCGGGGGCGGTGGACATGGAGGCCGCTATGGCCAGCACCCCCGCGCTCGCCGCGCCCGCGCGCACGGGGCCTGACGAGCCAGGGTTCTGGCTCTATTCCTCGGGCTCCACGGGCAAGCCCAAGGGCACGGTGCACACCCAGGGCAGCCTTTGGTGGACGGCCGAGCTGTATGGCAAGGCGGTGCTGGGTCTGACCGACAAGGACGTGTGCTTTTCCGCTGCCAAGCTCTACTTTGCCTATGGGCTGGGCAACAGCCTGACCTTCCCGTTGTCGGTGGGCGCCACGGTGGTGCTGATGGCCGAACGCCCCACGCCAGACGCCACGTTCGAGCGCTGGACGCGCCACCAGCCCACGGTGTTCTTTGGGGCGCCCACCGGTTTTGCCGGCATGCTCGCCTCGCCCCGCCTGCCTTCCCGCAGCGCGGTGGCGCTGCGCATGTGCTCGTCGGCGGGCGAGGCGCTGCCGGCCGAGATTGCACAGCGCTTCAAGGACCATTTCGGGTGCGACATCATTGATGGCATTGGTTCGACCGAGATGCTGCACATCTTCCTGTCCAACCGCCCGGGCGACGTGCGCTACGGCAGCACGGGCAAACCGGTGCCGGGTTACGAGATTTCCCTGCGCGGCGAAGACGGCAGCGAGGTGCCGCAGGGCGAGATCGGCGACCTCTACATCCAGGGCCCCAGTGCAGCGCTGATGTATTGGAACAACCGCGCCAAGACCCGCGAGACCTTCCAGGGCGCGTGGACCAAAAGCGGCGACAAGTACGTGCGCGATGCCGAGGGCTACTACACCTACGCCGGGCGCAGCGACGACATGCTCAAGGTCAGCGGCATTTATGTGTCCCCCTTCGAGGTGGAGGCCACGCTGATGCAGCACACCTCCGTGCTGGAGGCGGCCGTGATCGGCACGCAGGATGCCGACGGCCTGACCAAGACCAAGGCGTTTGTGGTGCTCAAAGATGGGCAGGCGGTCACACCAGATGAACTCAAGGCCTTTGTGAAGGAACGCCTGGCGCCCTACAAGTACCCGCGTCTGATCGAGTTCTTGCCCGAGCTGCCCAAGACAGCCACCGGCAAAATCCAGCGCTTTCGGCTGCGCGAACGGGAGCAGCGGGCGTGAATGCCAACGTCGCTGCACCCGGCCCCGTGGGGGGCACAGAGCGCGTGCCCGTGGTCTGGCGCAACCGCACGGTTCATATCGAGTACCAGTGGATAGCACCCGAGCGCAGCGACGCCCCCTTGGTGGTGTTCCTGCACGAAGGCCTGGGCTCGGTGGCGATGTGGAAGGACTTCCCGCGCCAGCTGTGCGATGCGGGCGGGCTGCGGGGGCTGGTGTTCTCCCGCCCCGCGTATGGCCGCTCCACCCCCCGGGGCGCGGACGAGGTGTGGGGCCCGGACTTCATGCACCAACAGGCACATGAGGTGGTGCCTGCATTCCTCGATGCACTGGGAGTGCAGGAGGCCGCCTGGCTGTTTGGCCACAGCGATGGCGCGTCGATTGCCTTGTTGATGGCCGCGCGCTGGCCGCGGCGCGTGCAAGGGCTGGTGGTGATGGCGCCACATATCTTTGTGGAAGAAGTGACGGTGCAGAACATCGAACACGCGCGGGAGGCCTACGAACAGACCGATCTGCGCCACAAGCTGGGGCGCTATCACGACGATGTGGATTCCGCCTTCTGGGGCTGGAACCGCATCTGGCTGAACCCTGCTTTCCGCGCGTGGAACATCGAGCCCGAGGTTGCCCAGATCCGCGCACCCGTGCTGGCCATCCAGGGCTGCGACGACGAGTACGGTTCCCTGGCGCAAATCCGGGGCATTGCCCAACGCGTGCCGGGCACCAAGCTGCTGGAGCTGCCGGACTGCGCGCATTCTCCGCACCGCGACCAGCCTGACGCGGTGGTGGCCGCTGCGGTTGCCTTCATCCAAGCGCACCACACTCCTGCATAGCTGCGGACGGGGCGGTGGCAGGGCAATAGCCCGTGCCCCCAGTGAGTCCAAGCGACAGCGCTATTCCACCTGGCGCCGCAGCCTTTCCAGGTCGGTGACGGTGATGCCGCCGTATTCAATCTCCAGCAGGCCCGCGGCCTGCAGCCGCTTCAGCGCCGCGTTGCAGCGCTGGCGCGACACGCCGGAGAGGTTGGCAATTTCCTCCTGCGACACCTGCAGGTGCGTGTCGCTGCCCGGGTGCAGCCAGGGGTGGAACAGGCCGGCGAGCGCACGGGCCACCTGGCTGTCGGTATCGAGCAAATGGTGGGCCGTGAAGTTGCCCAGAAACCAGTGCATGCGCTCGTTGATCTGGCGCAGCAGAAAGTGGTCAAAGCTGCGCTGCGTGGCGTGCAGCCATTCAAAGGTCTCCATCGGCACTAGCGCCACGCGGCTGGGGCGCAGTGCGATCACGTCGGCCGTGCGCGGCGTGCCGCGCAGCAAGGTGCCTTCGCCAAACCAGCTCCCCGCCGACAGCCCGCCCAGCGTGACCGAGCGGCCATCGCCGGAGGTCACCGTCCACTTCAGCAACCCCTCGATGGCGCCATACCAGTGCACCGGGGTGTGGCCGCGCCGGCACAGCGCGCTGCCCTGGAGCACTTCGACCTCGCGCACATCGTCCATCACCCGCTGCTGGGCGGCGCTGTCCAGGGCCGGGAACCAGGCGGAGTGCAGCAGCAGATCGGTGAGGGTAGGGGGCGCCAGTTTGACCAACATGGTGAGAGTGTCTCCTGCGCCCCCGGGTGCTGTACAGGCGCGTGCGCGTATTCCCTGAGTCCAAATGTCATCGCGATGACTGAGTGGCGCGGGGCTACAAAAAATAATGACCGCTCCATCCACAGGAGACACATGATGATGCACACGCGCCGCCAGTTCATGCACCACGTCGGTTGCGCCTCTGCGCTGGGGGCTTTGTCGCCACTGGCCGCCTGGGCGCAGACCATCGACCAGGTCAAGATCTTCTACGGCTTTCCTGCTGGCAGCGCGGGCGACAGCGTGGCGCGCAGGGTGGGCGAGAAGCTGGCCGCATCGCCCTACACCCGCAACCCTGCGGTGGTGGAAAACAAGCCCGGCGCGGGCGGCCGCATTGCGCTGGAGTCGCTCAAGGGCGCGCCTGCCGATGGCAGCGTGCTCACGCTGTCGCCGTTTTCGTGCACCTCCATCTACCCGCATATTTACAGCCGCCTGAGCTACGACCCGGCCAAGGACTTTGTGCCGGTGTCCATCGGCGCTGTCATGCACCACGGTCTGGCCGTGGGGCCGCTGGTGCCCGCCTCCGTCAAGACGGTGAAGGACTTTCTGGCCTGGGCCAAGGCCAACCCCGGGCAGGCGAACTACGGCTCGCCTGCAGCAGGCTCCACGCCGCACTTCATCGGTGCGCTGCTGGGCTTGAACAACGGCGTGGACCTCAAGCATGTGCCGTACCGCGGTTCCATCCCGGGGGTGACCGATGTGGTGGGCGGGCAGATCGCGTCGATGGTCACCCCCAGTGGAGACTTCATTCCCAACCACAAGGCGGGAAAGCTGCGGCTGATCGCCACCTCGGGCCAGGCACGGTCACCGTTTTCGCCCGAGGTCGCCACGTTTGCAGAGCAGGGCTTTCCAGAACTCACGACCGAGGAATGGTTCGGCTTTTACGCTCCGGCGCGCACGCCAGCGGCCGTGGTGGCCGCCGCCAACGCTGCCATCAACACTGCGATCAAGGACAAGGCCGTCATGGACAGCCTGGCTGTGGTGGGGCTCATCGCCAAAGGCTCTACGCCCGCAGAGATGTTGGCCTCGCAACAGGCCGAGTACGAGCGCTGGGGGCCGCTGGTGAAGAAGGTCGGCTTCACGGCCGAGTCCTGAAAGGTCTCGCATGGCACACACCGTAAAGCGCGTGGCCGTCGTGGCCACCGGCACCATTGGCGCCAGCTGGGCTGCGTACTTTCTGGCGCGGGGCCTGGACGTGGAGGCCACCGACCCATCGCCCGGGGCCGAGCAGCGACTGCGGGACGCCGTCGCTGCGCATTGGGTGGCGCTGGCGCAGCAGGGGCTGGCGCCCGGCGCCAGCCCGCAGCGCTTGCGCTTTCACGCGCGGCTGGAAGACGCTCTGGCACAGGCCGACTTTGTGCAAGAGAACGGACCCGAGCGGCTCGACTTCAAGCTGGACCTGTTCCGCCGCATGGATGCCGCGACCCCGGCGCATGTGGTGCTGGCGTCCAGTTCCTCGGGGCTGGCGGTGACGGACATGCAGCAGGATTGCACGCACCCCGGGCGCGTGGTGCTGGGCCACCCGTTCAATCCGCCGCACATGATCCCGCTGGTCGAAGTGGGCGGCGGCGAGCGCACCGCGCCCCAGGCAGTGGCTGATGCGATGGCGTTCTATGCCCACATCGGAAAGCGTCCCATCCAGGTGCGGCGCGAGATCAAGGGGCACATTGCCAACCGCTTGCAGGCCGCTCTGTGGCGCGAGGCCTTCCACCTGGTGGATCAGGGCGTGGCCACCGTGGAAGACATCGACACCGCCATCTCGCAGGGCCCTGGCTTGCGGTGGGCGCTGATGGGGCCGTTCATGAACCTGCACCTGTCGGGCGGCGACGGTGGCATCGCCCACCTGCTGGCCCACCTGGGTGGCCCCATCGAAAGCTGGTGGCAGGACCTGGGCGCCCCGTCCATGACCGAATCCTTGCAGCGCCAGGTGACCGAAGGTGTGGCGCAGGCGCTGGGTGACAGGCAGGCCAGCGATCTGGCCCGTGCGCGGGATGCCTTGCTCATCGAGCTGTTGTGCGCCAAGCAGGCGTCTGGGCTGCTCGGTCAACCTGATCCCGATCTCGATGCCTGAGGCATAGCGCCTCAGTGTTTGAACCTCCATCGCTCCCGAGAACCCACCATGTACCCAGCCTTTCTTGATGACGAGCGCCAGATTGCCCCGGCGCGCGCCGTGCGCACCCAGTTTGACGATGGTTCTTTCACGCTGCGCTCTCCCATGGCGCTGCAACCCTATGCCCGCTGCGTGGGGGAATGGCTGGAGCGCTGGGCCAAAGAGACGCCTGATGCCCTGGCACTGGCCGAGCGGAGCGACAGCGCAGAGGGCTGGCGCAGCCTGACCTATGCCCAGCTGCGCCGCCAGGTGGGCGCCGTGGCGCAGTCGCTGCTGGACCTGCGCTTGCCCGCCGGGCGGCCGATTGCCATCCTGTCCGACAACGCGGTGGACCATGCGGTGCTCATGCTGGCAGCCATGCATGTGGGTATCACCCCCTGCTCGCTGTCGAGCGCATACGCACGATCTCAGGACCACAGCCGCCTGCACGGCATGCTGTCGGTGCTGGAGCCCAGTCTGGTCTATGCGTCCGATGCCAGCGTCTATGCGCCAGCCCTGCAAGGCTGGGATAGTGGCGCCGTGCGCGTGTTCAGCCGCAACGCCGCTGCGTGTCCGGGGGCGCTGCCTTGGGAGCATCTGCTTGCCGGGCAGGAGACACCCCAGGTGCAGCAGGCCATGCAGGCGCTGCTGCCCGATGACCATGCCAAATACCTTCTCACCTCTGGCTCCACCGGCCGGCCCAAGGTGGTCATCAACACCCACCGTATGCTCTGCGCCAACCAGCAGATGATGGCCCAGGCATGGCGCTTTTTAGCGCATGAAAAGCCGGTGCTGGTGGACTGGCTGCCGTGGAGCCATACCTTTGGCGGCAACCACAACCTCAACATGGTGCTGTGCCACGGGGGCACGCTCTACATCGACGAGGGGCGGCCGATGCCGGGGCTCATCGACAAGACGGTGCGCAACTTGCGCGAGGTGCAGCCCACCATGCTGTTCAACGTGCCCCGGGGCTTTGACATGCTGCTGCCGTTTCTGGAGGCCGACGACCGCCTGGCCGCCGACGTGCTGGCGCGCATGCGTCTGGCCTTCTATGCAGCGGCGGCGCTGGCTCCATCGACCTGGCAGCGCCTGCAGGCCGTTGCCCGGCGCGTGCGCCCCGCGCAGCCGCTGTGGCTCACCACCTCGTGGGGCTCCACAGAGACAGCGCCCGCTGTCACCACCGCGCACTGGCACCTGGAGGGCGCGGGCTGCATTGGTGCACCCTTGCCGGGGTTGGAGCTGAAGCTGGTGCCCAACGGCAGCAAGCTGGAGATGCGGGTGCGGGGCGTGTCGGTGTTTGCGGGCTACCGCAATGCGCCGCGCGAGACGGCCGCCGCGTTCGATCACGAAGGGTTCTACCGCATCGGCGATGCGGGCTATCTGGTGGACGCACAGCAGCCAGACAAAGGCGTGGTCTTCAACGGACGTGTGGCGGAGGATTTCAAGCTGTCCAGCGGCAGCTGGGTGTCGGTGGGCACTTTGCGGGTGGACCTGGTGTCGCAACTGGCGCCACTGGTGCAGGACATCGTGCTCACCGGGCATGACCGGGATGAGGTGGGCATGCTGGTGTTCCCGTCTGCGGCCGGTGCCGCCGATGCCGCGCGGCTGGAGCAAGCGCTGCAGGCCGTGATGCGCGCGCGCCGCGATGCTGGTGTGGGGTCTTCGCAGTGCCCCACGCGGGCCATGGTGATGGACTCCGCGCCCGATGCAGATGCCGGAGAGATCACCGACAAGGGCTACATCAACCAGGGGGCGGTGCTCTCGCGCCGCGCGGCGGCGGTGCAGGCGTTGTATGCCCATCCTGCGGCGCCAGGGGCCATCATGGCCTGATTGCGCAAGGCCCAGGGCGTGCATGGGGGCGTCGTCGCGCAGCCGTTGCAAGCTCCACCAAAGAAAAAGGGGCCTTGCGGCCCCTGGTGCTGACGCAAGCGCCTTGCGGCGCCAGGTGCATCAGACGGTTGCGTCCTTCAGCTTCTTCAGGGCACGGGTCTTGATCTTGACCGAAGCAGGCTTGGCGGGGAACCAGCGCTCTTCACCCGTGAACGGGTCCTTGCCAAAGCGCTTCTTCTTGGCGGGCACTTGCTGCAGGCCGATCTTGAGCACGCCAGGCAGCGTGAACTCGCCAGAGCCCTTCTTGTGCACCGAGCCCAGGATGGCGGCTTCCAGCGCGGCCAGCACGGCCTTGGTGGCCTTGGGTTCCACGCCCGACTGTTCAGCCAGGTGGGCGACCAGCGTCGTCTTATTGAACGCGGTCTTGATGGGCTTCAGTGCAGCAGCGGCCACGGGCTTGGCGGCGGGGGCAGCAGCTTTCTTGGCGGCTGGCGCAGCCTTTTTGGCTGCAGGGGCGGCCTTCTTGGCGGCGGGTGCTGCGGCCTTGACGGCCACCTTCTTTGCGGGAGCGGGAGTTTTCTTTGCAGTTGCCATGATGTTTTTTCGTTGATTGGAATGACGATGGGCCCTGCCTCTGCGGGCGAGGACCTGCGTGATTTTAGGTGCGATAACGCCATGCGCGATAGGGCCTGCATGCTGCAGGTGTTTGCAGCCGTTGCATCGATGCGGCATCGCCTGCAGGTGCAGGGCCCGCGAGGCGGTCGCGCGCGCGTGCGCTGTGACCGTTTTTGGTGGCTTGGCTAGGTCACCGTCTGCAAGCCCAGTACCGCGATCACGTGGCAGCCCGTGCCTGCGATGACGCAGCCATGCCACACAGCGTGGGCATAGCGCACCACGGCGTCCATCACGAAAAACACCACGCCAGCTGTGTAGGCGGCCCCGCCGATGACCAGCCAGGCGGCACTCACGGCGGGCACATGGGCCATCAGGGGCAGGGCCGCCAGCAGCGCTACCCAACCCATCGCCACATACAAGACGGTGGAGAGCCAAGGTGCTGCGCGCCGCGTGCGCAACTGCAGCCAGCAGCCCGCCAGCGCCGCAACCCACACCAGCACCAGGGCCGCGATGTGGTGTCTGTGGCCTGGCGCACTCAGCGCAAACGGGGTGAAGCTGCCCGCAATGAACAGGTGGATCGCCGCATGGTCCAGCTGCAGCGCCCATTGCTTGGCCCGCCCCGGCGGCAGTGCGTGGTATAGGGTGGAGGCGCCATACAGCAGCGCCATGGTGGCCCCAAACACCAGCACGCCCCAGATGGCAGCAGGATGCGCGGCGGGGGCTGATTGCAGCAGCTGCGGCACGGCAAGGCAGGCGCCCACCAGCGCAGCACCGTGAAGCGCACTGTTCGCCACCTCTTCGTGCAGGTCCTGCGGCCGGTCGCTCACGGCGGTCTCGCTAATGGTGGGCAGGCGTGTGCAGCCGCTCGCGCCACAGCTGCCAGCGCGCGCGCTGCAGGGCCAGAAACTCCACCACGCCCCAGGCCAGTGCGCAGGCCAGCATCGCCCAGCCCATGGCCCAGCGGTAGGCCTCAGTCTTGCGCGATGGCGGGTACATCGTCGTGGTCCCAGCCGGTGGTGCGGGGCAGGTCCAGGCTCAGCCATCCGCGTTCATCGAACAGCTCATCGAGCAGCCGCTGCAGTCCGAACAGTTTCCAGAGCATGGTGCGCCTCTTCCAAAGGGTGGTAACTGCTGGCAAGGTAGCGCTGTTGTGTGACGGTTTCGCGTCGGTTCGCCCAAACCCCACAGGCCCACCGCGACGCTGTTCGTGCCGCGCCCCGGGCGCTATCCTCGCTGCTTGGCACGCGCTCTGGCGTGCCGTACACACCGACTTACCCCACACATTGAACATGCTGCCCGAGCTTGCGGCGCTGGAAAAAATCCTCGACCTGGGGGCGCCTCATCTGGAGGTGCAGGTCGTCCAGCAGGTGGCTGTGGCATCGGGACCGCAATTTCCCATCTATGCCATCGGGCTGGGCAACCCGGCGCTGGACGTGCCTGCGGTGGGGTTCTTTGGCGGCGTGCATGGGCTGGAACGCATTGGTGCCGAGGTGGTCATTGCCTACCTGCAAAACGTGGTCATGCGGCTGCAGTGGGACACCACCTTGCACCAGCAGCTGGAGCGTGTGCGCCTGGTCTTCATGCCCATCGTCAACCCTGGCGGCATGTGGTCTGCCACGCGCGCCAACCCGCGCGGTGTCGACCTGATGCGCAATGCGCCCGTCGATGCGGTGGACCCGGTACCCTGGGGTGTTGGTGGGCAGCGCGTGAGCGCGGGCCTGCCGTGGTACCGGGGCAGGCTTGGCGACCCCATGGAGGCCGAGAGCCAGGCGCTGTGCGACGTGGTAGCGCAGCAGCTGCTGGCGCGGCCGTTCAGCATTGCGCTGGACTGCCACTCGGGTTTTGGGGTGAAGGACCGGCTGTGGTTCCCGTTTGCCCACACCCGCCGGCCCATTCCGCACCTGGCCGAGCTGCATGCGCTGCAGGACATTTTTTTGCAGGCGCACAGCAACCACCAGTACATCATCGAGCCGCAGAGTGCGCAGTACCTTGCCCATGGCGACCTGTGGGATCACCTGTACCTGCAGGCCTGCCGTGAGGTGCCCGCGCACACCTTCCTGCCGCTCACGCTGGAGATGGGCTCGTGGCTGTGGATCAAGAAGAACCCGCGCCAGCTGTTCTCGCGCAATGGCATCTTCAACCCGCTCATCAACCACCGCCAGCAGCGGGTGCTACGGCGGCACCTGTCGCTGCTCGACTTTCTGTCGCGTGCGGCCTGCAGCCACGCACGCTGGGTGCCAGCGCCCGAGCAGCGTGCGCAGCGCCGTGCCGATGCCCTGGCTGCGTGGTACTGAGATGCCCGCGCGCCCACCACGCCAATGGATCTTGCTGCGCGGTCTGACGCGTGAGGCCGCGCACTGGGGCGCCTTTGGCGAGCGCTTTGCGCAAGCGGTGCCGGGCGACGACGTGCTGGCGCTGGACCTGCCGGGCAACGGCCAGTTCCACCATCTGACATCACCCTTGTCGGTACAAGGTATGGTGCAAGCCTGCCGTGCAGAGCTGGCACAGCATGCGGTGGCGCCGCCCTACCACCTGCTGGCCATGTCGCTGGGGGCGATGGTGGCCACCGAATGGGCGCGCGTGGCGCCCCACGAGGTGGCGGGCTGCGTGCTCATCAACACCAGCCTGCGCCCGTTCAGCCCGTTCTGGCACCGTCTGCAGCTGCACAACATCGCACCGCTGCTGCGGCTGGCCTGGCGGTGGCGATCTGCGGAAGCTGCGGAGCAGCTGGTGTGGCAGATCACCAGCCGCAGCGCACCATCCGCCGCTGCGGGCGCGGTGGCGCAGTGGGCCGCTGTGCGCAGGCAACGGCCCGTGTCGGCCCGCAATGCCGTGCGCCAGCTGGTGGCTGCAGCGCGGTACTGCGCGCCTACTGCCGCGCCTGTGGAGCGTGTATTGCTGCTGGGCAGCCAAGCGGATCGGCTGGTGTCCAGCCAATGCTCGCAGGCCATTGCGCAGGCCTGGGGGCTGCCGCTGCAGTTGCATCCGTGGGCGGGGCACGACCTGCCGCTGGACGACCCGCAGTGGGTCATCGATGCCGTGCTGCAGTGGCTGTCCAAGAGCGAGTCAACGGACGATTAACAAGGGCTACTGCGTGAGGCCATTCAACCCGCCTTGTGCCACCAGCTCGCGGTACCACTCGGCATAGCCCGCGCTGCTGGGGTGCAGGCCGTCAGCGGCATTCAGCTCCTGGCTGCGGGTCACGAACGGGTCCTGGTCGCGCGGCTTGAGCAAGCGCACATAGTGCACCTGCTGCGCGCTGGCCACCTCGCGCGCCAGGGCATGCAGCGCCTCGGACCGGCGTGACATGGCCCACGACAGGGGCGGCACAAAAAAGGGCGCGTGGCCCACGTTGCCACAAGGCATCAGCACCACCTGCTGCCCCTTCCGGCGTGCCAGCGCCACGGCCTGCTGTATCTGATCGCGCAGCGTGTCCTCGGGGGTGAAGCGGATAACGTCATTGCCACCCGCCAGCACCAGTACCAGGTCATAGCCGCCGTCTGCGCGCTCCAGCTGCTGCACCACGTCGCCAAACTTGGCGCCGTTGGCCGCCAGGTTGTCGATGCGCCATTGGGGATGGTCCTGGCCCATGCGCCCGGGCAGGCTGTCTGCTGCAGTGCTGGCCCCGGTGCCCACAGCGGTGCTGTCGCCCACCACCAGCACGCGCTGCGTGGGTTGTGGGGGCTGCGCGGTATAGGGGCGCGCGTCGCGGGCCAGGTCGGCGGCCGTCCACATGCGCCAGGGGGCACAGCCCGTCAGCAGCAGTGCGCCCGCAGCCACCGCGGCCAGGGTGGCCCACCGGCGGGTGGCATTGTGGTGCGGGGAGGTCTTTCGCGTCATGGTGCATGCGCCCAAAGTTGCTCTGGGCTCAGCGTACCTGCAGACTCGGCGACCCTGCGTCGGCGTCGGGCATTCGCGCGCGTAGGACAGAGCTACGCGCCGCATCCAGACGTTGCTATTGCTTGAACACGACGGCGTCCAGCGCCATCGCGCGGATCGCCTCGGCCGCGGCATCGGCCTGGGCGCGGGTGGCGTAAGGCCCCACCCGCACGCGGATGCGGCGGCCCTTGGAATTGTTCAGCTCTTGGCGGAACGCGGGCAGGCCTTCGTTGAGCAGGCGCGCCTGTGTCTTGCGGGCGTTGGCTTCCTCAGCAAACAGGCCCACGTTGATGTAGTAGCCCGGGGCTGTGCCCACCGTGGGCAGCGCGGTGTCGGCGCTGGATGCTGCAGCGGCTGGAGCCTTGGGCTTTGCGGATGCAGCGGGGCGGCTGGCGGCCTCACGGCGCGTTGGCGCCGGGGTGCTGGCCGCAGCCGTGGGGGTGCGGGTCGATGCTGCAGGTGGGGCGGGCTTGGGTGTAGAAGCTTTGGTGGCCGGCGTGGAGGCCTTGGCTGCGGCGGGCGGTGCAGAGGCCGGGGGCTCGGTCGATTTGGGGGCGGCAATGGCGGCGGCGGGGGGGGCGACTGCTGCAGGCGCGGGTGCCACAGGTGCGGGGACTGCTGCAGCAGCAGGGGCTGGGGTCGCTGCAGGCGCTGCGGTGGCCTCGGTGGCAGGCGTTGTGGGTGTGGCGGGCGTATGTTCGGCCTCCGGCGCCGGCAAGGCCCCCACGGGGTGGGTTGCAGAAGCGGCCTGGGCGGCTGCCGTGGCCTGCGCCACCGTCACGGCGGGCTCCAGTGCCAGCGGCTTCACGTCCGAGGGGGACAGTGCCAGGTAGGCAATCAGTGCGGCCAGGCCCAGCACGACATTCGCCAGTACCAGCACCTGCAGCCGCTTGCGCGAGCTGGCCTGCTTTTCGAGCAGCGCACAGGCTTCGGGCACGGTGCGCGATGCAGCCAGCGCACGCGCAATGCGTTTGCGGATGTCGGCGTACAGGATGGCGTTTCCGTACAGCCCCGGCACAGCAAAGGCCAGCACCGCAAAGGCGCCCAGCACGCCCAGTTCGATGCCCACGGGCCAGTGCAAGAACGAACGGCCCACGCCAAACACGATCAGTGCCAGACCCTCGGCCGCCGCTACGTAGACCAGCGCAGCTCCCCACAGCTGGCGAAACAGCATCCAGTTCAGGGTGCACAGGCAGGCGGCCCAGTTCCAGGTGGTGGTCGTGCGGCCCGTGTCGTCAAAGCGCTCGAACACCTTCAGGTAGTAGTCCGTGTTCACGGGCCCCAGGGCCAGGCGCGACATGGCGGCCATGGCGTTGTCGGACGGTGAATCGAGCGACATGGCCGGGATGATGGAGGCGACAGGATCCGTGTGGTCGAGCATGGTCGGATTCTGTCATGCACCGGGCGGTGTGTTACCTGCCGAATCGCAAGGTGCTGCGCGGCGGCAACGAGTGCGCGCAGCGTGGTGGCGCGCTGCGGGGCGTCCGAGCAGGCCACTACGTGCCTGTGGGACGGGTTTTGAGCCAAATCGGCTGCAAGCGCTAGTCGAATATGCGCAAGCAGCTATCAATTAAATAGCGTTCGCTATTTGCCCCGTACCAGGGCCATGATCTGGCCCGCGTCCAGCGTCGCTGCCTTCTGCTGAATTTGTGGCAAGTACTGCGTTTGCAGCTGCTTGGCGGGCGTGAGCAGGCCCTGAAAGGTCTCGCGCAGCATGGCCGTGCTCATGACCCGGCCACCGGCGTAATAGCGCTTGGCCACCTGCCCCAGCGCGTAGGTGGTGGCAAACGAAAACGCCATGCCTGTGGCAGCGCCGCCCAGCCCGCCGATGGTGCGGCCCGCCACCTTGCCCAGCAGGCCGCCCAGCAGCTTGCGACCAAATTGCTCCAGGTACTGCGACGTCATGCCCACGCCGGCAGCGGCGATGAACTCCTTGATGTGGCCCTGGTCCAGCTCCACCCCGTGGGCCTTGCCGATGCCGTAGACCATCTTCACCTGCAGCGGGATGATGGCCATCGACGCCCATGACTGCGGCAGCAGCTCCAGCGCGCCATTGAGCAGCGCATAGTTCAGGATGGATTGGTCCAGCTCTGCGTCCGAGGCACCTGCACCGACTGCTGCGGCCAGAGGCGCTGCCGCAGCAGTGGCCACCGGCACCGCCATCGGCACGGCCTTTTCGGCCACGTCCACCAGTGCATCGGCTTGCTGGTCAAACGCTGCCGTCTGCGGGTCGCCCAGCTGCAGGGCCGCCTTGAGGCGGGTCAGAAACTCGCGCTCCGCCGCGGTCTGGCGGCCGTCCACATCGCACACGCACACAGCCATCTCGTAGGCCAGCTGGCGGTGCATGGGCTCGCTCAGACCCTGCACGGCGGCCTGCACGCTGGTGCGCTGCAGCAGCACGTCCTGGTAGATGCGCGGCAGGTCGGCCACGCCCCCGTCGCCCGCGAGCGACTGGGCAATGCGGCGGATCTCTTCGCGTTCGGCATCGTCCTTGTTGCCATCGGCAAACGCGGCCAGAAGGGCGATGGTGAGGATGGATTTTTGCTGGTCCAGGGTCATGGTCGTCGTGCGGAAAAAAGGGGTGGGAGGGGTTGCACACTGCTTGCAGTGTGTTGTGCGGTGGCTTGTGAACAGGTTCTCAGGTGCAGTCTAGGCAATGCGGTTTCAACGCCACAGCGTGTGGGGGATTGATGGCGCGGGCTGTGTGGGGCGCCAGGGCTTCGGGTTTTCCCTTGGGTAGTTCGGCGACTGTGCGGAGGGCCATCGCTTGCCTACAGTGCTTGCCATCGCGCCGTCGTGGCGCGCATCAACGGAGGATGGACATGGGTGCAGCGATGGTGGGTTGGGCGCATTTGCCGTTTGGCCGGCTGGACAGCCTGGTGCTTGAAGACCTCATCACCCGCGCGGGCCGCGAGGCCCTGCAGCACGCGGGCATCGACGGCACAGCGGTGGATGGCGTGTGGCTGGGTAACCTCAACGGCGGCTTCACGCCCGATGTGTTTGCCTCGTCGCTGGCCCTGCAGTGCGACGAGGCCCTGCGCTGGAAGCCCGCCACGCGGCTGGAAAACGCCTGCGCGTCGGGCTCGGCGGCCCTCTATGCCGCGTGTGACGCGATCGAAGCCGGCCGCGCCCGGGTTGCCCTCGTCATCGGCGCTGAGAAGATGACCGCTGTCTCCGGCGCCGAGACCACGCGCATCCTGGGCGACTGCGGCTACTCCGGCGAGGCGGGCAGTCCGCCCGGTGGCTTTCCGGGCATTTTTGCCTCCATCGCGCAGGACTACTTCGCGGCGCATGGCGACCATTCGGCCACCCTGGCACGCATCGCGGCCAAGAACCACGCCAACGGCGCGCTCAACCCCTGGGCCCACATGCGCAAGGACCTGGGCTTTGAGTTCTGCAACACCGTGTCCGACCGCAACCCGATGATTGCCGCGCCCTTGCGCAAGACGGACTGCTCTCTGGTGTCCGACGGTGCCGCGGCGCTCATCCTGGCGGCCGATGATGCGGTGGGCGACTTCCCCCGCGCCGTGCGCCTGCGGGCGCGGGTGCAGGTCAACGACTACCTGCCCATGGCGCGCCGCCGTGTGGTGGACTTTGAAGGGCCCCGGCGCGCCTGGCAGCAGGCGCTGCAGCAGGCAGGGTGCGCGGTGCACGACCTGTCGCTGGCCGAGGTGCATGACTGCTTCACCATTGCCGAGCTGCTCACCTACGAGGCCATGGGCCTGGCGCCTGCAGGCCAGGGCCACCGCCTGCTCGAAGACGGCACCGTGCTGCGTAGCGGCCGCTTGCCCGTCAACGCGTCGGGCGGGCTCAAGGCCAAGGGCCACCCGATTGGCGCCACGGGCGTGTCAATGCATGTGGTGTCGGCCATGCAGCTCATGGGCGAAGCGGGCGACCTGCAGGTGCCCGGCGCCACGCTGGCGGGCGTGTTCAACATGGGCGGATCGGCCGTGGCCAACTATGTGAGCATTCTGGAGCGCGCCCGATGAACATTGCCCACCTGCTGCGCCGCAGCGCCTTGCTGTACGCCCACCGGCCCGCACTGCTGCATGGCGACCAGGTGCTGTGGAGCTACGGCACGCTGGCCGCGCGCACCGCTGCGCTGGCCGCCCATCTGTGCACGCGCTGTGGCGTGGCCCCGGGCGACCGCGTGGCCATCTACGCCGCCAATGCGCCCGAATACCTGGAAGTCCTGCACGCCATCCTGTGGGCAGGGGCCGTGTCGGTGCCGGTCAACTACAAGCTGCATGCCAGAGAACTCGCCTATGTGCTGACCGACTCGGGCGCGCGCATGGTGTTGACCTCTGAAGCGCTGGCCCCCGCCGTGCACGAGGCCGGGGCGCCGCAGGACGCGGTGCTGGTCTTTGGCTCCGACGCATACCGTGCCGCAGTCGCCCACACGCCCATGGATGTGTGCGACCGCGCGCCGCACGACGTGGCCTCGCTGTTCTACACCTCGGGCACCACCGGCCGCCCCAAAGGCGTGATGCAGACCCACCGCAACCTGCTGGCCATGACGGCCTGCTACTTCACCGATGTGGACGACATCCTGCCCGGCGACGCCATGGTCTACGCCGCACCCATGTCGCACGGTGCGGGGCTCTACAACTACGCCCAGGTGCTGCGCGGCGAGCGGCATGTGGTGCCGCTGTCGGGCGGGTTCGAGCCTGCCGAGCTGGTGCAGCTCGCGGCCAGCGTGGGCCAGCTCACCCTGTTTGCCGCACCCACCATGGTGCACCGCCTGGTGGATCATGTGCGCGCCACGGGCGCCGATGTGTCGGGCTTCAAGACCATCGTCTACGGCGGCGGCCCCATGTACGCCGACGACCTGCGCAACGCCCTGGCCGTGATGGGCAACCGCTTTGCACAGATCTACGGCCAGGGCGAAAGCCCCATGACCATCACCGCCCTGTCGCGCGCCCAGCTGGCCGACCGCGACCACCCGCGCTGGGCTGAGCGCATGGTGTCGGTGGGCGTGGCGCAGTCGTTGGTAGAGGTGCGCGTGGTCGATGCCGCAGGCCAGCCTCTGCCGACCGGAGAGACCGGCGAGGTGGTGGTGCGCGGCGACACCGTGATGCCCGGCTACTGGAACAACCCCAACGCCACGGCGCAGACCCTGCGCGAGGGCTGGCTCTACACCGGCGACATGGGCGCGCTGGATGCCGATGGCTTTCTCACCCTCAAGGACCGGTCCAAGGACGTCATCATCTCGGGCGGCAGCAACATCTATCCGCGCGAGGTGGAAGAGGTGCTGCTGCTCCACCCCCAGGTGCGCGAGGTCGCCGTGGTGGGCCAGCGCGATGCGGAATGGGGCGAGGTGGTGGTGGCCTTCCTGGTCGCTGGGGAGGGTGGTGCAGTGCCCGGGGCAGAGCTGGATGCGCTGTGCCTGGAGCACATTGCGCGGTTCAAGCGGCCCAAGGAATACCGGTGGGTGGAGGCGCTGCCGAAGAATGCCTATGGGAAGGTGTTGAAGACGGAGTTGCGGAGCAAGGGGTAGTCATGCGGCGGTGCGGCACGATGGGCAGTAGCGCGTCGAGACAGCCCGCTCTCACGGCGGGCCGTCGTCGGCGGGTTGTTTGTGGACAGGTGTCCGCGCAAGTTCGGACGCTTTTCAAACCGGCTTTCGACACCAGCGCCAGAACGTGGACCTGCTGACCCCCAGCTCTGCAGCGGCTGCGCCGGTGCGTCCGCCATGGCGCTCCAGCGCTGCCAGGGCCCGTGTGTGCCGGTCAGGTTTTTCTGGCGGGTGCTCTGTGGCGGTTGGGGCACCAGGGTTTTGTTCGATGTCTGGCGTCGCCGCAAAGAGTTCCGGGCATTCGTCTCGCAGCCCGCCCCACTCCACGCTGTCGCTGCGGCGGTACTGAGACAGCCATACGGCGATGCGGTCGCACAGGTTTTCCAACTCGCGCACATTGCCGGGCCAGGGATGCTGTTCCATGGCACCTCCCCATTGGGCCAACACTTCAGCGGCGGTGACACCGGACACGCCGACCCGGCTCAGACTGTGGGCCAGCAAACGCGCGGCCAGGACTTGGACGTCGCCCTTGCGATCCCGCAGCGCAGGCAATGCCAGCGTGAGGGTATTGAGCCGGTAGTACAGGTCCTGGCGGAATTGGCGCGCGTTCACCATCTGCAGCAGTGGCTGGTGGGTTGCCGCTATCACGCGCACATCGACCGGGATGGACGTGACGGACCCCAAGCGGGTGATGCGCCGCTCCTGCAAGACGCGCAGCAAGCGGGTTTGCAGCGTGAGTGGCATGTCGCCGATTTCGTCCAGAAACAAGGTTCCAGTGTGGGCTGCTTCAAACAGCCCGCGCTTGCCGCCGCGGCGCGCACCGGTGAACGCACCTTCCTCATGGCCGAACAGTTCGCTTTCGAGCAGCGTTTCCGGGAACGCGGCGCAGTTGATGGCGACAAAGGGGCGGCGCGCCCTCTGGCTCGCGTTGTGCATGGCCTGCGCAAAGAGTTCTTTGCCGGTACCGCTCTCGCCGGTGATCAGAACGCTGAAGTCGGTGGCGGCATAACGGCGGGCTCTGGCGATGGCTTGCAAAAACGCCGGGGCTTGCCCCGCCAGGCTTTCAAAGCGGTGGCGCGCGGCGTGGTCGCTGCGGCGGTGCTGAATGCGCAGGCGGTTGTCTGCCTCGTGGATGGTGCGCGCGTCGTACAAGGTCAGCGCCGCGCCCGTGGTGTGGCCGCCTTCGTAAATGGGCGTGCGATTGGCAATCCAGTCGCGGCCTTGCAGGCGCAGCACCGCGCCATGTTCGGGCTGGCCGCCTTCCAGTGTCTCGCGCAGCGACAGATCGGTGGTGACGGATGCGAGGGGTTCACCCAGGCGCGGCGCACGCACCAGGCCCAAAATGCGTTGCATCGCCGGGTTGATGGCAATGATCTGTTCGGACTGATTCACCGCCAGGACTGCCTCTTGCAGCGTGTGCAGCACCGTGTTGAGCTGTTCGTATCGCCCGGCCTCCAGCTGCGCAACCCGCGCCAGCTCCAGGGCGTCTTCAAAGCCCTGGCGGATGCTGGCATGCGAATACGCCAGCAGGCCAACCAAGCCTGCGTTTTCTGCCAGTTCTACCACCAGGCTGGAACCCACGACCACGCGGATGCCATCGCTGTGCAGCTGGCGGATGCACGCGCGGGCCGTGTCGGGCGTCTGGTAGGCGTACTGGTGGATATCGATGTTCAGCAGGCCCTTGACGGATTCCAGCTCCGGTAGCGTGTGGCCGTACATCACGATGCCCACGCGGTCGGCTGTTGACCGGGCCTTGATGAGCGCCTGCAGGATGTCAAACCCGCTCAACTGGATGGTGGCCACCGGGGCGCTGATCCCGCTGCGCAGCAGGCTGGCGTTGGACCCTGCGCTGACAAAGACATCGACCAGTCCGCTGTCCAGCCGCTTGCGGGCCAGGTCCAGCGCCACTTCAAAGCTGCCATCGATCACCTCGATCTCCGCTCTGTCCCGGTATTCCGCCACGATGGGCATGGCCATCAGCCGGATCTGGCGATAGCTCATGAAGCAAAGGCGAGGGCGACTGGCAAGTGGGGTGACGGGGGTTGGCATAGGGCGGACGGTTGTGCGGACGATGCGTTGGCTGTGCAAGCGTTTCAACGACAGGTCGTTGCGTTTCATTCTTGCTTGAGTGAAACACAAATATGAAACATTGGGGCGAATGGTGAAACATGCACGCCGCTGCTGTACGACATTGCTGCGGGCATGGCCAATCAAATCAATGCCTTACGGCAGGTGGGCGGGCTGGCACGTACTGTGCAGTAGCTGCCTTCATACCACCCTGTTTGCAACATCACTCCATGACCATGTCTGAATCTGCTCCTTCTTCCAAGCCCTCCATGCCCGCTCCCATCTCTTTGCGCCAGCGCCTGACCCAGCCCGGGCTGGTGATCGCCCCCGGGGTGTACGACATGGTGTCGCTGCGGCTGGCCGATACCTTCGGCTTTGATGCCTTGTACATGACGGGCTTTGGCACCGTGGCCTCGCACCTGGGCTTGCCAGATGCCGGGCTGGCCACGTATTCGGACATGGTGGGCCGGGTGAAGGCCATGGCAGGCATGGCCCGCTCCCCGTTGATTGCGGACGGCGATACGGGCTATGGCGGTTTGCTCAACGTGCGCCACACGGTGCAGGGCTACGAGGCTGCCGGCGCGCAAGCCATCCAGTTGGAGGACCAGGAATACCCCAAGAAATGTGGTCACACCCCCGGCCGCCGGGTGATCCCGATGGAAGACATGGTGCGCAAGATTCGCGTCGCTGTCGACAGCCGCCTTTCGTCCGATTTCCTGGTCATTGCGCGCACGGACGCCCGCACCACCCTCGGTCTCGATGAAGCCCTGCGCCGGGCAGAGGCATACGCCCGCGCTGGCGCGGACATCCTTTTTGTCGAGTCGCCCGAGAGCGAGGAGGAGATGCGAAAGATCGGCCAAACCGTGGACAAGCCCCTGCTGGCCAACATGGTGGAGGGCGGGCGGACGCCTGTGCTGTCGCACAGCGAGCTGGAGTCCATTGGCTACAAGCTCGCCATCTTTCCGGTCACTGCCTTGCTGGCCGCTACCCAGGCCATGAAGACGGTGTATGCGCAGTTTCGGCGCACGGGCTCGTCGGTGAACAGCGACGCTGGCTTGATGCCCTTTGCGGAATTGACGCAGCTCATGGGTTTCGAGGACGTCTGGGCGTTTGAACGCCAGTACGCCGAGACACCCTGATTGGCGAAGCACGCGCCAGCTGACGCCTTTCGCCCCTCGACAAGACGACCCCAAAGCACAACACGAAGGAGACAAACATGAAGCCCTATCCATTTCTCATCCAACACCGCCATGTGCCGCCTGCGTCCGCCATGCCGCGTCGGCGCAAGCTGCTGGCCCTGTCAGCCCTGCTGTGCCTGGGCGCGGTGGCCGGTATGCCCAAGGCCACGCACGCGCAGGACGTGTGGCCCAGCAAACCCCTTCGGCTGATTGTTCCTTTCACGCCCGGGGGAGTCACCGACACCAGCGGGCGTCTGATTGCCGAAAGTCTGGGTAAGCGCCTCGGCCAGCAAATTGTGGTGGACAACAAGCCGGGGGCCTCCGGAAACATTGGCACCGCGCTGGCCAAATCGGCGCCGGCAGACGGCTACACCCTGGTGCTGGGTTTTGACGGCACCATGGTGATCAATCCGCATGTGTTCTCCAAACTGCCTTTTGATACGGCCAAAGACTTCGCGCCGGTCGGCAAGATTGGGGATGCGACCCTGGTGCTGGTGGCAAACCCTGGCGTGCCGGTCAAGGGCCTGGCCGATGTGATTGCCTTGTCGAAGACCCAGCCGGGAGGCCTCTCATTCGGCACCTCGGGTACAGGGGGCACACCGCACATTGCCGGTGAGCTGCTCAAGATCCGGACGGGCGCCAACCTGACCCATGTGCCCTACAAAGGTGGCGGCCAAGCCATGACCGATGTGCTGGGGGGCACGATCCCGCTGGTGTACACGGCGGTGGCGGGCGCGCATGGACACATCAAGTCCGGCAAGCTCAAGGCCATTGCGGTGTCGAGTGCGCAGCGCACCAGCGCTTTGCCCGATGTGCCCACGTTTGTCGAGAGCGGTGTGCCAGACTTTGTCGTCAACTCCTGGGTGGGGCTGCTGGCACCGGTGGGTACGCCTGCGGCGGTCATCACGCGACTCAACACAGAACTGAACGCGGTGTTGAACGATGCCGCCGTGCGCGAGAAATTGCGTGTGATGGGCATCGAGCCGACCCCTGGCACTGCCGAGCAATACCGCGATGAAATCAAGCGGGACCTGGATCGGTATGGTGCCGTGGTGAAGGCGGCTGGCATATCGATCGAATGAGGCGGCTGGTCCTGCACACTTCACCTTTCTCGGAGCAAATCCATGGATCTGAATCTGAAGGACAAACATGTCCTCATCACGGGGGGCAGCAAAGGCATTGGTTATGCCTGTGCGGCGGCGTTTCTGGCCGAAGGGGCGCGCGTCAGCCTGGTATCCCGCAGCACCGAACACCTGGAGGCCGCACGTGGTCGGTTATCGGCGGATGTCCATGGCAGCGCTGGGCGCATCAGCGTCCATGCGGCGGACCTGCAGCAGCCCGAGTCGGCCGCAAAAGCGCTGGTCGACGCTGAAGCCGCCTTCGGGGACGTCGATGTGCTGGTCAACTCTGCAGGGGCTGCCCGGCGCACCCCGCCCGAGGAGCTGAGCGCGCAGGCCTGGCACGACGCGATGAACGCCAAATTCTTCACGTACGTCCACATGGTGGATCTGGTGGTCAAGAAGATGGGCGCGCGGGGCCGGGGAGCCATCGTTAATGTGGTGGGTGCCGGAGGAAAGGTTGCCAGCCCCATCCATATGCCTGGCGGGGCCGCCAATGCGGCGCTGATGCTCATGAGTGCGGGCATGGCGGCCGCCTATGGGCCGAAGGGCGTGCGCGTGAATGCCGTCAACCCGGGCGCCACCCACACCGAGCGGTTGCAGGCGGGGATGATCGCCACGGCACGCATGCACAACATCTCGGAGCAGGAAGCGCTTGCGCAGGCCACGAGCAAGGTGCCGCTGGGTCGCCTGGCGCAGCCGGAGGAGGTTGCCAACGTGGTGCTGTTTCTGGCGTCCGAGCGTGCCAGCTACGTCACGGGCGTGGTTCTGACGATGGATGGCGCAGCAACGCCCATGGTGGTGTGATACTGGCGGCACACTCTGGTTGGACAGCGCTTCAATCGCTACCGGAGGCGTTCATTAAGCCTGCGGCCTCCGCGGTTTTGAAGCCCGTCCTACCATCCTGGCTTGCCATCCACAGACTTGACCCATGACCACCACCCTCAAAATCGATTTCGTCTCCGATGTCTCCTGCCCCTGGTGCATCATCGGCCTCAAGGCGCTGGAACAGGCGGCGGACCGGCTCCAGGGCGAGGTCGCGCTGGACCTGCACTTTCAGCCGTTCGAGCTGAACCCGCAGATGGGGCCAGAGGGCCAGGACATTGGCGAGCACCTGCAAGAAAAGTACGGCGCCACGCCCGAGCAGAGCCAGAAGAACCGCGAGGCCATTGCGGCGCGGGGTGCGGCGCTGGGGTTCACCTTCAGCATGGACAAGCGCAGCCGCATCTACAACACCTTTGATGCACACCGCCTGCTGCACTGGGCCGAAGAGAAGGGCGTGCAGGCCGCGCTGAAGAAGGCGCTGTTCAAGGCCTATTTCACCGACGGGCAAGACCCGAGCAACCACGAGGTGCTGGTGCGTGTGGCGAGCGAAGTGGGGCTGGATGCGGCCGAGGCGCGTGCGCTGCTGGCCTCAGACCGCTACGCCGACGAGGTGCGCGAGCGCGAGCAGTTCTATCTGCAAAACGGCATCCATTCGGTGCCTGCCATCATCATCAACGAGCGCCACCTGATCCAGGGTGGGCAGCCGGTGGAGGTGTTTGAGCAGGCACTGCGGCAGATTGCCACGCAGGGTTGATTGCTATTTATTTGATAGCTGTTTGGGCATGTTGCACTGGCGCTACCGGCGGTTTTGATCAAAAAAGGGGCCCAAGGCCCCTTTTTTTGTGTGTGCGCTGTGCCTGGGCAGCTGCGTGGGCCCGTCACTTGCGCAGCGGGATGGCGGTGGCGCGGTCCACCGGCACTGCGGTCACGCTGTTCTGCGGCGAGCCGTCGATGAGCTTGTCGGAGTAGGTGAGGTACACCAGCGTGTTGCGGGCCGGGTCCACCATGCGCACGATGCGCAGGCGCTTGAACAGGATGGACATGCGTTCGCTGAACACTTCTTCCTGCTTTTTCAACGGCTCGGGAAAACTGATGGGCCCCACCTGGCGGCAGGCAATGGAGGCCTCGGCGCGGTCTTCGGCCAGGCCCAGCGTACCCTTGATGCCGCCGATGCGGGCGCGCGACACGTAGCAGGTCACGCCCTGCACGCCGGGGTCGTCGTAGGCCTCGACGATGATGTCGTGGTCACGGCCGATCCACTGGAAGGCCGTGTCCACGGTGCCGATTTTTTCGGCAGTTGCAGCTTGCGCTGCGCCGCTTGCAAGGGCGGTGAGGGCTGCAAGGGCCACTGCGGCTGCGGCTGCGGCTGCAGCTGCAGCTGCAGCTGCCAGCGTGCGTGAGGCGGTCATGCCGTGGTCTCGCCTTCGGTGCAGCGCTGGGCCAGATGGGCCAGGGCTTCTTCCACCTGGTCCACCAGCACCAGGCACAGGTCGCCGGGCTGCAGGCGGGCCAGCGCGGCGTCGATGGCGATGAACTCGCCACGGATCTCTTCTACATGCGTGGTGCGGGGGGCGCCCGCCAGGCCTTCGCGCAGCAGGGCCATCACTTCGCCATCGGCGCGGCCCCGCTGGGCGGCGTCCTGGTACAGGATCACGTCGTCAAACGCGGCACCCAAAATCACGGTCTGCTCGCGGATGTCTTCGTCGCGCCGGTCGCCCGCACCGCTGATGACCACGCTGCGGCGTTTGCCGGGCAGAGCGTCCACGGCCTGCACCAGCGCGCGCATGGCGTCGGGGTTGTGGCCGTAGTCGGCGATCACCGTCGCACCCCGGTAGTCCATGATGTTGAAGCGGCCAGGGGCGTTGTCGCTGTCGTTCACAAAGCCCGACAGGCCCCGGCGGATAGTCTGCCAGGGCATGCCCACGCCCCAGGCTGCGGCCACAGAGGCCATGACGTTCTCCACCTGGAAGCCGATCTTGCCGTTGCGCGTGATGGGCACGTCACGCAGGTGGATGGTTTCGCGCCATGAGCCTTCCGAGGCCACGATGGAGTCGCCATCCACATACACGGTGCGGTGGCCCTGGGCGCGGTGCGTGACCATCACGGGGTGGTGGCGGTCGCTCGCAAAGTAGATCACCTTGCCGGGGCACGACGATGCCATGGCCGCCACGATGGGGTCGGCGGCGTTGAGCACGGCGTAGCCCGTGGGGGCCACGTTCTGCACGATCACGCGCTTGAGCACGGCCAGGTCTTCCACCGTGGTGATGTAGTTCAAGCCCAGGTGGTCGCCCGCGCCGATGTTGGTGACCACAGCCACCTGGCAGCGGTCAAAGCCCAGGCCTTCGCGCAGGATGCCGCCCCGTGCGGTCTCGAACACGGCGGCGTCTACCTCGGGGTGCAGCAGCACATTGCGGGCGCTCTTGGGGCCGCTGCAGTCGCCGCTGTCAATCTGGCGGCCGTTCACGTACACGCCGTCGGTGTTGGTCATGCCCACGCGCAGGCCCTGCGCGGTGAACAGGTGCGCAATCAGGCGCGCGGTGGTGGTTTTGCCGTTGGTGCCGGTCACAGCCACGGTGGGTATGCGGCCGTCGTCGCCATGGGCAAACAGCTTGTCCACCATGGCAGCCCCCACGTTGCGGGGCTTGCCATAGCTGGGCGCCAGGTGCATGCGCAGGCCGGGGGCGGCGTTCACTTCCACAAAGCCACCGCCTTGTTCTTCGAGCGGGCGCAGCACGGTCTCGGCCACCATGTCCACGCCGCAGATGTGCAGGCCCACCATCTGGGCGGCGGCCACGGCGCGGGCTGCGACCTCGGGGTGCACGTCGTCGGTCACGTCGGTGGCAGTGCCGCCGGTGGACAGGTTGGCGTTGTTGCGCAGGATGACGCGCTGGCCTTTTTCGGGCACCGATTCGGGCGTCAGGCCTTGCATGGCCAGGCGGGCCACGGCGATGTCATCGAGGCGGATCTTGGTCAACGAGGTGGCGTGGCCTTCGCCACGGCGCGGGTCCTGGTTGACCACGTCTACCAGCTGGCGCACGGTGTGTTCGCCATCGCCCAGCACCTGGGGCGGCTCGCGGCGTGCGGCGGCCACCAGCTGGTCGCCCACCACCAACAGGCGGAAGTCGTGGCCGGGCAAAAAGCGCTCGACCATCACGGTGCCATAGTCGGCGGCGTTCTTGTAGGCCTCTTCGAGCTGGGCGCGGTCGGTGATGTTGACGGTGACGCCCTTGCCCTGGTTGCCGTCTTGCGGTTTGACCACCACGGGCAGGCCGACCTTCAGGGCCACTTCCCAGGCTTCGTCCACGCTGTCCACGGGCTTGCCCAGGGGCACGGGCACACCGGCTGCATGCAGCAGGCGCTTGGTCAGGTCCTTGTCCTGGCCGATGGATTCGGCCACGGCGCTGGTCGAGTCGACCTCGGCCGCCTGGATGCGGCGCTGCTTGGAACCCCAGCCAAACTGCACCAGGCTGCCGCGTGTGAGGCGGCGGTACGGAATGCCCCGGGCCACGGCGGCTTCGACTATGGAGCCGGTGCTGGGGCCCAGGCGTTCGTCCTCGTCCAGTTCGCGCAGGTCCGCGATCACGGCGTCCGCGTCAAAGCTGCCGCTGCCCAGTGCGGCCTCGACGAGCTGTTGTGCGTATTCAAACGCCTTGCGGCCCACAGCTTCTTCGCTGTATTCGACGACCACCTGGTACACGCCCGCATCGGTGGTGGCGGTGGTGCGCGCAAAGGTCACGGGGCAGCCGGCCTGGGCCTGCAGGGCCAGTGCGGCGGTCTGCAGCACGTGGGCCAGCGATACGTCGCCGCCACCGGTTTCCGGGTGCAGCGCGCCGATGGCGGGGAACAGGGCCCGCAGGCGGGCTTCGAATCCGGCCATCTGGCCCACAGCGCGCTCGTTCTCGGCGCAGGTCACCACGGCCTCGATGGCCATGTGGCGGCTCCAGAGGTTGGGGCCGCGCAGGGCCCGGGTGCGGGTTACATCCATGGAAGTCTCTTTCAGTGGTCCATCAGGGCACTGGGGCCCTGTTCAGGTCGTGGGATGTGAGGTCAAACAACAAAAAGCGGCAAATGCGCGGCGGGCCATCAAGACCGCAGGGCGGCAGTGGGGACCAGCTCGGGCTCGAAGGTCTTGATGCCTGCGCCGATCAGGTCGGGGGCAATGTCCAGCGCCCAGGCCGCGCCAATGGCGGCCAGCAGGGCGTCGGTATCGGGCACCACGGCGTTGCGGCCAAAGGTCAGGTCGGACAGGGCGCCCAGCACATGCTCGGCACTGCCCGTCGCCAGGACCACGCGGCCGTTCTTCACGAAGACCGCGCGGCCGTTGTCCTTGGCGCGGTGCTCGGCAATCACGGGCAGCGTGCCGTCCTGCGCATACAGCACCACGTCGCCGTCCGACAGCGGGGCCAGGTCGGCCACCTGGGGGATGGCCGCATTGAGCACCGCAGCGCCTTCGGCCAGCACCACGTCCACCTGGGTGCGCATCACCTTGGTCATCTGGTCCTGTTCGTGCACGTCAAACTCGGCCAGCGTTTCCACGCCATCCATGTCGGTCACCACGCCCACCTGGCAGCGGTCGTAGGCGAGGCCGTCGCGCAGGATGGTGCGGGCGTCGCTTTCGATCACGGCGGCCTGCACCATCTTGTTCATCAGCAGGCGGTGTGCGGCTTCCCAGTGGGCGCAGTCGGTGGCTTCCACAAGGCGGCGGTCCAGAAAGAGTCCATCACGGCAGGCCAGGCCGGTGTGGTGGCCGCTCAGGTGCAGCAGCCAGGCCACCACGCGCGAGATGGTGGCGGTGTTGCGCGTGCCTGCCACGCCCACCAGGGGGATGCGGCCTGCGGGGCCTTCGTCATCGGCGTCAGAGGGGAACAGGTGCTCGGCAATCGCCTGGCCCACGGGGCGGGGCGCGCCCACGGCGGGCTTCAAGTGCATGAGCAGGCCAGGGCCTGCGTTGACCTCGACAATTGCGCCGCCCTGCGTGTGCAGGGGCTTGGAGATGTCGCGGGCCACCATGTCGATGCCGGCGATGTCCAGGCCCACCACCTTGGCGGCGAGTTGGGCGATGTAGGCCACCTCGGGGTGCACGTCGTCCGTGCAGTCCACGGCCACGTTGCCGTTGCGCTGCACCACCACTTGGCGGCCAGCGGCGGGCACCGAGTCAGCGTCCAGGTCCTGGCGCTTGAGTTCCAGCTGTACCTTGGTGTCGGTGGCCAGGTCGATGATCTCCAGCGGGTACTCTTCCTCATAGCCACGGCGAGGGTCGGAGTTGAGCTGGCTGTCGATGAGTTCCTTGACCGTATTGCGGCCGTTACCGGTGATGCTGACCACCTCGCCGCGTGCGGCGGCGACCACCTTGCCGCCGACCACCAGGATGCGGTGTTCGTCGCCGGGGATGAAGCGCTCCACCATCACGTCACTGCCTTCGGGGTAGGCCACGTGGTAGGCCGCTTCGATGTCTTCCTTCTTGCGCAGGTCCAGCGTCACGCCCCGGCCGTGGTTCCCATCGGAGGGCTTGACCACCACGGGCAGGCCAATGTCTTGCGCGGCTTCCCAGGCTTCTTCGGGGCTATTGACCACCTGGCCTTCGGGAATGGGCACGCCGCAGGACTTGAGCAGGCTCTTGGTCAGGTCCTTGTCGCTGGCAATGCCTTCGGCAATCGCGCTGGTGTATTCGGTCTCGGCCGTCCAGATGCGGCGCTGGCGGGCGCCGTAGCCCAGCTGCACCAGGTTGCCGTCGTTCAGGCGGATGTGGGGGATGCCCCGGTCGGTGGCGGCGGTGACGATGCAGGCGGTGCTGGGGCCGAGGTACTGGTCGTCCACCTCGGTGCGCACGCGGGCCACGGCGGCTTGCACATCAAAAGGCTGGTCGTTGATGGCCGCCATGATCAGCGCATGGCCCTGGGCCAGTGCCACGCGGGCCACGCTCTCGTCGCGGGCGCGGAACACCATGCGGTACACGCCGCGCTGGCTGGTACTGCGCGTCTGGCCAAAGCCGGTGGGCATGCCCGCTAGGTTGAGCAGCTCGATCACGATGTGCTCCAGCACGTGGCCGCACCAGGTGCCCTCCTGCAGGCGTTGCAGGAAGCCGCCGCGTTCGCCCACGCCGCAGTGGTGTTCGACCAGCGCGGGCAGCCACGCCGTCAGGCGGTCATTGAAGCCGGGGATGGTGTTGGAGGGGTAGTCCTCCAGCTCGCCCAGGTCCAGCCAGACTTCCAGGACCGGCCGGTAGGTCCAGATATTGGGGCCCCGCAGGTAGTTGATGCGAAGCAGTTGGATGTCGTTGAGTTTCGCCATGGATTGCAGCGGTTGTGGTTCCGGCCTTGGTAAGGGCTGTGCGGTAGGGGGACGAGAGGGAATTTTGTGGACGATGATTGTGCGCCAGTCCAGCGCCTGTGCGCAGTGTCAGCCAAAAGGCGGCCACAGACGTTACAGGAGGATGCCGTCGCACCGTGGCGTGCAGTATCGGTGAGAATTCTTGCTTTCGCGAGAGCGGCCACCGCAGGCAGCCGGTGGCGGAAAACCCAACCAAAAATGCAACATCACCATTCTGTGGACGCCTCGGGTGTCTTTTCTGGCCCTGTGGGGGCCGATTTGCGGGCCATGCTCGCTTCCAAAGAGAACGTGTTGGCAGCTTTGCCGGTTGACCTGAGCGCCACGCTGCGCTTTGCGGCAGGGTGGGTGGTGGTGACGTCCGAACGGCTGCTGGCTTGCGACCCAGGCACCACCACATGGCGCAGCTGGCCTCTGGGTGAGGGCCTGGCGCTCAAGCTGCATGACCACGGTGGGGTGGGCTCGCTGGAGTTGCACAACCCGGCCGAGCGCCTGGCGCAGTGGCGTTTTACGCTGGCGAACCATCCACAGGCGCTGCGCCTGGTGCAGCGTTTCGAGCAGCAATTGACCCTGGGCGCCGGCAACGTCTCCGCCGAGGACGACGAGCCCGCCTGCCCCACGTGCCATGCCCCCCTGCCGCCCGACACTGAAGAATGCCCGGCCTGTGCCCGCGCCCAGCCGCCGCAAACCTCTACCTGGGTGCTGCTGCGCCTGTGGCGTTTTGCCCGGCCCTACCGCAAGCAGCTGGCCGCAGGGTTTGCCCTGACGCTGGCATCCACCGCCGCTACGCTGGTGCCGCCGTACCTCACCATCCCGCTGATGGACGACATCCTGATCCCGTTCCAGAACGGCAAGCAGATTGACCCCCTGCTGGTGCTGATGTACCTGGGTGGGTTGCTGCTGTCGGCCCTGCTGGCCTGGGGCCTCTCCTGGGCGCGCACTTATATATTGGCGCTGGTGTCCGAGCGCATTGGCGCCGACCTGCGCACTACGACCTACGAGCATCTGCTGCGCCTGTCGCTGGACTACTTTGGTGGCAAGCGCACGGGCGATCTCATGGCGCGCATCGGGTCGGAAACCGACCGCATCAACGTGTTCCTGTCGTTGCACGCGCTCGACTTCATCACCGACGTGCTGATGATCGTCATGACGGCGGCGATTCTGTTCTCCATCAACCCGTGGCTGGCGCTCGTTACGCTGGTGCCGCTGCCCTTCATCGGCTGGATGATCCACACCGTGCGCGACCGCCTGCGCACCGGCTTTGAAAAGATCGACCGCGTGTGGTCTGAAGTGACCAACGTGCTGGCCGATACCATCCCCGGCATCCGCGTGGTGAAGGCCTTTGCGCAGGAAAAGCGGGAGGCCCAGCGTTTCCGCGACGCGAACCAGCACAACCTGGAAGTGAACGACAAGCTCAACAAGACCTGGAGCCTGTTCACGCCCACGGTGTCGCTGCTGACTGAGATCGGGCTGCTGGTGGTCTGGGCGTTCGGCATCTGGCTGGTGTCGCGCAACCAGATCACGGTGGGCGTGCTCACGGCTTTCATTGCCTACATCGGGCGGTTCTATGGGCGTCTGGATTCGATGAGCCGCATCGTCTCGGTCACGCAAAAAGCGGCCGCCGGCGCCAAGCGCATTTTTGACATCCTGGACCACGTGAGCAACGTCCCCGACCCTGCCCAGCCCGTCCAGGTGGACAAGGTGCAGGGCGCCATTAGCATGCAGGGCGTGGGCTTCCGCTACGGCAGCCGTGCGGTCATCAAGGGGCTGGATCTGGACATCCGCCCCGGCGAGATGATCGGCCTGGTGGGCCACAGTGGCTCGGGCAAGAGCACGCTGGTCAACCTGATCAGCCGCTTTTATGACGTGAGCGATGGCTCCATCCAGGTCGATGGCATCGACATCCGCCGCTTTGCGGTGGCCGACTACCGCCGCCACATCGGCCTGGTGCTGCAGGAGCCTTTCCTGTTCTTTGGCACCATCGCGGAGAACATCGCCTACGGCAAACCCGAAGCGACGCGCGAGGAAATCGTGGCCGCCGCCCGTGCCGCCCATGCGCATGAATTCATCCTGCGCCTGCCGCACGGCTACGACTCGCTGGTGGGCGAGCGCGGTCAGGGCCTGTCGGGCGGCGAGCGCCAGCGCATCAGCATTGCGCGTGCGTTGCTGATCGACCCACGCATCTTGATCCTGGACGAGGCCACCTCGGCCGTGGACACCGAGACCGAAAAGGAAATCCAGAAGGCGCTCGACAACCTGGTGCAAGGCCGTACCACGATTGCCATTGCCCACCGCCTGTCCACCTTGCGCAAGGCCGACCGCCTGGTGGTGATGGACCGTGGCGAGGTGGTCGAAGTGGGCCCGCACGACGAGCTGATGGAAAAACAGGGCGCCTACTGGCGGCTGTACGAAGCCCAGGCCCGCCGCGCCGAGGAAGACGCGCAGGCCGCAGGCGTGATCATCGACAGCAGCCTGCTGCACCCGGCCCACCCCGCCGGCAATCCCTGAGACGCTGTGAGCAACCCAGCCATGAATGCTTCCCTGACCCCATCGTCGTCTATCCCCGCCTTCCAGCTCACGCGCAACCCGCACGGCCGCCTGGTCCTGACCCTGGCCGATGGCACGGCCCATGAGGGCGTGACTCCCGTGCGTGCTTTTCCCATCGCCGCGCCGGGCGAGGGGCTCTCTCTGGTGGGTGCCGACGGCCATGAACTGCTCTGGGTTCCCCGGCTGGAGGCCGTGACGGGCGCCGCCCGGCAGCTCATTGAAGAAGAACTGGAAGTGCGCGAGTTTGTGCCCACTATCCAGAAAATCCTTGCCGTTTCTAGCTTTTCAACACCCAGCACCTGGGATGTGGAGACCGACCGGGGGCCCGCCCGCCTGGTACTCAAGGCCGAAGAGGACATCCGCCGCCTGGGTGGCCGCACCCGGCTGCTGATCGCCGGGGGCGACGGTTTGCAGTTCCGTGTGAAGGACACCACGGCGCTGGACAAGCATTCACGTCGCCTGCTTGAGCGGTTTCTGTGAACTTTTGCGACGGAGCCAGTCCGGCTCCGCCCACGGCCCAGGCCCCTGTCTTGTCGCCGTGAGTTGTCTCCACGCTCCTGCATGACCGTGAGCAGGCGTTGAAGAGTAACTAGACGATAGAGGAGGGGCCACTCGCCCCCTTGCGCATTTCCAGGGGACGACCCGATCGGTGTGTCTCTCTGCCGGCTCTCTTGCGCTGGGTGATTCACGCCCGGCCAGCCCTATCTCCATCTCCGGACTGCGTGGTGGTGTCGCGACATATGCATGTGCGCGGCGCACTTCGGGGCCCCTTGGAGCACTTCAGCTCACCATTCCGACCCCTAGAAGGCGCGAAACCGTTCCCAAAGGCTGGATTTTTACTAGGGAAAACCCTAAATTTCGGCCAATCGGTGAAAAAGACCTAAATTCACCCTTCTTTTTGCCGTAATCGATGTACGAAGAGGCCGAAAGACCCTTTCCACACTTTTGTTCAACTACGGGCCAATGTCATGCAAATGCCACCTGTCGATCGATCGCCGTCCTGGCGTCCTCAGGGCGCTGATTTGTATTCCACTGGCGCCTCGGGTGCGCCTCCGGTGCGTCCCATCAACGCTCCCAACCCGGTCGAGTCTATGGACCGGCTGGGTGAGGGGGCGATCGTGCGCGAGCCGGACAAACCCTCGGCGCCCGAGGCGCCGAACCGGGACTGGACGGCGGTAAAAAAGAAGGAAACCGTCGAGGAGCCGCCGGAGCCTCCCAAAGAGCCGATCTACAAGCAGCTGCTGGAGTTCATCCAGTCCATGTGGCGCGCCAGCGGCAGCGCGGTAGAGGTAGCTCAGGACGTCAACAAGATGACCTTGCAGGAGCGTCTGGCCCAACAGGCCAAGAACGAGCCGCTGACCTACACCGACCCCAAGGTCAAGCGCACCGGCGGCGTTTGAGTCACCGGCATTGCCGGGCTGCCGCCGCGAAGGCGCCCCATTGCGTGTCATGGCGCCCGGTGCAGTTTGGCGAAGCCCCTGTGCAGCGGCAATCTGTGGCGTACAGGTAGCGCATCCCGTGGCCGCCCTTTACGGTGCACACAGAAGCCATGTGTACTGCCTCGGTGCATCCGGTATTTTTGCTATCAAGTAGATAGCTGGCGGCGCATATTGCACTAGCGCTCCAAGTCAATTGGATTCATTTTTGGGGTTTGCCGCTCGGCAAAGTGCAACCCGCGTTCCTCAGGGACGGGCCTCCGGTGCTGGGGGCGACGCAATAGGGGCTGCTGGTGTGGCTGCCGCTTGTGCGGCTGCCCGCTGACGATCACGCTCGGCGCGGTATTTGGCGGCAAAGGCGCGCACTTCGGCATACGACACAAAGCCATCACCATCCGTATCGGCCTCGTCAAAGGCCGCCGCCAAACGCGGGAACAGTTTCACCTCTGAGCGGCTGAGCTTGCCGTCTCCGTTGAAGTCGAGCATCTTGAATTCGCGCTGGGCCTTCAGTTCGCCCGGGCTCACCGCCGCTGCGGGTTCTGTGGCCGCGTGTGTCTCCACTCGATGGGCAGGTGGTGGGGGGGGTGTTTGTGCCAGGGCTGCACAGGCTGCGAACAGGGCCACCGTCGCGAGGATAGGCTTCTGCAGCCACAGGGGCGCCCAGGATTTGCGAATGCGCAAAGTGTTCTCCTTCAAAGTCTCAATGGCCATGGTGGCACATGAGGGGCGAGGGCGGTGGTTTGCAACCAGGGCTTTGCAGGCTTTCACCGGGCGTTGCAAGTCTTTGCAGATCTTTTCGCAAGGGCCGGGCATGGAGCGGCAGAGCCCGCAAGCTTGCAAGGGGGGCTCCGGCGGTCAGTTCCCCACAACCCGCACCGGATTCGAGATGCCACTGTTCACATGGCCCGCAGGCACATGGCGCGCTGCCGATGTGACGTGACCGGTCTGGTCGTCAAAGAAGAAATCGGGTTCGAATTCACGCAGAAACTCGCCCTTGGGCAGGCCGCCCAGAAACATGGCCTCGTCCACCGCAATGTTCCAGTCCATCAGGGTGCGGATGGCGCGCTCGTGCGCGGGGGCGCTGCGGGCGGTGACGAGCGCGGTGCGGATGCGCATGCCGGTGCCACCCGCCTCGCCTGCCGACTGCAGACGGTGCAAGGCGGCGAGCAGGGGTTTGAACGGGCCGTCGGGCAGGGGCTGCGCGGCCTTGTCGGTTTCGTGTTGCTGGAAGGCGGCCAGCCCCTCCGCCTGGTACACGCGCTCGGCCTCATCGGAGAACAGCACCGCGTCGCCGTCAAAGGCAATCCGCACTTCGTGGGGGTTGGAGTCGCCGGCCTGCACCGACTCCGTCACCACGCGCGCTGCGGGGTAGCCCAGGTGCAGGGCCTCGCGCACATCGGCCTCGTTGGCGGACAGGAACAGGTGCGCGCCCAGTGGCCGCAGGTAGCGAAACGGGTCGCGCCCTTGCGTGAACACACCGCGCTGGATGGAGGGGAGCCCGTGGGCATGGCATGAGCGGAACACGCGCATGCCGCTTACCGGGTCATTGCGCGACAGCAGCACCACCTCCACGCGCTGGTGCTCGGAGGTGTTGAATGCGAGCAGCTTGCGCACCAGCGAAAACGCCACGCCCGGCGCAGCAGGCACGTCGAGCCGCTGGCGCTGCAGGTCCACGTAGGCGCGGTCATTGTCCTTCTCGAAGACGCGGTTCTCTTCCTCAAAATTGAACAGCGCGCGCGAGGAGATGGCGACCACCAGCTTGTCGTCCAGAGTTACAGCCATAAGTTAGAGCGTGTCATGCACTTTTACGTGCCCGCGAAAGCCGGAGAAAGGCCCGGCAACTAGGCGCAGGTCGCGTGGCGGTATGAATACCGCAAGCGGCCTGCAACAACGTTGCCGGGCCTTTCTCCGGCTTTCCCATAGGGTCGGGCCCACAGGCAGGTGCTCGCGGCGTTGCAGCACTTGCCAAGGCGCTTGCCTTGGCGGCGCGCCGCGCCTTGCGATCACCAGCCTGTGGGCCCGACGCGGGTGCGTAAAAGTGCATGACACGCTCTACTTCACAAACTGGTTGAGCTGGATGATCGGCAGCAGCACGGCCAGCACGATCAGCATCACGATCAGGCCCATGCCCACGATGAGCAGCGGCTCCAGGATGGTGGCCAGCGCCATGGCGCGGCGCTGCACCTCGGCCGAGAGCTGGCGGGCTGCGCGCTGCAGCATCACCGGCAGTTGCCCGGTCTGCTCGCCCAGGCGTGCAAACATCGACAGCAGGCCCGGAAAGCGCTTTTTCTGCGCCAGGGCCGATGCCAGCGGAGCGCCTTCGCGCACCAGCACCAGCGCGTCGAGCGCGTCGGCACGCAGCGCGCGGTTGTTCAGTGTTTCTGCGGCGGCCTGCAAGGCCTTCAGGATGGGCACACCGGCGCCCGCCAGCATGGCCAGCGTGCCGGCGAACCGCGCTGCGTTGTAGCCGCGCGCCAGCTTGCCCACCAGGGGCAGATTGAGCCAGGCGGCATCGAACTTCTCGCGAATATGGCCGATGGTGAGCGCCCATCTTGCCCCAAGTGCTATCAAAACTGAAGCGATCAGCATCACCCAGCCATAGCTGCGCACAAAGGCGCTCAGGCCCAGCATGGCCACCGTCAGGAACGGCAGCGCGCGCTTGGTGCCTGCAAACACGCTGGCCACTTGCGGCACCACATAGCCCACCAGGAACAGCACGATCACGATGGCCACCAGGGTCACGATGGCCGGGTACAGCGCAGCGCCCACCAGCTTGGCCTTGAGCGCCTGGCGCTCTTCCAGGTCGTCGGCCAGGCGCTCCAGCACCAGGCCCAGGTTGCCGCTGTGCTCGCCCGCGCCGATCACGGCGCAATAGATGTCAGAGAACTCGCGCGGGTGCTGCGACAGCGCGCGGGCAAAGGTGGCGCCCGCGTTGACCTCGGCGCGCAGCGCGGCGACCAGGTGGCGCTGGCGCTCATCGTCGGCTTCTTCAGACAGCGCGGTCAGCGCACGCTCCAGCGGCAGGCCCGACGACACCAGCCCGGCGATCTGCCGTGTCCAGATGGCCAGCCCGGTCGCGCTGAACACCGGCCGGGTGAAGAGGCGCTGGCCCAGGCTGGCGGACCGGCCGTCCAGCGACTGGCCTGTCTGCACCATTTCCACCGCCAGCGGCACCAGCGCCTGGGCCCGCAGCAGGCTGCGCGCGGCCTTGGCGGTGTCGGCCTCCAGGAGGCCTTTGCGGGTCTGGCCCTGGGCGTCTAGGGCTTCAAAGGAAAAAGCAGGCATGCAAATGCGGGCGTGGGTGGTGGGGCGTGGGCGTGGCAATCACGCAGTCCTGCAACGGGCAAACATCCGCCACAGGACCGGCAGCCCCTGATGGTAGCCGCTACCCAAGGCCCAGTGCCTCCACCCAGCTTCCATGCCCGGGGCATGACACAGGTCAAGGCGCTGACGCATTGCGCGCGCAGAATGAAAAGTGATCTGTGGCATCGGGTTGCAGGCGTTTTGAACGAACAAGGGGTCTTTCATGCTGAAGAACAAGGTGGCATTGGTAACGGGCGCATCGTCGGGCATCGGTCGCGCCATTGCGCTGGTGTGGGCGCGCGAAGGTGCCAAGGTGGTGGTGTCGGACGTGAATGTGCAGGCGGGCGAGGAAACCGCCGCGCTGGTGCGCGCGGCCGGGGGGGACGCGATCTTTGTAGCGGCCGATGTGGGCAAGCCTGAGGATTGTGAAGCGCTGGTACAGCGCACCGTCGCCCACTATGGCCGCCTGGACGTGGCCTGCAACAACGCGGGCATCGGTGGCCCACAGGCACCGACAGCCGATTACCCGCTGGACGGCTGGGCGCAGGTCATCAACATCAACCTGTCGGGCGTGTTCTACGGCATGAAGTACCAGATCGCCGCGATGCTGAAGAACGGTGGCGGCTCGATCATCAACATGGCGTCCATCCTGGGCTCGGTGGGCTTTGCCACGGCGCCCGCCTACACGGCGGCCAAGCACGGCGTGGTGGGGTTGACCAAGGCGGCGGCCATCGAATACAGCGCGCACGGCGTGCGCATCAATGCGGTGGGCCCAGCGTTTATCCACACGCCCATGATCAGCGGGCTGGAGCAGGACGCCGGCATCAACGCCATGCTGGTCGGGGCCCACCCCATCGGCCGCCTGGGCCAGCCCGAAGAGGTGGCTGAATTGGTGACCTGGCTCGCGTCCAGCAAGGCGTCGTTTGTGACCGGGGCGTATTACCCCGTCGATGGGGGCTACCTGGCGCGCTGAAGCGCGAACAAACGACGGGCGCTCAGGCCGCCACGGCGGCCTGGCCCAGCGTGGCGTGCGCCTGGGCGGCGATGTCCAGCGAGCGCAAACGAAGCGCAGGGTCGTACACGTCGCTCACCAGCATCAGCTCGTCGGCGCCGGTGGCCTCGATCAGGTGCGCCAGCCCCGCACGCACTGTGTCCGGCCCACCGATCACGGCTGCAGCCAGAAAGTCGCCAATTGCTGCCCGCTCCTGCGGTTGCAGGCGCGCAGCGTAGCCCTCGATGGGCGGCAGCAGGCGTCGGCGGTCGCCCGTCAAGATGCCCAGAACCCGCTGGTAGGTGCTACTGGCCAGGTAGTCGGCCTCTTCGTCGGTCGGGGCCGCGATCAGTGGCACGCCAATGGCCACGTGGGGCTTGGGCCAGGCAGCGGAGGGGCGGTACAGATTGCGGTACAGGTCAATCGCCTGGTGCAGCATGCGCGGCGCAAAGTGCGAGGCAAAGGCATACGGCAGACCCCGCTCGGCCGCCAGCTGGGCCGAAAACAGGCTGGAGCCCAGCAACCAGATCGGCACATTGGTGCCCGCGCCGGGCATGGCGATCAGGCGTTGGCCGGGTTCGGCAGGGGCCAGCAGGCGCTGCAGCTCGGCCACGTCGCGCGGAAAGTCTTCTTCGGTCTCCACCCGGTTGCGGCGCAGCGCACGCATGGTGGTGGGGTCGGTGCCGGGCGCGCGGCCCAGGCCCAGGTCGATGCGGTCGGGGTACAGCTCGGCCAGCGTGCCAAAGGCCTCGGCCACCACCAGCGGGGCGTGATTGGGCAGCATCACGCCGCCCGAACCCACGCGGATGCGCGAGGTGCCACCGGCAATGTGGCCCACCAGCACAGCGGTGGCGGAGCTGGCAATGCCCGCCATGTTGTGGTGCTCGGCCAGCCAGTAGCGGGCAAAGCCCAATTTTTCGGCATGCTGGGCAGTGCGCAGCGCAATCTGCAGCGCATCGGCCACGGTGCCGCCTTCGCGGACGGCAACCAGGTCAAGCATGGACAGGGCAGGGCGGCGGGGAGTAGAGGTCATGCCCGGATTGTCCGGCGCGCGCGGCTTTTGCGCAGGCGGTGGGCGTAGAGCTGGCAGTGGCAGCAGGGTTGCCTGCGCCGATTTTTACCAGAGGGTCATTTTTTGGTAGCCAAAACGGCGGAGGCACCACAGAATGTTTCAAGACATTTCCGCGCTGGCTGCCATCCTGCGCTGCGCGGACCAGTCGTGCAAAAGGGATGACGCATGGGTTTTTTCAGCCGCTTGTTCAAGATCCGGGAGCAGGACCCCACCAGCCCCGAGACCACCTGGGCCATGGAAGACAACGGCAGCGAACTGGTGCTGGACGCTGAATACGCGGCCACGCTGATGACCGAGATCGACATCGATGCCGCCATCGCCAGCCACGAGCGCTGGCGCCTGCAGCTGCAGGACATGGTCAACGGCCGCTCCGACGAGGTCATGCGGCCTGAGCGCATCTGTCAGGACGACCGCTGCGACCTGGGCAGATGGCTCTACGGCACAGGCCGGGTGCGCCTGGGGCATTACCCCGCGTTCGACATGCTGGTGGCGCGGCACAAATACTTTCACCAGCAGGCGGCCGATGTGGTGACGGCCTTCCAGTCGGGCGACCAGCCCAAGGCGGCACAGTTGCTCAATGGCAGTTGCCGCCACGCGTCCAACCAGGTGCTGTTGCTGCTCAAGGAACTCAAGCGCGGTCTGGGGCGGTAAGCCCTGCAGATGCAGGAGACGCCGCCCTCAGAGCGTAACCACGTTCTAGCGGCTCGGCCCGTGGCCTACCGCTTATCGTCCGCCGGGCGGCTCCGTGGCGGGCGGGGGGACAGCCAATTGCCACCCGAATTCGGTAGCTACATCCATGCGGTGTTGTCCATCCAGCGTGTAGTGAATCTGCGTACCCATGGGTGCGTTCAGTTCGGGCAGCAAGGCGTGCAGCGCTACCCGCGCATGGTCCAGTACCGGGGCGGTGATGTCGATGCGGATGAATTCCGCGATGCGCTTGCCATCCGTGCGCGCGACGCCCAGCGAGTCGCCCCAGCCGATCACCATGCCGACTCCCTGGGCGCTCAGTGCCTGGTCAATCCGGTCTTCGCGCTGGTGCAGCGGGTCCACGGTGTGCCGAGTGAGCGGGATTTTCACGAACAGGAACGCCGGCCGATCATCCGGCGTGGAGAGCACGGCTGGGGTGGGAGGAAGGGCGGAGGCGCTCATGGCCGGGCTGAGGTGGGTTGTTGGGGCGCGCGCAGAGGGGTGCTCAATAGCTGCGCCCATCCTTGTACATGGCATGCTGACGGCGGTTCAGGGTAGCAGCTTCGCCCAAGCGGCCCATGGCCGCCCCGGCATGCGCATGGGTGATGGCCATGCCCAGGCCGTCGGCTGCGTCCGTGCCCGGCAGGCCTGGCAGCTGCAACAGCCGCCGTACCATTTCCTGCACCTGGCTTTTGGCGGCGCGGCCGTGGCCGACCACGGCTTTTTTCATCTGCAGCGCGGTGTATTCGGCCACGGGCAGATTGCTGGCCACCAGGGCGGTGATGGCGGCGCCCCGCGCCTGGCCCAGCAGCAGCGTGGACTGGGGATTGACGTTGACGAACACGATCTCGACCGAGGCCACATCGGGCTGGTAGCGGGCTGCGACCTCGGTGATGCCGTCGAACAGGATCTTCAGGCGCCCGGGCAAGTCGCCCAGCGCGAGGGTGGTGGTGCGGATGGTGCCGCTGGCCACGTAGCTGAGCTTGTGGCCGTCCATGTCCACCACGCCGAAGCCGGTGGTCTGCAGGCCGGGGTCAATGCCAAGGATGCGCATTTGCTCTCGTTTTTATAGCTGTTGGGGCAATGGTGACTAGCGCTGCCGGTCGATTCTTCTACAAACCGAAGTACCAGCGTGCCGAATGGAAGAACACGGGCGCCGCAAAACACAGCGCATCCACCCGGTCGAGCAGGCCACCCGCACCGGTGACGGACATGCCCTGCATGCCCCAGCTGGTGATGCCCCGGTCGCGCTTCAACGCCTTCATCACCAGGTGCCCCAGGCTGCCCGCCACGCAGGCCAGCAACGCCATGCCCAGCGCCTGGCCAGGTTTGAAGGGGGTGATGAAAGTGAGCAGCCCGCCCGCGAGGCCGCCGGCGGCCACGCCGGCCAGCCAGCTCGTCCACTGAAAGCTCTGACTCACCTGCGGTGCCACCGGCTTGTGCGGAAAGCGCCGCCCCAGCAGGTGCTGCACCAGCATGCACGTTTGCACCACAAACACCAGGAAGAACACCAGAAACGCGCCCTTGTCGCGGTAGCCCGGAAAGTCCAGCAGCAGCAGCGCCGGCACGTGGCTCATGCCGTACACGCAGACCATGATGCCCCACTGCAGCTTGGCATTGCGCTCCAGAAATCGCTGGGGGTCATTGGCCAGTGCGCTCACCACCGGCAGCGCCAGGAACACGTACACGGGGATGAACACGGTGAACAGGTCGAAGTGCTTGCTGCCCACCAGCCAGAACTGCAGGGGCAGCACCACGAAGAACGCCAGCACCAGGCTGCGGTGGTCGCCCCGGCGTGTGGGCGACAGGGTGATGAACTCGCGCAGCGCAAAAAAGCCGACGATGGCGAACAGCACGGTGGCCACCGTCTCGCCCAGCACCCAGCCCACCCAGAACACCGTGGCCATGACCCAGGAGGTCTTGAGCAGCCCCCAGAACCGCCGGGCCTCCAGGGCCTGGGCTTCGGCTTCGGGGTCGTCGCTCGGGTGCTCGCGCAGATTGCGTACAAAGGCCCACAGCGTGACGATGGACAGGATGCCGAACACGACCAGGAACAAGGCCCCGATCTGCTGGGTGGCGGTGAGGTTGCGCAGGAATTGGTTCATGTCAGCGCGCGCTCCAGGGCGCAGCGTTCGGCAAGTTCAGGGGCTTCGCGCGGGTCATGGTCAGACTTCCCGCAGTGCAATGACGGCGCGGCGCGCGCGGTCGAGGAACGGGCGGCGCTCCTCACCTGCTTCGAGCTGGATGGGCGCGCCAAAGGTCACCGAACACAGGATGGGCACGGGCACCACTTCGCCCTTGGGCATCACGCGTTGCACGTTGTTGATCCAGGCGGGCACCAGCACCACCTGCGGAAACATCTGCGCCAGCTTGAACAGGCCGGATTTGAACGCCTGGGGCTCGTCGCCATGGCCGCGCGTGCCTTCCGGAAAGATCACGATGGAGTCGCCGCTCTCCAGCGCGCGCACCAGCGGGGCCAGCGGGTCGGATTCGGGCAGTGCGGCGCGCAGTTCTTCGGGTGTGGGTGCGCGGGGGGGCGCTTCGGGCGAGGGGTCTGGGCCCCCGGCTGCTGCCGTGTCGGCATCGGCTGCGGCGGCCTGGGTCACGGTGGGATCTGCGGCCACGGGCGCTGTGGGCCGCGCGGGCGGGGCCTGGCGGTCCACATACACGGCGTTGAACACGGCGGTGGTGATCCACTGCCGGAACGGCGTCTTGGTCCAGTAGTCTTTAGCCGCAATGGGCCGCGTGATGCTGCGCAGTTCCTCGGGCAACGCCGCCCAGATCAGCACCATGTCGGCATGGCTCTGGTGGTTGGCAAAGTAGATACGCTGCTCGGCCTTGGGCGGACAGCCATACCAGCGGGCCTGGGAGCCGGTGAGAAACCGCACGATCCCCAGCAGAAGGAAACTCATCAACTTGGCAAGCATGGCGGGATGATACGGGCAGGCTTCGATGCGCCTTGCCAAACGGTGTGCATGGGGGCGCAAGCGGCGTTTGCCTAAAATTCACCCCCTCTTTCCCCTTTGCGCCTTGTTTTGTGCGCCGCCGCGCTGATCTGGCCCGGTGCCCTGGTATACGGGCCGCTGCTTGTGATGGCGCGGCCGCAACTTCTTTTTGCCAGCTTGCTCAACCCCACTTCACGGGTTGGCGCGCTGCGCAAGCTTTTCATCTCTTCTCCTTCAGTGGGCCCATGGTTCTAGACGTTGTGTTGTTGCTGCGCAGGTGCCTGTGCCTTCTGGTGTGGCGGCCCGCTGTGGCGTGGGCGGCGGCTTTGCTGTCGTGCCTGTGGGGGATGCATTTCGCCCAGGCGCAGCCCGCCACGGCGGGGTCGCCCTGGGTGGCTGCGCCCGCCTCTCCGGTCGCATCCCCCGCCTTGCCTGGCGCCACCACCGTGCCCACCCCGCCCGCAGCGCCATTGGCAGCGCAGCCCCCGTCGGCGCAGGCAGGCTCAGCCAATGCGGCGAGGCTGGCGGCGGTCTTGCGGCTCTTTGTCCGGCCGCAGGGCCACTTGCTGATCGTGGGGGGCGGGGAAACGCCTGTCAGCGTGCAGCAGCGGTTTGTGGCGCTGGCCGGGGCAGAGAACGCCCGCATTGCCGTGTTTCCCATGGCCAGTTCCAAGTCGGACGAGGAGGCCCTGGAGGTGGCCCGCGACTTCAGCCGCCTGGGCGCGTTTGCGCAGGTGGTGGACATTCGCCCCGGCGAGGCCAACAGCGCTGCCGTGGTGCAGATGCTGGAGGGCTTCACGGGATTCTGGTTCTCCGGCGGCGACCAGTCGCGCCTGTCCACCCTGCTGGTGGGCACCCGCGCATTGCAGACCATCGAAACGCGCTACGTGGCGGGGGCGGTGGTGGGCGGAACGTCGGCCGGGGCCTCGGTCATGAGCCGGCTCATGCTCACGGGCAAATGGCGGGCGCCGCGCAACTCCGACGAAGAAGAGCAGGTCAACATCGCCCGAGGCATGAAAGAGTTGGCACCCGGTTTCGGCCTCTTCCGGGGTGCGATCGTGGACCAGCATTTCATGCACCGTGCCCGCTACAACCGCCTCATCAGCGCGGTGCTGGACCACCCCCAGCTGATCGGTGTGGGCATTGACGAGGAAACCGCCCTGCTGGTGCGCCCGGACGGCATGTGGGAGGTGCTGGGCAACTACTACGTCAAGCTGTTTGACGCCCGCCGGGCGCAGATCGTGGACGACGACGGCCCCATGGCCAAGGCTGCGGATATCCGCATGCATGTGCTGCCCGAGGGCGGCCTCTTCGACCCGCAGCGGCGCCGGGTGACCTTCCAAGAAACGCACATTCCGTGAGTGGAACTGCCCCCGGGGCGGGTTCCGCGTTGTTGCCCTACACCCAGATCCGGTACACCCAGAACGCCTCGTCGCCGTAGATGCCGTCATACAGCGCCTGCGGTGCGTAGCCGGTGATGCGGCGCGTGACGCGGCACAGGTGCGACTGGTCCGAGAACCCGGCGCCCGCTGCCACATCGGCCCACTTGACCGAGCCCTGCGCAGCCTCGGCCGCGATGGTGTCGAAGAACGCCTGCTCGGCCTTGCCAAAGCCGCGCAGTTCGCGCAGGGGCAGTCCGGCCCAGCGCTTGATGCGCCGCTCCAGCTGGCGCAGGCTGCGGCCAGGGGCGGACAGGGCGGCGCGCTGTGCGAGGTGTGCAGCCCAGTCGCCGTAGCGCTGTGTGGGCAAGGATTGTGCGGGGCGGCAGGCCTGCCAGCGGGGCTCCAGAAAATCTTCCAGGTGCTGCAGGCGGGCCGCGTTGTCGGGCAGGTTCTGCACCGCCTCGCACAGCGCCATCCAGTCGGGCGGCAACAGCGATTGCGCGTCCACCATGCGATCGGTCAGGGCCCCAGGGTCCACGCCGGTGAGCTGGTGCAGCGCGTCGGGCATTAACATCACCATCATGGCGTGCGTGGGCCCGGCGCAGTAGCTGGAGGTGGGGCGGGTCTGCGGGCCGGCCAGCACCCAGCGGCCGGGGTAGGCCTCGCGCGGGCTGTGCTCCGTGGGCATGGAGTCGGGGCGCTCGGCCACCAGGGCCTCGCTGCGGCCTTCAAACCACCAGCTCAGGCTGCACAGCGGCGAGGCCGGAAAGCGGTTGATGCGCTGTGCATCGCTGAGCGTGTGGCCCACCGTGCTGCGCGCGATGGCAGCACGCAGGCAGGCCGTGAGACTGGGGCGCGGCAGCCACAGCTCGCCCGAGGGGATCAGCCCGGCAGGGTGCCGAGGGGAGAGGGGGGCCAAGCTTGCCATGGGGCGCGAGTGTAGGCGACGGGGGCTGTCGCAATCGTTCAATACCAAGTCGTCGCTGCGCTGCAGCATGTGGGGCATGAACACGCCCACAGTCACCACCTCGTCTGTTTCTTCTGTTGCTTCTCCCACTCCTCCCACCACGCCTGCAACGCCACGCGGCCCGCGAACCCGCTGGTGGGGCCTGCCGCTGCTGCGCGCCATGCGGTCCGACTACCTGGGCTTTGTCACCCAACTGCAGCGCGAGCATGGCGACCTCACCCGCATGCGTTTAGGGTACGAAGATGCGTGGGACCTGATGCACCCTGATCTGGTGCGCGAAGCACTGGTCACCCATGCCGACCAGCTCATCCGCTGGGAGCGTGGCATGGAGGTGTTCGAGGAAGTGTTTGGCCAGAGCGTGCTGGTGACCGAAGGCGACACCTGGCAGCGCCAGCGCCGCATGCTGATGCCCGCCTTCACGCCCAAGCGGGTGGCAGGCTACGCGCAGCTGATGACCGATGCCGCCCGCAGCGCGCTCGATGCGGCCGTGCCGCCAGGCCAGCCCGGTGCGCAGGTGGCGGTGGATGCGCTGTGGACCGACGTGGCCATGGACGTGATCCTGCGCACGCTGTTCAGCACCTCGGCCCAGGCCGATGCGCGCGATGCTGCCTGGGCCACGCAGACGCTGGGGGCCACGGCCTACCAGGAGATGTTCATGCCCTTTACTTTGCCCGACTGGCTGCCCCTGCCGGGCAAGGCGGCCAAGCGGCGCGCGATCCGGTCGTTGAAGGGACTAGTGTGGCGCCACATCCATGCCCGCCAGGCCGAGGTGCCCCCGCCCGATGCCCCTGCGCGCACGGACCTGCTGCAGATGCTGCTGGCCCTGCGCGACGAGCAAACCGGCGATGCCTTGTCAGCACAAGAGGTGTTTGACCAGTGCATCGTCAGCTTCCAGGCCGGGCACGAAACCAGCGCCACCACGCTGCTGTGGTGGACCCTGCTCATGGCCCAGCACCCCGAGGCCGCGCAGCGCGCCCAGGCCGAGGTCGATGCCGTGCTGCGGGGCGGCACCCCCGGCCCCGAGCACCTTGCCCAGCTGCCCTGGCTGGGCGCTACGTTGAAAGAAGCGCTGCGCCTGTACCCCCCGATCGCCGCGCTGATGAGCCGCCGCACCACCGCGCCCATCACGCTGGGCGGCGTGCCAGTGCCCCCGGGCGCCATGCTGCGCATCACCCCCTGGGTGCTGCACCGCGATGCGCGCTGGTTTGCCGAGCCGGACTGCTTCCGTCCCGAGCGTTTTCTGGACGGCGCGCAGCCCATCCCCCGGGGCGCTTGGATTCCCTTCGGCCTGGGGCCGCGCGTGTGCATTGGCCAGCACTTTGCGATGCTCGAGATGACGCTGCTGGCGGCCATGCTGCTGCAGCGCTACACGGTGCGGCTGCCGGAGGGGAGCGCCGTGGGCGCGCCCCGGTTACAGGTGACGCTGCGGCCGGAGGGGGAGTCTGCGCTGTGGCTGCAGCGGCGGCGCGATGCGCCGCAGGGGCAATAAGGCGCGCTGCTTACCGGTGGGTGACGTTCAGGGCAACTCCGCGCCGCCCATGCGCCCCAGGATCGTGCGTGTCCGTCCTGCCAGATACGCCGAGCCAGGCGTTTTCTCAAACCGCTTGGGCGCGGGCAGCATCACGGCCAGGCGTGCGGCCTCGGCTGTGCTCAGGCGGCTGGCGCTCTTGCGGAAGTAGTGCTGCGCAGCAGCCTCGGCGCCGAACACGCCTTCGCCCCATTCCACGTTGTTGAGGTAGATCTCCAGGATGCGCTGCTTGGAGAGCAACTGCTCCAGCGCCAGCGTGAGCACGAACTCCTGCCCCTTGCGCAGCAGTGTGCGTTCGCCCGACAGCAGCAGGTTCTTGGCCAGCTGCTGGGTGATGGTGGAGCCGCCCCGGATCTTGGGGGCACGCACCGGGCGCTCGGGGGCGCGGGCCTGCGCCTTGCTGGCCTGGGCTTCGGCCTTGGCGTTGCGCTCCCAGGCTTTTTCGATGGCGTTCCAGTCCACGCCGTCGTGGTTCACAAAACCATCGTCTTCCGAGGCGATGACGGCGCGCTTGAGGTGGTCGGAGATGTCCGCGTACGGCACCCATTGCTGGCGCCAGGGCACGTGGCCTTTGCTGGCCAGCAGCGTCCAGGCTTCGGAGCGCTGGAAGGTGGTGGATTGGGGGTTGATCGCCACCATGGCGGCAATGCGCAGCACGAAGAACAGCTGCAGCGCCACGAAGGCGATCACCAGCAGTCCCAGCCAGCGCAGCACGGCTTTCATCGTGGCGTCCCCGGGGCTCAGGCGGTGGCAGATTGCTGCATTTCGCGCAGCACCTGGGCCGAGGGCGGGCGCACGCCGCGCCACAGCAAGAAAGCCTCGGCGGCTTGCTCCACCAGCATGCCCAGGCCGTCACGGGGCACGGCGCCGTGCTGCCGGGCCCAGTCGAGGAAGCCCTGTGCTGCGGGGCCGTACATCATGTCGTAGGCCAGGGCACCGGGGCGCAGCACGCTGGCGGGCACCGGGATGCCGCCGCCAGAAAGGCTGCTGGCCGTGGCGTTGATGATTACATCGAAATGGGTCGATAGCGCTAGTGGTTCTTGCGCTGACAGCTCTGCTTTTTGTAGCGCAGCCAAGGCGCTGTGCGACTGCACCAGCGCCTGCGCCTTGGCCAGGGTGCGGTTGGCCACAGTGATGTGGAGAGCCCCCGCCAGCAACAGCGGGCCCAACACACCTGCGGCGGCGCCCCCGGCGCCCACCAGCAGCACATCGCGCCCGGCCAGCGACACGCCCGCGTTGCGCGTGATGTCGGCCACAAGTCCCAGGCCGTCGGTGTTGTCAGCGTAGATGCTGCCGTCGGCGCGGAAGGTGAGGGTGTTGGCCGCACCCGCCAGTTGCACGCGCTCGCTGCATTCGGTGGCCAGGCCCGGCGCTTCGGTCTTGAAGGGCACGGTGACGTTGCAGCCGCGCCCGCCCTCAGCGGCAAACGCGCGCACGCCCTGGGCAAAACCGTCCATGGGCACCAGGCGGCGTTCGTAGGCAATGTGTTCGCCGGTCAGCTCGGCAAAACGGGCGTGGATGGCAGGCGAGCGGCTGTGGGCCACGGGGTTGCCCATCACGCAGTACAGGTCGGCAGGGGAGGCGGGGGATGTCATGGAGTGGCTAGGGCTGCGTGGGGCTGGCGGTACGGGCGGCCTTGCGGTGTGTTCTGTGGGGCGGGTGGGTGGGCTCGGAGGCCTGCTTGGCACGCCTCGTTGCTACCCCCCTCCGGGCAGTTACTTCACCACGGTTTCCAGGGTCTGGTCGCGGGTGAACTTGAAGCGCGCCACCATGGCGATCTGGTCGGCCTTCTTGCGCATCTCGGCATCGAAGGCGCCAAACGGGCCTGCGGCGCGGGCAATGGCTTCGGCGCGGCGGTCCAGTGTGCTGTTGCCCGAGCCTTGCACGATCTCGGTGCCCAGCACACGGCCGTCGTGGTTGACGGTGACGATCATCGTCAGCTCGCCATAAAGCTTGCGGCCGCCTTGTTCGGGGAAGTTCTCGGTGCCCTTGTCTTCCACCTTGCGGCGCAGCGCGTCGTAATAGATGGCATAGGCCTCTTCGCGGGTGGCGGGGCTGATGTAGCGCTTCTTGGGGCGCGAGTTTTCTTCGTTGATGCGCTTTTCGATCTCGGCCAGCAGCTTGACGAGCTGGCGGCGCTTTTCCTGCTCGCTGGCCTGTTCGGCGCTCTGGCTGGCCTGGCGCGGATCGGGTACGGGCATGGTGGCCAGCTGCTTGCGCAGCTGGGCCAGCAACTGGGCCTGCTGCTCCTGCATCGCGTCCATCTTGCGCTGGGCTTCTTCGTAGTCGTCACCCACTGTGGTGAGCGCGGTGTACGGCAGGGGGCTGGTGGCCCGGCCCTTCTCTGCATCGCCACCGCCCGCCAGGTTGGCCTGGGCAATCGCCTGGGCCTTGTCGGGGCGCTCGTTGGACTTGGCATTGACCAGGATGACTTCGAGTGGCGTGTCCTGGAACACGCGGTTGAAGCCCTCGGGGTCGATGAAGCGCACCGAGATGAGCGCAGCATGCACGGCGATGGAGACGCCCAGCGCCAGCTGCAGCGTGCTGAAGGTGCGGAGGAAGGCAGGGAGTTTCATCGCCGGCAATTATCAGGGGGCTGTCCGGGGCTTCAAGCGGTGGGGGCCGCTGCAGCGGCGTCGACGGGGGCCTCGTTCACATCCACCGCAATCGCAATCGGGCCGGCCACGGTGTCGTCGTCCTCGGCATCATCCACGGGGCCATCGTCGCTGGTGTCTGCGGGGTCGTCCAGGCGCTCGATCACGGTGCCGTGGATATCCAGCGTGATTTCGTCCACCTCGCCCAGCTTGACCTTGAGGCGCGCGCCGCGCGGCAGGTTCTGCGCGCCCAGCACGGGGAAGACCAGCGGAATGTCGTCCGCGCGGACGAGGAAGCTGCCGCCCGGGCCTTCCTTGAAGACGGTGGCGTTCAGCTCGGTGATGCCGTTCTGCTCCACATACTTGAGCGTCCAGAAGCGTTCCATGCCCGCCTGGTAGCCGTTGTAGGCGCTGTAGGCCGCGTCAAAGCTGCTGATGATGGAGAACAGGTCGGCGTCCTTGGGCTTGAAGGGCGCGGCCAGCGCAGCGGTCTTGCCGTGGCGCGCGCAGGCAATGATCTGCCACTGGTTCACCAGGTCGGTGTAGCGGCGCAGGGGCGACGTGGCCCACGAATAGGCTTTGACGCCGATGCCCGCGTGCGGCAGCGCCTTGGTGCCCATGCGCACCTTCACGCCCGGCGCCATGCTGGCCTGGCTGCGGTAGATGCCGGGCACGCCCAGCTCCGCCATCCAGCTGCCCCAGGTGCTGTTGGCCACGATCATGGCCTCGGCCACGATCAGATCGAGCGGCGCGCCGCGCTGGCGCACGCTGATCTGCACCTGCTCGTCGCCCGTGGGCTCGGCGCCGTCGTTGCCGACCAGGCGGAAGTTGTAGTCCGGCCGGTTGAAGTTCTCGGGCTTGCCGCGCACGACTTCGCGGCGGGCTTTGAGGTCCTTGGCGAGGCGGTGCAAAAACGATAGCTGCGGGCGCAATTCGGACAAGCGCTGCGGGTCGTTTTGGTGCTCAAACGCCGGGTTGGTGAGCCATTCTTCCGTCACCACCGCGTCGAGCTGGTCGTGGCGCAGGTTGGCGGCCACGTGCACGCGCTCCAGCTTGGTTTCGGAGCTCTTGAACTCCAGCGTGGCCTCGTCGATGGTCACGTACAGCGAGACGGCCGGGTTGGCGCGGCCTTCGTCCAGCGTGTAGGCCTGCACTACATCGTCGGGCAGCATGGTGATCTTGTAGCCCGGCATGTACACGGTGGACAAGCGGGCGCGGCCCAGCTGGTCAATGGCGCTGCCCGGCTGGATGGCCAGGCCCGGCGCGGCGATGTGGATGCCCAGCACCACGGTGCCTTTGCCCAGGCCCTGTACGGACAGCGCATCGTCGATTTCGGTGGTCTGCGAATCGTCGATGGAGTAGGCCTGCGCGGGCGACAGCGGCAGCTCGTCCGCAATGACCGGTGCAGTGACTGCCGGAAAGCCCGTGCCCTTGGGGAAGTTCTCGAACAAAAAGCGCTTCCAGTGGAACTGGTAGGCCGAGTCGATGGCGCCCGCCTTTTGCAGCAGGTCGAGCGGCGCGGTGTGCGTGGCGCGGCTGGCGTCGACCACGGCCTTGTACTCGGGCGCGTTCTTGTCGGGCTTGAACAGAATCTTGTAGAGCTGGTCGCGGATGGGCTGCGGGCATTCGCCGCGGCCCAGTTGCGCTGCCCACTCGTCGATCTGCGCGAGGATGGCCTTCTTCTTTTCGATGGCGGCCAGCGCCTGCTGCAGGATCTCGGCCGAGGCCTTCTTGAAGCGGCCCTTGCCCGCACGGCGAAAGTAGTGCGGTGCGTCGTACAGGCGGAACAGCGCACCGGCTTGCTGGGCCAGGGTGGCGTTCTCGGAGAAATAGTCCCGCGCCAGGTCGGCAAAGCCGAATTCGTCTTCGGGCGCGAATTCCCAGGCCAGGTCCAGTTCAATGGTCTCCGCCACGGCCTGGGCCTGGGCGATGAGTTCTGCCGGGGCGGGTTTTTCGAACTTCAGGAGGATGTGGGCGGCCTTGACCTTGACCCGTTTGCCCGAGTCCAGCTCCACTTGGGCGGAGGTATCGGCTTCGGACAGGATACGGCCGGCGAGAAATTTGCCGGCTTCTTCAAACAATGCGTGCATGGCGGCGATTGTCCCATGGGCGCAGCGGGCGCCCGGGCGGCGGCGCATATGATCCACGGCGCGCCTTTTTGCCCCTACCTGCCATCCCATGCCCTTTGCCACCATGGCCACGCCGCTGACACTGCTGGCACTGGCGCTGCCGTTCCTGTTCTGCTTCACGCAGGCCCCCATCAACAACTTCTGGCCCCTGCTTGTGTCCTGGGGCTGCGGCGCGGTGCTGGTGTTGTTGGCCCTGGCTCGCTGCGGCAGTACGCCGGGGCGGGATCAGGAGGGGGAGACCGGGGGGGCGCCCGCCCTGGTGTCGAGCCGGATGCTGGCCGCAGGCCTGCTGGTCGCAGCGCTGGCCAGTGCGGCCGTCGGGTTGCTGCAGTATTTTGTGGGGGATCCCGGCCTGCCCGGCGTGCAGCCCTCTACCCTGGGGCAGGCCATCGGCAACCTGCGCCAGCGCAACCAGCAGGCAACGTTGCTGAGCCTGGGCGTCTGGGCGCTGCTGTGGGGCTTGGCCCAGATGCAGGCACGTCTGGACCACCCCGGCATCGCCGCCCCTGTGCAGGGAGGAAAGGCCTGGCCCGGGTGGTTGACGGGCTTGCTGGTGGCCTGGGGGCTGGCGTTGCTGGCGATGTCGAGCGCGGCCACGGCCTCACGCACCGGGGCCGTGCAGTGGCTGTTGATGCTGGGGTTGGTGTTGTGCTGGCGCGTGTCGTGGGGGCGCCTGGTCCTGGGGCTAGGACTGGTGGGTTTGATCTTGTATGGCGCAGCGGCCTGGCTGCTGCCCCGTTTGCTGCTGGACTGGACCGGTTTTGCATCGGATGGACTGTTTGTGCGCATCCTCGACGAAGAGCCGGGCTGCACCAGCCGCCGTGTGCTGTGGGCCAATGTGCTGCACCTGATCGCGCAAAAGCCCTGGGCGGGCTGGGGCTGGGGGGAGTTGGACTACGCGCACTACGTCACTGTGTTCCCGGGGGAACGGTTTTGTGTGCTGCTGGACAACGCCCACAACCTGCCCCTGCACCTGGCGGTGGAGCTGGGCGTGCCGGTGGCGCTGATCTTTTGCGCCGCCGTGGTGGTGTGGGTGCTGCGCGAAAAGCCCTGGCGCGAGACCGATCCGGCACGGCAACTGGCCTGGGGCGTGCTGGCGCTGGTGGGGCTGCACAGCCTGCTGGAGTTTCCGCTGTGGTACGGGCCGTTCCAGCTGGTCACGGTGCTGGCCGTTGCGTTGCTGTGGCGCTGGCAGCTGCCCGGCTGGGCAACTTCGCTGGCCGCACGCCGGGGTGCGGCCGCGATCATCGTGGGCGCGCTGGCACTCGGGGCCTATGTGAGCTGGGATTTTTACCGCGTCAGCCAGTTGTACCGGCCGCTGGCCGACCGGCCACCCTCCCTGCGCCAGGACACCGTTCGCAAGGTGGGCAGCACCCCTTTCTTCACCGATCAGGTCGATTTTGCGCTGTTGACCACCATCGAGCTGTCACCCAGCAATGCGGGCCAGGTCTTTGGGGTGGCCAACAAGCTGCTGCACTTCTCGCCCGAGCCCCGGGTGATCGAGCCGCTGATCGAAAGCGCCACGATGTTGGGGTTGGACGACGAGGCGGCGTTTCACCTCAAGCGATACCGTGCTGCGTACCCGGCGGACTATGGGCGCTGGCGCGAGCAGGGGCGGCGGATTTCATCCCACCTGAAACCCTGACCGAATGCGCTGCGGACGGCTGCCGCGCGTTCAGTTCAGGCCAGTTGCAGGAACTGGCTCACCAACGGCAGGTAGTCCCCATAGTTGCCCAGCGCGTGGTCGCCCCCCTCCAGCACCACCTGCTCAGCTTGCGGGTAGCGCCCCACCATCTCGCGCCAGTCCAGCACTTCGTCGCCCTTGGCAATCAGGGCCAGTTCGCGGGCGGCAGCGGGGCGGGCCCGCATGTCCAGGGCCTGCAACTCTCCGATGTACTCCGGCAAAAAATAAAAGCGCTCGCTCGGGTCGTGCCAGCTGGTCTGCTCGCCGATGTAGCGGGCGAGGTCGCGTGCCGGGTCCACAGCGGGGTTGAGCATCACGCTCGGGCAACCCGCGTGCTGCGCCACCCAGCTGGCATAGAAGCCGCCCAGCGACGAGCCAATCACGGCCATCGAATGCCGGGGCCAGTGGGCAATGCCCTGCGCTACCAGCGCCATGGCGGCCCGGGGCGATGGTGGCAGCTGCGGGCACCAGAAGGTCACGGAGGGGTGGTGGGCCGCCACGTGGGCCGCAGTCTGGCGCGCCTTGGCCGACGAGGGGGACGAGCGAAACCCGTGCAGGTACAGCAGGTGGGTGGTGGTCATGAGACAGAAAGTAATCGGGGCAGGGGAATCACTGCATTAACCGGGCTGGCGCAGGCATAAGATGTGTGCTCCGGGGCGCCACACCGTGCGGCGCCTGGTTTTGCTACCCGCACCATGACCGATTTTGCCCCGCTTTCCACTGCCAGACGATGGGCGCTCGGATCAGGCGACAAGCCGCCTGCGTCGCTGGGGCGGTTTGAACTCAAGAAGCAGCTGGGCCGGGGCGCCCAGGCCACCGTGTGGCTGGCGCTGGACCCGCGCCTGCAGCGCGAGGTGGCCATCAAGCTGATGCGCCCCATGCAGGACCAGGACCCCTCCGTGCTGGAGCAGTGGCTGCGCGAGGCCCGCCACGTGGGGCGTCTGGCCCACCCCTACATCGTGCCGGTGTTCGAGGCCGATGTGCAGGGCGCGCAGCCCTACATCGTGTTCGAGTACGTGCCCGGAAGCACGCTGGCCGAGCACCTGGCCCAGCAAGGGCGCTGTACCCCTCATGATGCCGTAGCGCTCATGGTGGATGTGCTTGATGGCTTGCACGCCGCCCACCAGGCGGGCATCGTGCACCGCGATCTCAAGCCGTCCAACATCATGATCGATGCGCACCGGCACGCCCGGGTGATGGACTTTGGCATGGCGGCCCCTGTGCAGGCCGCACCGGATGCGCAATTGGCGAGCGGCACGCCCGCCTACATGGCGCCGGAGGCTGCGGCGGGCGCCGCGCCCACCCCCGCGATGGACGTGTATTCCGCTGGCTTGGTGCTCATCGAGATGCTGACCGGGCGCCCCCTTATCCACCAAAAGGACACCTGGCAGGCGCTGTACCGCATTGCCAACGAAAACCTGGCCCTGCCCGCCGACCTGGGCCCCGGCGTGGACGATGGCCTGCGCGCCATTCTTCAACGGGCCATGGCGCGTGACCCGGCGCAGCGCTACGCCACGGCGGCGGACTTTCGGGATGCGTTGCGCGCTTGGGCGGCACCGGCCAGTGCGCCATCGGCTGCCAGCAACGCCACGCTGGACTTTTTGCTGCGGCGCATGCGCCACAAGAGCGACTTCCCGGCCTTGTCGGATTCGGTGGCGCGCATCCAGCGGGTGGCCAATTCGGAAGACGACAGCATCAGCGACCTGACCCACGAAATCCTGAAAGACGTGGCGCTCACCAACAAGCTGCTGCGTCTGGTCAACAGCGTGCATTACGCCCACGCCAGCCGGGGCACCATCAGCACCGTGTCGCGCGCGGTGAGTCTGGTGGGCTTCAATGCGGTGCGCAACATGGCGCTGAGCCTGGTGCTGCTGGACCACATGCAGGACAAGGCCCATGCCAGCCAGATGCGCGAGGAATTTTTGCGCGCCATGATGGCGGGCTCGGTCGCGGCCGAACTGTGCAGCACCAGCCAGGCGGCCGAAGAGGCCTTCATCGGCGCGATGTTCCAGAACCTGGGGCGCATGCTGTGCGAGTTCTACTTTCCCGAAGAGGCGCGGCAGGTGCGCAGCTTGGTGGCGTCCGGGCGGCTGGAAGGGGGCGAGGAGGCCGCATCCGTCCAGGTGCTGGGGCTGGGGTTTGAAGACCTGGGTGTTGGCGTGGCGCGCGTCTGGGGCCTGCCCGACAGCCTGCAGCGCTGCATGCGCAAACCCCTGGGCTCGCCCATGCAGCGTGCGCCCGAGCAGGGCGTGGAGCGTTTGCGCTGGGCCGCCATGGCGGCCAACGAGGTCGCCAGTGCCCTGTTGTTCAGCGAGCCCGCCCAGCTAGAGGGACAACTGGGACAGGTGGGCACACGCTACGCCCGCACGCTGGCGCTGTCGGCCGAGGCCATTGCCGACGCCACGCTGCGCGCGCGGCACAAGCTGGTGGCGCTGGCCGAGGCGCTGGACCTGCGCGTGGACCCCGACACGCCGGCGGCCCGCCTGCTCAAGCTGCCCCCGGCCGCCGGGGCGCAAGCCGCACCCGACGATGCCCTCGGCGCCCACGAGTTGCGGGTGACGGAAACCCAGCCCCTGCCCGCTGTGCTCGAATCCCAGGCGGGTGGCGCAGTGTCGGTAGCGCAGGTCAATGAAGTGCTGGCGGCGGGCATCCAGGACATCACCAACGCGATGGTCGAGAGTTTTCAGCTCAACGATGTGCTGCGAATGATCCTGGAGACCATGTTCCGCGCCCTGGGTTTTCGGCGCATGGTGTTTTGCCTGCGCGAGGCCCGCACCGACATGCTGACCGGCCGCTTTGGCCTGGGGGAGGGCAGCGAGGTGGCCGTGCGGGCCCTCAAGGTGCCGCTCAAGGCCCAGGGCGACCTATTTGCCGCCGTATGCCTGCGCGGCGCCGACACCCTGATCAACGACGCTACCGAGCCCCGCATACAGGCGCGCCTGCCCGAGTGGTACCGCAAGGGCGTCAATGCGCCGTCGTTTCTGTTGCTGCCGCTGCAGATCAAGGGGCAGCCCTTTGCCCTCATCTATGCCGACCAGGCCACGCCGGGCGGCATTGTGGTGGACGACAAGGCCTTGGGCCTGCTGCGCACCCTGCGCAACCAGGCGGTGATGGCCTTCCGGCAGGCGGGGTAGGGCTGCGGCTCGCGATGTCCCTGCAGGGGCGTGGGCTGCTCTGGTGTGCGGCATCCGCCCGATAATCGGGGGATGGCCGTCGTTTTTGAAAAGCCCACGCTCGTCCAGCGTCTGGCGCCCCTGTTCCGGGGCTTTGACCTCCCCCTCCTGTTGCTGGTGCTGATGCTGGCCAGCGCCGGGTTGCTGGCCATGTATTCGTCGGGCTATGACCACGGCACGCGGTTTGTGGACCATGGGCGCAACATGCTCATCGCCGGGGCCATCCTGTTCATGGTGGCCCAGGTACCCCCCCAGAAAATCATGGCCTGTGCCGTGCCGCTGTACCTCACCGGCGTGGCCCTGCTGGTGGCGGTGGCGCTGTTTGGCATCACCAAAAAAGGGGCGACGCGCTGGATCAACGTGGGCATCGTCATCCAGCCCAGTGAGATCCTCAAGATCGCCATGCCGCTGATGCTGGCCTGGTGGTTCCAGAAGCGCGAGGGCACGCTGCGCCCGCTGGACTTTGCGGCTGCGGGCCTGCTGCTCGCCGTTCCGGTGGGCCTGGTCATGAAGCAGCCTGACCTGGGCACCTCGCTGCTGGTGCTGGCGGCTGGGCTGTCGGTGATCTTCTTTGCGGGCCTGTCCTGGAAGCTGATCCTGCCGCCGGTGCTGATCGGCGGTGTGGGCATCGCTACCCTGGTGCTGCTGGGTGACCAGCTGTGCGCAGACGGCGTGCGCTGGGTGGTACTGCACGACTATCAGCAGCAGCGCATCTGCACCTTGCTGGACCCCACCCGCGACCCGCTGGGCAAGGGCTTTCACATCATCCAGGGAATGATCGCGATTGGCTCTGGAGGGCTGTGGGGCAAGGGATTCATGGCGGGTACGCAGACCCACCTGGAGTTCATCCCCGAACGCACCACCGACTTCATCTTTGCCGCCTATTCCGAAGAATTTGGCCTGGCAGGCAACCTGTTCCTGCTGGTGTCCTTTCTGCTGCTGGTCTGGCGGGGGCTGGCCATCGCGGCGGGCGCCAGCACCTTGTTCGGCCGTCTCATGGGGGGCGCAGTGTCGATGATCTTTTTCACCTATGCCTTTGTGAACATGGGCATGGTCAGCGGCATCCTGCCGGTGGTGGGCGTGCCCTTGCCCTTCATCAGCTATGGCGGCACGGCCATGGTCACCCTGGGTCTGGCACTGGGCATCCTGATGTCGGTGGCGCGGTCCCAGAAGCAGGAGACCAAGGACCCTCCTCTCCCTGCTGCGCTGTAGGGCCTTGTGCAAGCGGTTGCCCGCAGCACGCCCTCGGGGTACAAACCGGCTGGCCAACCGTGTTTTGGTCGCTCAGCATCCGGAGGGTTTCCCATGGCGGCGAAGTTTGAGCTCAAGAAGTCGAAAAACGACAAGTTTGTCTTCAACCTGCTGGCCGCCAACGGCCAGGTCATCCTGACCAGTGAGATGTACGAGTCCCGCGCCAGCGCGCTGAACGGCATCGAAGCGGTGCGCAAAAATGCCCCCAACGACGGCCGCTTTGGGCGGCTCAGCGCCAAGAACGGTGCGCCGTATTTCACCTTGAAAGCCGCTAACGGCCAGGTGATTGGCCAAAGCCAGATGTATTCGGGTGCCAAGGCCCGGGACGCGGGCATCGAGTCGGTGCAAGCCCATGCGGCCGAGGCCGGGCTTGACGACCATACGGCCACCTGACGCGGTGGGCGGCGCTGAAGGTGCGCCGGGTGCACATAGGGGCATGTGGCCCCCACCCGGGCAAGGGCTGGTCGGGCGCCTAAAATGCTTTGATGACTTTCCGCTCCACCACTGCCGCGCCCCAGCGTGCGGCCACCAGCCAGCGCATCGATGTTGCCCGTGAACTGCTGCTGACCCCTTTTGGCCTGGACGAAGGCCACCTTGCCCGCGCCTTGGCCGAAATTCGCACCCACCAGGTGGACGATGCGGACCTGTACTTCCAGTACACCCGCAGCGAAGGCTGGAGTCTTGAAGAAGGCATCGTCAAGACCGGCTCCTTCAGCATCGACCAGGGCGTGGGAGTGCGCGCCGTCAGTGGCGAAAAGACCGCCTTTGCGTATTCGGACGACATCTCGGAGGCCTCGTTGCTGGATGCGGCCCGCACTGTGCGATCTATTTCGACTGCAGCGCAGGCAGGTAAAGCGCGAGTAGCTCCCAAAAAGGTAGCAGTCAGCCGCAGCCTGTACCCGGGCGTGGACCCCATTGCCTCGCTGGACAGCACGGCCAAGGTGGCGCTGCTGGAGCGGCTGGAGCAGCGCGCCCGCGCCAAGGACCCGCGCGTGGCACAGGTGATGGCCGGGCTGGCCAGCGAATACGACGTGGTGCTGGTAGCGCGCGCCGACGGTACCCTGGCGGCGGATGTGCGCCCCCTGGTGCGGCTGTCCGTCACCGTGATTGCCGAGCAGAACGGTCGCCGCGAGATGGGCTCTGCAGGCGGCGGCGGCCGTTTTGGCCTCGCCTATTTCGACGACGAGCAGATGGGTAAGTACGTGGACGAGGCCGTGAATGCGGCCCTTGTTAACCTGGAGTCCCGCCCCGCCCCGGCGGGCGAGATGACCGTGGTGCTGGGCTCGGGCTGGCCCGGCATCCTGCTGCACGAGGCCATTGGGCACGGGCTGGAAGGTGACTTCAACCGCAAGGGCTCCAGCGCGTTCAGCGGCCGCATCGGCCAGCGTGTGGCGGCCAAGGGCGTCACGGTGCTGGACGACGGCACCATTGCCGACCGCCGAGGTTCGCTGAATGTGGACGACGAAGGCCACGCCAGCCAGCGCAACGTACTGATCGAGGACGGCATCCTGAAGGGCTACATCCAGGACTCTCTGAACGCCCGCCTGATGGGCGTGGCGCCCACGGGCAACGGCCGGCGCGAGAGCTATGCCCACATCCCCATGCCGCGCATGACGAACACCTACATGCTGGGCGGTGACAAGGACCCGCAAGAGATCATCGCCAGTATCAAGAAGGGCCTGTACGCCAGCAACTTCGGGGGCGGGCAGGTGGACATTACCTCGGGCAAGTTCGTGTTCTCGGCCAGCGAGGCGTACTGGGTGGAAAACGGCAAGATCCAGTACCCCGTCAAGGGCGCCACCATCATCGGCAGTGGCCCCGAATCGCTCAAAAAAGTGACCATGATCGGCAACGACATGCGCCTGGACAGCGGCGTGGGCACCTGCGGCAAGGAAGGCCAGAGCGTGCCCGTGGGCGTGGGGCAACCCACGCTGCGCATCGAAGGTCTCACGGTGGGTGGCACGGCCTGAGGGTTGCGTTGGCAGTCTGTCGGCAGACCTTGGGTGGTGCGTGACTTCGCGTTTTCACCTGCTTTTCGGGGCTTGTACTGCGCATTGGCCAGCGCACAATGGGTGACACCATGCCCGCCACGCGCCCCAGTCAACTGCTGACGCTCCAGTCGTTTGGAGATATCAGCCGCTTCTTGCGCGAGGGCGTGGCGGACGAGGATTCGCGCCAGCTGCGTGACAGCCTGGGCGTGTTGTCCACGCAGATCGACGAGGCGGTGCGCACCCGCCGCACCAGCACCGACACCACCGAAATCACCCGCCGCGTGGTGGCCTTGTCCCACAGTGCGCGTGAGCACCAGCTGTTTTTGACCGGCCTGGGTTCTGCGTGGCACGCGCTGTACGAGTTTGGCGCCTACCAGCGCGCACTGCGAGAGCTGCGCAACGCCATTGCTGACTGGCAGTCGATGCTTGAGCAGCGCAGCACCAAAGAAAGCGCCAGTTTCGACCAGTTCGAGCTGCTGGCCTGGCGCACGCTGGGCGAGGCGTTGCTGCTCATTGACATGTACGAGCACCAGAGCAATCCGGCAAGTGATTTGCAGGACATGCCGCCGCCGCGCAAGCCCTCGGCACTGCAGCGCTTGCGGGCATGGTTTCGGGGCGGCCGGCGGTGAATGGCCGGGGCGCCACGTGTTGTAAGCGGGCGCGTGTCGTGTACTCGCAACAGACGGAGGGTGCCGAACCGGCGCACTCCTGTGCTACATTGGCTGCCATGCAAGTTCGCAGCGCGTTTTATTTTTGGTTTTTTATCTCGGTCCCCGGCGGATGAGAGGAAAACGCGCAAGCACACACAACCTCCCCATACCAACCGCCGACGCTGCAAAGCCCGGCGGTTTTTGTTTTTCAGCCCTCCCGTTTTTCCATCCACTCCAACCGACTCCACGAGGAAGCAACCATGACGGCCACTACCAACCCCACCAGCGATGCCTGGTACCGCAGCGTCGAGAAAACCAGCCAGACCGACGACGAACGTATCAAGGACATCACCGTGTTGCCTCCTCCCGAGCATCTGATCCGCTTCTTCCCGATCGGCGGCACGCCGGTCGAGTCGCTGATCACCCAGACCCGCAAGAACATCCACAACATCATGGCTGGCAAAGATGACCGCCTGCTGGTTGTGATTGGCCCTTGCTCCATCCACGACCCTGCCGCTGCTGTCGAGTACGCCCGCCGCCTGATGGCCGTGCGTACCCAGTACGCCGACACGCTCGAAATCGTGATGCGCGTGTACTTCGAAAAGCCACGCACCACCGTGGGCTGGAAGGGACTCATCAACGACCCCTACCTTGACGAAAGCTACCGCATCGATGAAGGCCTGCGCATTGCGCGCCAGCTGCTCATCGAGATCAACCGCCTGGGCATGCCCGCGGGCAGCGAGTTCCTGGACGTGATTTCGCCCCAGTACATCGGCGACCTCATCAGCTGGGGCGCGATTGGCGCGCGTACCACCGAAAGCCAGGTGCACCGCGAGCTGGCCTCGGGCATCTCGGCCCCCATCGGCTTCAAGAACGGCACGGACGGCAACATACGCATCGCCACCGACGCCATCCAGTCGGCGAGCCGGGGCCACCACTTCCTGTCGGTGCACAAGAACGGCCAGGTGGCCATCGTGAACACCAAGGGCAACAAGGATTGCCACGTGATTTTGCGCGGTGGCAAGACGCCCAACTACGACGCTGCGAGTGTGGCCGCCGCCTGCAAGGACCTCGAAGCCGCCAAGCTGCCAGCCACCCTGATGGTGGACTGCAGCCATGCCAACAGTAGCAAGCAGCACGAAAAGCAGCTGGATGTGGCCCGCGACGTAGCGGCCCAGGTGGCGGGTGGTTCGCGCAGCGTGTTCGGCCTGATGATCGAAAGCCACCTGACCGCAGGCGCCCAGAAGTTCACGCCTGGCAAGGACGATCCTTCGGCACTCGAATACGGCAAGAGCATCACCGACGCTTGCCTGGGCTGGGACGCCTCGCTGCAGGCGCTGGCCGAGCTGTCGGACGCCGTCAAGGCGCGCCGCGCCCGCTGATCGCTGGCTCCATTGCAAGGTCTAAACTGGGGCCGCTTGCTGCACGCACTCTGCGTGCAGCAGCGGTCACCAGTCACCGCAACAACACAGAAAGGCGATCCATCATGCACAGCGAAGTGTCGGTCAAACTGGCCGCAAACCAGGAATACCGTTTTGATCTGGAGGGCGCCGAGCCCATGGCCCACGAGGCGGGGCGGCGCTGGCTCGACGATCAGTTCATCGCGCTGGACTGCGAGCCTCTGCGCGCCAGCGGCAAGGTGCTGCTGGCCGACAAGGTGCTGACCGTGGCCCGCGCCGCCGGTGTGGCGCTGATGCAAGACCCCACCTGGTCCCGCGACTTTGCGCGTGCCGCCAGCGCCGCACTGGCCAAGCCCATCGTGCGGGTGGACGTGCCGGGCATGGCGGTCACGTTTTGAACGCCATTTGATAAAAATTGGCTGCTAGCGCTAGTGGAATATGCGCCAGTAGCTATTATTTTTGTAGTGCTTGCAGCAGCTTGGCGTGGATGCCGCCAAAGCCACCATTGCTCATGCACACCACGTGGTCGCCCGGGCGCGCGGCCTGGGTGACCTGGGCCACCAGCGTATCGATGTCCGGGGCCGTCTGCGCGCGCTGGCCGGGTCCGACGCCCAGCGGTGCCAGCGCCTGCGCAGCATCCCAGTCCAGCCCTGCCGTGTGGCAAAAGGCCAGGTCGGCGGGCTCCAGCGCCCAGGGCAGCTGGCTTTTCATCGCGCCCAGTTTCATGGTGTTGCTGCGGGGCTCGAACACCGCCAGGATGCGTGCGCCGGCGCCTAGAGTGCGGCGCAGGCCGTCCAGCGTGGTGCGCAAGGCCGTGGGGTGGTGGGCAAAGTCGTCGTAGACGGCCACACCGCCCACCGTGCCACGCAGCTCCATGCGCCGCTTGACGTTCTGAAAACTGCCTAGAGCGGCTGCGGCCTGTGCGGGCGCCACGCCCACATGGTGGGCCGCCGCGATGGCCGCCAGCGCATTGAGCTGGTTGTGCACGCCGGTCAGCGACCATTCCACGCGCGCCACGGTTTGCCCCTGGTGCACCACGTCAAAAGCCTGCGGGTCACCCACGGCGTGAAAGTCGCTGACGGCGGCGCCAAAGCTGGTCACCTCGCTCCAGCAGCCGGTGTGTAGCACGCGGGCCAGGCTTTCTTCCAGTCCATTGACCACCACGCGCCCCGACGGAGGAACCGTGCGCACCAGGTGGTGGAACTGGCGCTCGATGGCCGCCAGGTCGTCAAAGATGTCTGCGTGGTCAAACTCCAGGTTGTTCAGCACGGCGGTGCGGGGCCGGTAGTGCACGAACTTGCTGCGCTTGTCGAAAAAGGCGGTGTCGTATTCGTCGGCCTCGATCACGAACAGCGGTGCGGCGCCGAGCGGCGTGGCGGCTGGCGCGGGGCGCTGCGCAGCGCCCAGGCGCGCGGACACGCCAAAGTTCAGCGGCACCCCGCCGATCAGAAAGCCCGGCTGCTGCCCGGCCGACTCCAGAATCCACGCCAGCATCGAGGTGGTGGTGGTCTTGCCGTGCGTGCCAGCCACGGCCAGCACATGGCGACCCTGCAGCACATGCTCGGCCAGCCATTGGGGGCCGCTGGTGTAAGGCAGGCCTGCGTCCAGAATGGCTTCCATCAACGGAAACTTGGGGGAGCCGTCGGCCAACCGGGCGCGGCTGACCACATTGCCCACCACAAACATGTCGGGCTGAAGCGCGAGCTGGTCGGCGCTGAAGCCTTCGATCAGGTCGATGCCCAGCGCGCGGAGCTGGTCGCTCATGGGTGGGTAGACCCCGGCGTCGCAGCCCGTCACCTTGTGCCCTGCCTCGCGCGCCAAGGCCGCGAGGCCTCCCATGAACGTGCCGCAGATGCCCAGTATGTGTATATGCATGGGCGCAGATTCTAAGGCCGGGGGGTGGGTGCCTCCTTCAAGGCAAAAAGGACTGCAGGTGCCGACTCTGTCTGCCTGAGGTGCTCTCAAAATAGTAGTTCCCCTGCGCGCCGGTTGTCTGGGTCGCCAGTGCGGCCTGGGGTCATCGGCCGCCGTGTCACGGCTTCGCGCCACAATGCAGGTTCTTTAGTTCCCCACCGCTGCCATGCACACACCCCTGAGCGAAGAAATCGCCCAAACGACCGCCCGCCTGGTGGTGGAAGAGGGGCTGGAATGGGGCCCCGCCAAGCGCCGAGCGCTGCGGCAGATGGGCCTGCCAGCCCGCACCCCGCTGCCGGACAACGACTTGGTAGAAGAGGCGGTGCGGGAGTACATCCAGCTCTTCTGTGCCGACACCCAGCCGCGCGAGCTGCGGGCGTTACGCCAGCTGGCCCTGGTATGGATGGATCGCATGGCGGCCTTTCGGCCGCATCTGGCGGGTGCGGTGTGGCACGGCACGGCCACGCGCCTGTCAGACATTTACCTGCAATTGTTCTGTGATGACCCCAAATCGGCAGAGATCGCGCTGATCGATCATCATGTGGACTACGAACCCCGCACGGTAACCGGCTTTCATGGCGAATCGGTGGAGGCGCTGAGCCTGGGCAGCAAATCGCCCGAGCTCAATGAAATGATCGGTGTGCACCTGCTCATCTATGACCTGGACGACCTGCGGGGTGCGCTCAAACCCGACGCCAAGGGCCGGACACCGCGCGGTGACATCACGGCCGTGCGTCGCTTGCTTCAGGAAACCACGACCCCATGACACAGCCTGCTGAATCTCTCGCCCCGGTGACTCCCGATGCCTCCGCTCCCTCGGCAGCGCGCAGGCGCCTGTTGTATGCGGGGGTGGCTGGGGCTGCGGCTCTGGGTGGCGCGGGCTTCGCATGGTGGAAGCTTCAGCCCCATGCCGTGGAGCCGGGGGCCGAGCAGGCGCTTTGGGGGCTGGAGTTTGAAACGCCCGCCGGTAGCGCTGTGGCCATGAAGTCCCTGGCGGGCAAGCCGCTGCTGCTCAATTTCTGGGCCACGTGGTGCCCACCTTGTGTGGAAGAGCTGCCCATGCTCAACGCCTTCTATCGCGAACAATCTGCCAAAGGCTGGCAAGTGCTGGGTTTGGCGATTGATCAGCCTTCGGCGGTGCGCAAGTTTCTGACGCGCATTCCGCTCGATTTTCCCGTGGGGCTGGCCGGTTTGGGCGGCACGGATCTGGGACGGTCGCTGGGCAATCTGACAGGAGGCCTGCCGTTCACGGTGGTCCTGGGCGGGGAGGGGAAAGTGCTGCATCGTAAAATGGGGCAAGTGACCACCCAAGACCTGCAGCTCTGGGCGGGTTTGCGTTGAGGATGCGCGCCCATATACACGGGCTGTAGAGGGGTTCTCGACCTGTCTTCTCTCGATGAAACGGCACTTTCCCATGCCGAAGTTCATGAAAAATGCGGGTGGAAGACTGCGATAGGGTGAAATTGGAGTAAATTCGCGCCCTATTCAGTTTTATAGCCGTTGGAGCTTCCATGGATCTGCGAAAACTCAAAACCCTCATCGATCTCGTGTCCGAGTCGAACGTCTCTGAACTCGAAATCACGGAAGCCGAGGGCAAAGTCCGCATCGTCAAGAGCGTCGGGGGAGTTGTCCAGCAGTACGTTGCTGCCCCCGTGCAGGCCCCTGTGGCCGCCGCACCCGCTGCTGCACAAGTTGCCGAGCTGCCTGCGCCGTCGACACCCGCAGCCCCAGCGGGCCATATCGTGAAGTCCCCCATGGTGGGCACTTTCTACCGCTCGTCCAGCCCCGGCGCCAAGCCTTTCGTCGAGGTGGGCAGCCAGGTCAAGGAAGGCGAGACCATCTGCATCATCGAGGCCATGAAGATCCTCAACGAGATCGAGGCCGACAAGTCGGGCACTGTTACTCGCATCCTGGGCGAAAACGGCCAGGCCGTGGAATACGGACAACCTTTGTTCGTCATCGAATAAGGCGCGCATGTTCAAGAAAATCCTGGTCGCAAACCGAGGGGAAATCGCCCTTCGCATCCAGCGCGCCTGCAGTGAACTCGGGATCAAGGCCGTGATGGTCTATTCTGAGGCCGACCGCGACGCCAAATACGTCAAGCTGGCCGAAGAGGCCGTCTGCATTGGCCCCGCGCCCTCGCCACTGTCGTACCTCAACATGCCGGCCATCATCTCGGCGGCCGAGGTGACTGATGCCGAAGCCATCCACCCTGGCTACGGTTTCCTGTCCGAGAACGCCGACTTCGCCGAGCGCGTCGAAAAGAGCGGCTTCCAGTTCATCGGCCCTACGCCCGAGTCGATCCGCATCATGGGCGACAAGGTGTCGGCCAAGCAGGCCATGATCCGCGCGGGCGTGCCCTGCGTGCCGGGTTCCGAGGGCGAACTGCCCGACGACCCGGTGCAGATCCGCCGCATCGCCAAGGCCATTGGCTACCCGGTCATCATCAAGGCCGCAGGCGGCGGCGGTGGCCGTGGCATGCGCGTGGTGCACACCGAGGCGGCCCTGGTCAATGCCGTACAGATGACGAAGGCCGAAGCGGGCGCAGCATTCGGCAATCCGGCGGTGTACATGGAGAAGTTCCTCCAGAACCCGCGCCACATCGAGATCCAGATTCTGGCCGACAAGCACCGCAACGCGGTGTACCTGGGCGAGCGCGACTGCTCCATGCAGCGCCGCCACCAGAAGGTGATCGAAGAGGCTCCGGCCCCCGGCATCCCCCGCAAGCTGATCGAGAAGATTGGCGAGCGCTGCGTGGCCGCGTGCAAGAAGATTGGCTATCGTGGTGCGGGCACGTTCGAGTTCCTGTACGAAAACGGCGAGTTCTACTTCATTGAAATGAACACCCGCGTGCAGGTGGAGCACCCTGTGACCGAGTGGATCACCGGCGTGGACATCGTGAAGACGCAGATCATGGTGGCGGCAGGCGAGAAGCTGCCCTTCACCCAGCGCCAGATCGAAATCCGCGGCCACGCCATCGAGTGTCGGGTGAACGCGGAAGACCCGTACAAGTTCATCCCGTCGCCGGGGCGCATCACCACGTGGCATCCACCCGGTGGCCCCGGCGTGCGTGTGGACTCGCATGCCTACAGCAACTACTTTGTGCCGCCGAACTATGACTCGATGATCGGCAAGATCATCGTGCACGGCGACACGCGTGAGCAGGCCCTGGCCCGCATGCGCACGGCGCTGTCCGAGACGGTGATCGAAGGCATCAACACCAACGTGCCGCTGCACCGCGAGCTGATGGTGGACGCCAAGTTCATGGCGGGTGGCACCAACATTCACTACCTGGAAGAGTGGCTGTCGCAGCACAAGCGCTGAGCGGGCAGACTTGCAGGTCGTTCACATGCTGGCTCCTGGCAACGGGTGCCAGCATTTCACTTTTTTCGAGAGACGCCTATGTTTGAGCTGAGTCTGATGTGCCCCGAGGACCGGATTGAAGCGGTCAGCGATGCGCTGGACGCGCTGGATGCGCTTTCCGTATCGGTGGAAGACGCCGATGCGCAGACCGACGCCGAACAGGCGCTGTTTGGCGAGCCTGGCATGCCGCCGCCCAAGGATGGCTGGCAGCGCAGCCGTGTGGTCGCCTTGTTCCCCTCCGAGGTGGCCGCCCGCGAAGCGCAGCAGTTGCTGGTGGTGCAGGACTTTTTTGTGGGCTGCCAGGTGCTGGGTGTGGCCCAGGTGCCTGAGCAGGACTGGGTGCGGCTGACCCAGTCGCAGTTCGCACCGGTGGACATCACACCCGATTTCTGGATCGTACCTACCTGGCATGAACTGCCTGCCCAGGCGGTACGCAGCATCCGGCTCGACCCTGGTCTGGCCTTTGGCACGGGCACACACCCCACCACACGCATGTGTCTGCGCTGGATTGCGCGCAACGGCGCTACGCAGCCCGGTCAGGGTAACCCCCTGGGGCGGGTGCTGGACTATGGATGCGGGTCGGGCATTCTGGCCATTGGTGCGGCCAAGTTCGGCGCCACGGACATTGACGCAGTCGATATCGACCCTGCGGCTGTGGAGTCCACCGTACAAAACGCCGAGGCCAATCAGGTCACACTCAAAGCAGGTCTGCCGGACAAGGCGCAAGGCGAATACCAGACAGTGCTGGCCAACATCCTGGCGACGCCGTTGCGGGTGTTGGCCCCGCTGTTGTGCAGCTATGTGGCTGCGGGCGGCCATCTGGTGTTGGCGGGCATTCTGGAGCGCCAGGCAGATGAGCTCAAGGAGGCCTACGCGCCCTGGCTGCCGCTGGAAGTGGCGGACGCAGAGGATGGCTGGATTCTGATGACCGCACGCCGTTGAACGTGCGCGAGCGCTGTTCTGGCGGCCGTGGCATGGCCTCTACAATCCTTCGCTGATGAGCCAGATCACCCGCTGCCCGTCCTGCGCCACCACCTTTAAGGTCGTGGCGGACCAATTGCGCATCTCGGAGGGATGGGTGCGCTGCGGCCAATGCAAGGAGGTATTCGATGCCTCTGCCCATTTGCTGCCGGCGGCGCCTGAAGCGCTGCTGCCCGATGTGTCTCTCACGGACCTGCGGGCGCCCCCAGCCCCGGTCGCCCGCAAGCCCGATGCGCTGGGCGCGTGGGGCGGAGGTAAATCAACTGGCGCCGCTCCGCCCGCTGCTGCGAATGCCGTCAAGGCGACCACGCCTGTCACTGGGAGTGTTTCGGATTCCGTTACCCGGGCAGCGGTGACCAACACGGTTGACGCCCCGCTGTTCAGCGCGGTGCATGATGTACCTGCAGCCCCTGTGCTGGATATTCCCAGCCCGGCGGTGCCCGCGTTTCTCACGGCAGGCGCTCGCAAGGAAGCCTCTGTTGAAGTTCTGGGGGATGACCTCGTCGCCCCCTTTGCATGGAGGGCCCACAGCGCGCCACGGGCTCCGACTGCGGTGGATGCCGGGGCAACGCTATCGGCCCCAGTGCCTGCGGAGATCCGGGAGCCGGTCGTGGAACCCAGCACGGCTCCACGCGCCGGTGATTCCGTATTGGATGCGAACGGGTTTGTACATGGACATCGGGATGCCGCGGCGGCGCCCTCGGGCTCGGTGACACCCGTTGTCGGCGAGGAGTCCGGCAGCTTGGCCGGAGGGTCTTTGCCGCCGGTGACCGGGCTCCCCAGCCCTGCAGGTTACGAACTGCCTTTTGCAGAACTTCGCGATTCCGAAGTGACACTGGATGCGTCCTTGGATGCGGATGCCGCTGGCCTCGTCGACCTGTCGGGTGGTTCTATCCATTCAACGGAGGCATTTGAGGCTTTGGCGCCGCAGCCATCCGACCCCAGTGTCGCGCTTCTGGACGAAGTGCGGAAGCCCGCGCCAGCGCCGGTCGCGGAGTCTGTTGCTCTGGCACCTCCGCTGCCTTCCGTCGACTTTGTGCCCAAGGCGGATGCCCCGGAGACGCCGGCCATGGAGCTGGTGAAGGACGAGTCGCACGCTGCCATCCTGCGGGCACGACCTCGGCGTGCCGCGGACGACGACGATGAGGCCGAGGACCAGGAGTCCGACCCCGAGGTCAGTTTTGTGCTTGCTGCGCGCCGTAAGGCGTTCTGGCGCAAACCTGTCGTGCGGATGGCGTTGGGGCTGGTGTTCTTTATTTCCCTGCTGGGCTTGGCGTTGCAGATTGCCGTGCAGGAACGCGACCGCATTGCCGCGCTGGACGCTCGCACCCGCCCCTGGCTGGTGAAACTGTGCGAGCCCTTGCGCTGCGAGCTTGCTCCTGTGCGCCAGATTGCCGATGTGGTCATCGACAGTTCTTCCTTCAACAAGGCGCGCGGCGACAGTTACCAGCTGGCGCTGACGATGAAGAGCACCGCCACCATCCCATTGGCCATGCCTGCGGTGGAATTGACCTTGACCGATGCCCAGGACCAGCCCGTGTTGCGGCGGGTCTTGTTGCCCACCGACATGGCCGCGCCGGCGGAGTTGCCCGCGAAGGGGGAGTGGGGCACCTCGGTGTCGGTGCTCGTGACCACGGGCGGTGCACGTGTGGCGGGCTACCGGCTGCTGGCGTTCTATCCCTGATTTCTCCCAACAACTTACCGAGTTTCACTATCTATGGCTGCCCTCATTTGTGGTTCCCTGGCGTTCGACACCATCATGACTTTCGAGGGGCGTTTTGCTGAGCAGATCCTGCCGGATCAGCTGCACATTCTGAATGTGTCCTTCCTGGTTCCGTCGCTGCGCCGCGACTTCGGGGGGTGTGCGGGCAATATCGCTTACAGCCTCAAGCTGCTGGGTGGTGAGCCGCTGCCCATGGCCATGCTGGGCAGCGACGGTGCCGACTACTTGGAGCGGCTGGAGTCGCTGGGTATCAGTGCTCGCCACGTTGGGCAGGTGCAGGACACCTACACCGCACAGGCGATGATCATGACGGACCGTGACAACAACCAGATCACGGCCTTCCACCCCGGTGCCATGATGCAAGCCCATGCCAACCGCATTGGTGCCGACAGCAGTGTCGGCGTGGGGATCATCGCGCCGGATGGGCGCGATGCCATGCTGGAGCATGCAGCCCAGTTCGTCGCGGCGGGCATCCCGTTTGTGTTCGATCCGGGTCAGGGCTTGCCCATGTTCAACGGGCAGGAATTGACCCAGTTCATTAAACAGGCCACCTGGGTCACCGTCAATGACTACGAGGGGAAGATGCTGTGCGACCGCACCGGCTGGTCGCTGGCCGATATCTCCCGCAAGGTGCAGGGGCTGGTGGTGACACTGGGCGCAGAGGGCTGTGAGGTCTGGGTGAATGGTGACAAGACCCATGTCCCCCCCGTGAAACCTGCCGCTGTGGTGGACCCTACGGGCTGTGGCGACGCCTGGCGCGGTGCGCTGCTGTTTGGTTTGGAAAAGGGCTGGCCACTCGTACGTTGTGCCGAATTGGGCAACCGGGTGGGCGCTCTCAAGATCGCGCAGCGTGGTCCACAGAACTACACGCTGGATTTCGATCCGCTGGTATAAGCCACTCAGGCCACTCAGCCAATGTTGCCCGCGTTGCGTTACGCCGGGCGATACAGCGCAACTTGCTCCCCGGGCAACTCTCGGGAGAGCCCACACCAAGATGCAGACGAAAAAAAACCCGGTGCTTGTGCACCGGGTTGAGCGCGTGGCGCGCCAGGATCAGGGCTTGTTGCCCGTAGGGAAAGGCCAGGCTGCCTGAGGGTTCAGCGTGGTTTGTGCTGCGGGGGCAGCAGCCGCAGGGGCAGGCGCCTTGGGGGCCTTCTTGGCCGGTGCAGCTTTCTTTGCGGGGGCAGCCTTGGCAGGTGCGGCAGCCTTCTTCGCAGCTACGGCCTTCTTGGCGGGAGCGGCTTTCTTTGCCGGTG
>NZ_JBMDJM010000008.1:0-196771 GCF_057809195.1 Acidovorax sp. FG42 | reverse complement strand
GGCCAAGAGCCTGGACCTGGAGGTGGTGGCGGAGGGGGTGGAGACGACGGGGCAGCTGTCGTTCCTGAGGCTGCATGGGTGCGAGGGGTTCCAGGGGTATCTGTTTGGCAGGCCCGGGCCTGTCGAGCTGTTCGAGCGTGAGCACTTCCCGGGCCATTCGGCGCCCTCGCTCGCTACCTCACAGCCCGCACAGCAGGAGCAACGGCCATGAACGGCGTGGGCATCCTGTGGGTGGACATCGATACCCAGCACGCAGCGGCCGCGCGGCGGTTGATCGCGGCGCGTTACCCGGATTGGCGGGTGGTCAACAGCCCCACACCCGAAACCGCCAAGGCCCCCCTCGCCAGCCAGGCCTGGGACGCCGTGGTGCTGTGCCTCAAACCCAGCGACCAGGAACTGCCCGGCCTGCTGGAGTTGTGCGCAGGCCGCCCGGTGCTGATGTGCATCGATGCAGCGCAAGAGGCCCTGGCCGCGCGCGCGTTCCGCTGCGGGCTGGGCGACTATGTGCTGCGCGAAGCCGACGGCGCTGCGCACCTGAGCGAGCTGCTCAACCGCCTGGTGGCGCTGGTGCAGGGCGCGCAGGGGCGTGGCCAGCCCGTGCGGATGGTGGACGCCCGCATCTGGCAAGAGGCGTTGACCATGCTGCAGGAGCAGCGCTCGGCCCTGCAGGCCACGCTGGCCAGCATGAGCCAGGGCATCTTCAAGACCGGGCCCGACGGCCGCATCACCGTCTACAACGAGCGCGTGCTGGAGCTGCTGAATTTGCCCGAGTCGCTGATGGCCACGCGCCCCACGCTGGCCGACCTGACGCGTGTGCAGGCCGAGCGCGGAGACTTTGGCGAGGGCTATAGCCTGGTGGACCGGCGCGGGCACGACTACGTGGCCCAAGGCGCAGTGGCTCCGGCCCCGGCCTTGTACTGGCGCACCACGCGCGATGGCCGCACGTTCGAGGTGCGCACCACCTCGCTGGCCGATGGCAGCCTGGTGCGCACGTTTGCCGATGTGAGCGACTACGTGCGTGTGGAAAACGAGCTGCGCGAGAGCGAGGCGCGCTTCCGGTCCCTGAGCGATCTGTCGTCCGACTGGTATTGGGAGCACGACGCCGAGGGCCGCTTTGTGCAGCTGGCCGGGGACCTGAGCGTGAACGGTATCCCGCTGTCGGACGTGATGGGGCGCACACGCTGGGAGATCGGCGCCCTGAACATGACCGATGCCGACTGGGCTGCGCACCGCGCGGTTCTGGCGGCACACCAGCCGTTCCGCGACCTGGAGCTGCAACGCCGGCGCGCGGATGGCAGCATGCACTGGATCTCGGTCAGCGGCGTCCCCGTCTTCGATGCCAATGGCGCCCTGCGTGGCTACCGGGGCGTGGGCCGCGACATCACGGAGCGCAAGCAGGTCGAAAGCCAGATCGAACGTCTGGCGTTTTATGACTCGCTGACGGGCCTGCCCAACCGCCGCCTGCTGGTGGACCGGCTGCAACATGCCACGGCGGCGGTGGCACGCTCTGGCACCCAGGGCGCACTGCTGTTCATCGACCTCGACAATTTCAAGGACCTCAACGACACCCTGGGCCACGACACCGGCGACCAGCTGCTGCTGCAGGTGGCGCAGCGGCTCAAGGGTTGCGTGCGGGAGTCCGACACCGTGGCCCGCTTTGGGGGCGACGAGTTCGTGGTGCTGGTGGAGGGCCTCAGCGCCGACCCTGCCCACGCCAGCGCCGAGGCGGCGCTGGTGGCCAGCCACATCACCACCACGCTGGGCAAGCCTTACGCTCTGGGCGATGCCAGTCACCACAGCACACCCAGCATCGGCATTGCGCTGTTCGGCCAGCAGACCGTGAGCGTGGACGAGCTGCTCAAACACGCGGACTTGGCCATGTACCAGGCCAAGGCGGCGGGGCGCAACACCCAGCGCTTCTTCGACCCCGACATGCAAGCGGCCGTGAGCAACCGCTCGGCCCTGGAGGCCGACCTGCGCCGGGGCCTGCAAGAAAAGGAGCTGGTGCTGTACTACCAGCCGGTGGTAGACGGCAAAGGCCGCTTGCAGGGGGCCGAGGCCCTGGTGCGCTGGCGCCACCCGCGCCGGGGCATGGTGTCCCCCGCCGAATTCATTCCGCTGGCGGAGCAGACCGGGCTCATCCTGCCCTTGGGCCAATGGGTGCTGGAGGCGGCGTGCGCACAGCTGGTGGCCTGGTCGCGCAGCTCGCTCACCCGGCAGTTCTTCCTGTCGGTGAACGTGAGCGTGCGGCAGTTCCGCCAGCCCGACTTTGTGGAGCAGGTGCTGGGCGTGCTGGACGCCACGGGCGCCAACCCGGAACGCCTGAAGCTCGAACTCACCGAGAGCCTGTTGATGGCCGATGTCGAGGACGTGATTGCGCGCATGGAACACCTGCGCCGCTATGGCGTGGGCTTCTCGTTGGATGACTTTGGCACGGGCTATTCCAGCTTGAGTTACCTCAAGCGGCTGCCGCTTGACCAGCTCAAGATCGACCAGGGCTTTGTGCGTGACCTGCAGACCGACCCCAACGACGCCGCCATCGTGCGCACCATCCTGGCCCTGGCCGACAGCCTGGACCTGGCGGTGGTGGCCGAGGGCGTAGAGACCACAGGCCAGCTCGAATTTTTGCAGCGCTACGGCTGCAAGGCTTTTCAGGGCTATCTGTTTGGTCGGCCCATGCCCGCCGAGGTGCTGGAGCGTGCGCTGCGGCCTGCGCTATGACCTGCGCTAAAGCAAAGGTCCGCCGGCGCGCGCAGTTCACAATCGCGCCATGAAAAAACAGGTGTTGGTCGCCGGTGGCGGCATTGGCGGCTTGGCCGCTGCGTTGGGCGCATCGCGGGCCGGATGGGAGGTGCGGCTGTACGAGCGTGCTGCTGCCTTCAGCGAAGTGGGTGCGGGCGTGCAGATCGGGCCCAACGTGGTGCGCCGCTTGCAGGCCTGGGGCCTGCAGCAGCCGCTGCAAGCGGTAGCGGCCTTCCCCAGCCGCTTGCAGGTGCGCAATGCCGTCAGCGGCAAAGAACTGGCCGTGTTGCCCCTGGGGCCCACGGCGGTGGAGCGCTACGGCGCGGCCTACGCCACCATCCATCGTGCGGACCTGCATGGCCTGCTGCTGTCTGCCGTGACCCAATACACCGACACGCAACTGCACCTGGACCATGCGATCGACAGCTTTGCCGATGCCGACGGCGTGGTGACCGTGCGCACCAGCCGGGGCAAGCAGGTTGAGGGCGATGCCCTGATCGGTGCCGATGGCCTCTGGAGCCGCACGCGAACCCAGCTTCTGGGCGCGGTACCGCCACGCGTGACGGGACACCTGGCCTACCGCGCGCTGGTGCCGCAGCATGCGCTGCCCGACGCCTTGCGCACGGCGCAGGTCACCGCGTGGCTGGGCCCGCGCCTGCATGCGGTGCAATACCCCGTGCGCCGGGGCGAGCTGCAGAACCTGGTGGTCATCGTGCAAGGGCCTGCGCCGCAAGACCTGGAGAACTGGGACCACGCCGCCAACGCCGCTGGCCTGGATCATGCACTGCAAGGCACCTGCACTGCGCTGCAGGACGTGGTGCGCAGCGTGAGCGCCGTGGGTGGTGCTGGCTGGCGCCTGTGGCCCTTGTGCGACCGCCCGCCGGTGCGCAGCGCCGACGAGATGGCACAAGGCCTGGTGGCCCTGCTGGGCGATGCCGCGCACCCCATGCGGCCGTACCTGGCGCAGGGGGCTGGCATGGCCATTGAAGACGCGGCCGAGCTGCAGCGGGCGTTGGCCATGCATGACCTCGATGTACCGCTGCGCCTGCGTCGCTATGCGTTGAACCGCTGGCAGCGCAACGCGCGGGTGCAGGCCAGGTCCACGCGCAATGGTCGCATCTTCCACGCCACGGGGCCCGTGCGCTGGGGGCGCGACCTGTCGTTGCGCCTGCTGGGTGAACGCGTGCTGGATGTGCCGTGGCTCTACCGGGGCGATGGCTCCAGCGCCAGCTCCTTGTGACGGGGAGTGTGGGCAGGCCCTGCGAATGAGCCTCAGGCGCAGGGGTCGCGTACGGGGCTTCGGAAGGACCTCCCGGTTGTCAGGATATTCCCTATCCGGGGCAACCCCTGCCAGTGTTTTGCAGGGTGAACTTCGTGCAGTGTGCCACGCTCTATCCCTGTATGTGCAACGCCACAAAAAGGCCAGTCACATGCCCGCGAATTGGCTGTTCAAGCGCAGTTCGTGGTGCTACAAAGTACCAAGCCGGTAGCGATTGCCAATGCAACACCGTGGTACCACCTGAGCCCGCCAGGGGTGCCGCCACAGGAGGTCGTATGGATGCCATCAGCAACTTCGCCGCGCGCTACGCCCGTAGCCGCGAAGAGGAAATGTCGATCGACGAGTACCTCGCCGAGTGCAAGCGTGATCCCATGGCCTACGCCACATCGGCCCAGCGCATGCTGGCCGCCATTGGCGAGCCCGAGATGGTGGACACGCGCAACGACCCGCGCCTGTCGCGGCTCTTTGCCAACAAGGTCATCAAGCGCTATCCGGCCTTCACCGAGTTCTACGGCATGGAGGAGTCCATCGAACAGGTGGTGAGTTTCTTCCGCCATGCCGCGCAGGGGCTGGAAGAGCGCAAGCAGATCCTTTATCTGCTGGGCCCGGTGGGTGGCGGCAAAAGCTCGATTGCCGAGCGCCTCAAGGCGCTGATGCAGAAGGTGCCGTTCTATGCGCTCAAGGGCTCGCCGGTCAACGAATCGCCGCTGGGCCTGTTCGATGCCGCAGAAGACGGCCCCGTGCTGGAGGAGCAGTTCGGCATTCCGCGCCGCTACCTGCAGCGCGTGCTGTCGCCCTGGGCGGTCAAGCGGCTCGAAGAATACGGCGGCGACATCCGCCAGTTCCGGGTGGTCAAGCGCTACCCCAGCGTGCTCAAGCAGGTGGGCATTGCCAAGACCGAGCCGGGCGACGAGAACAACCAGGACATCTCCAGCCTGGTGGGCAAGGTGGACATCCGAAAGCTCGAAACCTTTGCGCAGGACGATACCGACGCCTACAGCTACAGCGGCGGCCTGTGTCTGGCCAACCAGGGCCTACTGGAGTTTGTGGAAATGTTCAAGGCGCCCATCAAGGTGCTGCACCCGCTGCTCACGGCCACGCAGGAGGGCAACTACAAGGGCACCGAAGGCTTCGGCGCCATTCCGTTTGACGGCGTGGTGCTGGCCCACAGCAACGAAAGCGAGTGGAAGGCGTTTCGCAACAACAAGAACAACGAGGCGTTCCTCGACCGCATCTACATCGTCAAGGTGCCGTACTGCCTGCGCGTGAGCGAGGAGATCCGCATCTACGAAAAGTTGATTCGCGAATCGTCGTTGGGCAACGCCGTGTGCGCTCCCGGCACGCTCAAGATGATGGCGCAGTTTGCCATCCTCACGCGGCTGAAAGAGCCCGAGAACTCCAGCATCTTCAGCAAGATGCAGGTGTACGACGGCGAGAGCCTGAAGGACACCGACCCGCGCGCCAAGAGCTATCAGGAGTACCGCGACTACGCGGGCGTGGACGAGGGCATGACGGGCATCTCCACGCGTTTTGCGTTCAAAATCCTGTCGAAGGTGTTCAACTTCGACAGCGCCGAGGTGGCGGCCAACCCGGTGCACCTGATGTATGTGCTAGAGCAGCAGATCGAGCGCGAGCAGTTCCCTGCCGAGCTGGAGACCAAGTACACCGGCTACATCAAGGAGTTCCTGTCGCCGCGCTACGCCGAGTTCATCGGCAAGGAGATCCAGACGGCGTACCTGGAAAGCTACAGCGAGTACGGCCAGAACATCTTCGACCGCTACGTCACCTACGCCGACTACTGGATCCAGGACAACGAATACCGCGACACCGACACGGGCGAGGTGTTCGACCGCAGCGCGCTCAACGCCGAGCTGGAGAAGATCGAGAAGCCCGCCGGCATCGCCAACCCCAAGGACTTCCGTAACGAGATCGTCAACTTTGTGCTGCGGGCACGGGCCAACAACCAGGGCAAGAATCCCAGCTGGACGAGCTACGAAAAGCTGCGCCTGGTGATCGAGAAGAAGATGTTCTCCAACACCGAAGAGCTGCTGCCGGTGATCAGCTTCAACGCCAAGGCCAGCGCCGAAGAGGCCCGCAAGCACGAGGACTTTGTCACCCGCATGGTCAACAAGGGCTACACGCCCAAGCAGGTGCGGCTGCTGTGCGAGTGGTACTTGCGCGTGCGCAAGAGTAGCTAGGGTCGGTGCCAGGGCCACAGGCCCTGCATGGGGAACGGGAGCAACGGATGGCATTGCAAATCATCGACCGCAGGCTCGCTGGCAAGAACAAGTCGGTGGGCAACCGTGAGCGATTTGTTCGCCGCTACAAGGAGCAGATCGCGGATGCGGTGCGCCGTGCCGTCTCGCAACGTGGCATCCGCGACATGGAGCAGGCCGAGAACATCACCATCCCGCGCAAGGACATCAGCGAGCCTGTGTTCCACCACGGCCAGGGCGGCATCCGCGACACCGTGCACCCTGGCAATGCAGAGCATGTGCGCGGCGACCGCATCGAGCGGCCCCAGGGCGGTGCGGGCGGGCGTGGGTCGCAGGCCAGCGACAGCGGCGAGGGCGAGGACGACTTCACCTTCACGCTGACCAAAGAAGAGTTCATGCAACTCTTTTTTGAAGACTTGGCGCTGCCGCACCTGCTGCGCACCCACATCGGCGAGAACCCGCAATGGAAGTCGCGCCGCGCAGGCTACAGCCAGGACGGCATCCCCAACAACCTGGCCGTGCTGCGCACCATGCGCGGCGCCTTGGGCCGGCGCATTGCGCTGGGCAAGTCGGCGCATCGCGAGCTGCTGGCGCTGCAGGCCGAACTGGACGCGCTGCTGGCGCAGGACGACGGAACCAGCGAGGCGGTGGCCGAGCTGCAGCGCCGCATCGACGCGCTCACGGCGCGCATCGGCAAGATTCCATACTTGGACCCCATCGACCTGCGCTTTCGCGCGCGCACGCCGGTGCCTTTGCCCAGCAGCCAGGCGGTGATGTTCTGCGTGATGGATGTGTCGGGCTCCATGGATGAGACGCGCAAGGACCTGGCCAAGCGGTTCTTCATCCTGCTGTACCTGTTTCTCACGCGGCACTACGAGACGATCGACATCGTGTTCATCCGCCACCACACCCAGGCGGCCGAGGTGAGCGAGGAGCAGTTTTTCCACTCCACCGAAAGTGGCGGCACGGTGGTGAGCAGCGCGCTGGTGCTGCTGGACCAGATCATCCGCGCGCGCTACCCGCAGGGCGACTGGAACATCTACGTGGCCCAGGCCAGCGACGGCGACAACTTCACCAACGACAGCGGCATCTGCCGCAACCTGTTGGTGGACAAGATCCTGCCGCTGGTGCGCTACTTTGCCTATGTGCAGGTGGCGGAGGAAGAACAGAACCTGTGGGACGAGTACAGCCAGCTGGCGCCGCTGTACTCGCACTTTGCGATGCGCAAGGTTGGCGCACCCGGCGACATCTACCCCGTGTTCCGCGACCTGTTCAAGAAAGAGGGGGTGGCCGCATGAACAACGTGGTGCAGTACCCCGTGCTGGAGCGCCGCCAGAGCGACAACCCCTGGAAGGCCGCTGCCGTGGGCGAGCGCCGCCACCGCGCCGTGCCCGGCCAGCCTCTGCCTGCGGGTGCGCGGCCTGCGGAGCCATTGCCCGACCCGAGCGACTGGACGTTCGAGCTGATCGAGCGCTACCACGCGGCCATCGCCGCCACGGCCGAGCGCTTTGGCCTGGACACCTACCCCAATCAGCTGGAGATCATCACCGCCGAACAGATGATGGACGCCTACTCCAGCGTGGGCATGCCGGTGAATTACCGGCACTGGAGCTACGGCAAGGAGTTTTTGGCCACCGAGCGGCGCTACCGGCGCGGGCACATGGGGCTGGCGTACGAGATCGTCATCAACTCCAACCCCTGCATCAGCTACCTGATGGAGGAGAACACCACCGCCATGCAGGCGCTGGTCATTGCCCACGCCGCCTACGGGCACAACAGCTTCTTCAAGGGCAACTACCTGTTTCGCATGTGGACCGATGCGTCCAGCATCATCGACTACCTGGTGTATGCCAAGGACTACGTGGCCCAGTGCGAGGAGCGCTACGGCACGGGCGAAGTGGAGCGGCTGCTGGACTCGTGCCATGCCCTGGCCAATTTTGGCGTGGACCGCTATCGCCGCCCCTCCAAGAAGAACCTTGCTCGCGAACGCCTGGAGCGCGAGCAGCGCGAAGCTTACGCCCAGCAGCAGGTCAACGAGCTGTGGCGCACCCTGCCCACCCGCCCCGGCAAGGAGGATGCGGCGCAAGAGCACAACCGCTTTCCGCAGGAGCCGCAGGAGAACATCCTGTACTTCATCGAAAAGAACGCTCCCCTGCTGGAGCCCTGGCAGCGCGAAATCGTGCGCATCGTGCGCAAGATCGCCCAATATTTCTACCCCCAGCGCCAGACCCAGGTCATGAACGAAGGCTGGGCCACCTTCTGGCACTACACGCTGCTCAACACGCTGTACGACGAGGGGTATCTGAGTGATGGCGTGATGATCGAATGGCTGGGCTCGCACACCAACGTGGTCTACCAGCCGCCCGTGGGGCACCGCGCCTACAGCGGCATCAACCCCTATGCGCTGGGCTTTGCCATGTACCGCGACATCCAGCGCATCTGCCAGAACCCCACAGCGGAAGACCGGCACTGGTTCCCCGACATTGCAGGCACTCCCTGGCTGCCCGCGCTGGACCATGCCATGCGCAACTTCAAGGACGAGAGCTTCATCGGCCAGTACCTCAGCCCGCACCTGATGCGCGAGATGCGCCTGTTCGCGCTGCATGACGACGCCGCCGAGCGCGACCTGGTGGTCAGCGAGATCCATGACGAGAACGGCTACCGCAGCCTGCGCCAGCTGCTGTCACAGCAGTACGACCTGGGCACGCGTGAGCCCAACATCCAGGTGTGGAACGTAAACCTGCGCGGCGACCGCAGCCTGACCTTGCGCCACACCCAGTACCAGGGCCGCCCGCTGGCCGACGACACGCACGAGGTGCTCAAGCACGTGGCGCGGTTGTGGGGCTTTGGGGTGCAGATCGAGAGTGCGGACGCCGACGGCAACCACCCGGTGCTGCTGCACCAGGTGCCCGCCTCCGCCACCTGACGGGGCTGCGCTGGTACCTGCGCCGCGGGTGAAGGATTGTTGCTCTATTTTTGATAGCTGCTGGCGCATGATGCACTAGCGCTACCGCCAGATTGGACTCAAAAAGCAGGCGAAGCGGCCTTGGCCCGTGGCGCACGGGCCTGCAGCGGGCAGTCGGTAGCCACGCGCTCGGCCAGGGTCTGGCGCAGGGTCTGCAGTGCGGCAATGCGGTCATCAATCTCCTGCAGCTTGGCGGCGAGCACCTGCGCCAAGGCGGGGCCGGGCTCGGCGGCGTCCCAGATGGCGGGCAGCCGGTCTCCGATCTCCGCCAGGGTAAAGCCCAGCTGCTGTGCGGTGCGGATGTACTGCACCAGCGTCACCACCTCGGGGGGGTAGTCGCGGTAGCCGTTGTCCAGGCGCCGCGCGCGGATCAGGCCCTGTTGTTCATAAAAACGCAGCGCCTCGCGGCTCAGGCCCGAGGCCGTGGCCAGTTCACCGATCAGCATGATCTGCTCCCCCTCACAAAGTGCTTGACCCTGAAGCGTACTTCAAGGTGGAAGCTCGGGGCCTCATTGATCCATTCACAGAGGTCTCCTGTCATGCCCATCCCCGCCTTCGCTTCCGACCGTTACCTGCGCATCGTGCGCGCCAGCGGCTGGTACGACCTGCTCGTCACCTGGCCGTTTGCCTTGCCCTGGACCTTTGCCTGGCTCTATGCCCAACTGAATCTGCTGGCCCAGGCGCTCGCTCTGCCCGGCACCTTGCACCCTTTGGGCACCACGCACATGCTGCTGGCCAACCTGCTGGGCTCGGTGGTGGTGGTGTGGTCGCTGGCGCGCATCGTGGCGCCCACGGTGTTGCTGGGGCGGCTGGACGGCGTGGCGCGGTTTCTGTTTGCGGCCTGGCAGATCTACGCGGTGGCGCACGGCGCCAATGCCATCGTGCTGGGTTTTACCGCGTTCGAGTTGCTGTTTGGTGTGCTGCAGTGGTGGCGCGTGGCGGGCAGCAGCACGGCACTGTGCCCGCCCGGCCCCGCACAGGGGAATGATCGGGTCAATGGGCGGGCGCGGGCAGCAGCCTGAAGGCCAGTGCGCCCACCGCCAACATGGCGGCAATGGTCAACATCACCGCCACATAAGGGTCTGCGCGCTGTGCGGCGGCGATGGAGGCCGCCACGCCCGTCACCCATTGCATCAGCGCCACGCCCAAGAACAGCGCCATGGTGAACACCGCCATGGCACGCCCCGTGACGGCGGGGGCGTAAGCCGAGCGCACATCCGAGTACTGCAGCACCATGTAGCCGGACAGCAGGCCCACGGCCACGGAGCCGCCCACGTCCAGCCATTCGGCATGCAAAAAGCCCATGGCTGCAAACAGCGCCGCCAGCAGGGCCGTAAAGCCCAGCAGCCAGCGCCTGCGCCGTGTGGGGCCAGGGTCCAGCCGACCAAAAAAGGCCGGGCTGAACAGCGACACCAGCGATGACAGCATGGCCACATTGCCGCTGGCTACCAGCGAATAGCCGTGCCGCTCGATCAGCAGCGGCCCCAGCCACAGCCCGCGCAGCGTGAGGAACGAGGCGTACGTCATCAGTGCCAGCAGCAGGATGCCGGCGGTGTGCGGCAGCAGGAACAGCGCGCCAAAGCCACGCACCGCCTCCAGCACCGATTCGCGCGGGGCTGCATCGTCGATGGGTTGTGCGGGCTCATGCACCTTCCAGAAGATCAGCAGCCAGGCCAGCGCCGCCAGGCCCGCCAGCACGCCAAACCCCATGCGCCAGGACGACTGCTGCACCAGCCAGGCCAGGGGCGTGCCGGTAAATAGCATGCCCAGCCCACCCACCCCCATGGCCACGCCCGACACCATGGCAAACCGCGACGCCGGAAAGTAGCGTGCGATGAACACCGTACACACCAAAAATGCGGGCGCGCAGCCCACCCCGATCAGCACCTGCCCCAGCAGCACCGCGCCATAGCCCGGCGCCAGTGCCGACAGCACCGCGCCCGCAATGGTCAGCGGAAACGCCACCAGCAGCGTGCGCCGCACGCCATACAGGTCGATGCCAATGCCCATGAACAGCTGCATGGTGCCAAAGGCAAACGCAAACGCCCCGGCAAACACCCCCAGCGCCTGTGCCGACAGCCCGAACTCGGCCCGCAAGCCCGTCGCCATGATGGCCGTGATGGTGCGAAACGCCTGGCTCAGCGCAAAGCCTGTCACCAGCGCCAGCAGCATGGCCCATGCGGCGCGGGGGGCAAGAAGCGGTGGGGAGGGCGGTGAAGTGGGCACGGGGGCGGTCTCCAGGGCAGATGGCGGTGGCGGTCGGGAGCGGCTCTCCGTCGGCCATCAGGCCCGGTGAGGTTACCCGCAGAGCAGAACTGCCGCTGTCGCCGACGGACGGGGCGGTGCCTGCCGAGCGGCGCCCGCAGGTGGGCTGGTTCGCAGGCTCTTAGGGTATGTCCCAGTCTGCCCGCTGCATACCCCACCAAACGCATCGGATGTTGCCCGTTTTGGGGTGCTTGTGCCAGCAATCGGACGTTTGTGCGGTGGATTGGGCTTTTGAATGCACCCAATCGGGACCGGTCTGCAGGTAGTGGGCGCCGTCATGAGGGCGCCACAGGGCGTAGGCAGACTTTAGAGGAGGCTCTCGATGTGGGGATGACCCCAATGACGGTGCCGGGGGCGTGGGGCACTCTTGTGTCCATGCGCTGCACCGGGTGTGTGCCACGGTTCTGGAATCGCAGATTTCGGTCTCTCGCAATCAGGATGGTGCAGGTGGTGGTGAATGGCAAGGTTTGTGCTTAGTGGCAGCCAGGGGCGCTGAAAAGGCCCTGTGGGCCGGTGGCCACAAGCCGTTGGATGGAAGTTGTCGGGCGCGCTGCGAGGCTGCGCCGCGATGTCAGGAGTGACCGATGAAGACGATGGTTTTGCTGGGTTCGGGTGCGTTGGCTACCCTGTTGTTGTCGGGCTGCGCAAGCCAGCCCCCTGCCATGCAGGCGTTCAGCGCCCCCGCCGACGGCAGCAGCATGCAATACGCCTGCGGCAATGGCGAAAAGGTCGAGATGCAGTTCTACCCCGAGCAAGGCCGCAGCGTGATGCGCCGCAGCGGCTGGACGGTGGAACTGCCCAAGCAGCCGGCTGACAGCGGCTACGCCTACAGCAACGGCCCCACCACGGTGCTGGGCAAGGGCAACGAATTGACGATCCAGATTGGACACCTGGCACCGATCTGGTGCCGCAGCAACCGCGGCATGATGGTGGCGGGCGTCCAGTAACCTGGTTTCTCTTTGACCCCAGCCTGCAATGGGCTGGTTTGGTTTTCGCATTTTTCAGGGCCTGTGCAGCTGTCTGCACAGGTCCTGTGTCGTTTCAGCGCGCCTCGGGCGTGCAGGCGCCGGGGGCGGTTGCGGCAGACGCAGGGCGCTGCTCCAGCGTGCGGGAGGCGACCAGCAGGTTGCCCTGTGCGTCCCGCACGGTGACGACCACCTCGCGGCTGCTGTCGGCGCGGGTGTCGCTGAAGTGCAGTTGCATCTCGGCGGCCACGGTGCGGGTTTGGGGCTCGCCGCCGTTGGCAAATTCCGTGGTTTCCAGCGTGACCTGCAGCAGCGCCACGCCCTGCGCATCGATCTGCCACGGGCCGGTGAACACAAAGCGCTGGCAGGTGATGTTGAGTTCCACCCGCTCGTTTTCCAGCAGCAGCTCTGCGCTACCGCAATGCAGCGCGCAGGGGGCTCCCACCGTGAAACCCGCGCCCGAGAAATAGACCGCGCCGTTGATCGGGCCGGTGCCCGTGCCACCGGTGCCGGGACCGCAGGCGGCCAGCACCAGCAGGGCCGTGGCGGTGGCCAGCAGCCGGGCCGCCCGGGCCCAGAGTTCAGGAAGGACGTTCATCTTGGTCTGCGGCATAGAAGTAGCTGCCAAAGCGGGCGCGCCGGTTGCGCTCACTGGGCGGGGTGTTTTTCTGGTCGTGGTCGTAGCGCGCCTGGGCCTCGGTCATCACGGTCTTGAAGGCCTGGCGCCAGGCCTTGGCGGCCACGGCGTGCAGGCGGCGGGCGGATTCTTCGCTGAGCTGGTCCACAAACACGGCCTGCTCCAGGTAGTTGTGCTCGCCCTCCAGGTTGAGGCTGGCGGCGGCCAGGTGATCGTGCAGGTTGTCCTGCATCAGCTGCGCCATCTCGGCAAAGCCCTGGCGCGGTACAAAACCGGCGACCAGCAGGCGGATCTGGCCGTCCTCGCCTTCCTCGGCCATGCCCAGGCGCACCAGCTCGTCAAGCACCGCGCGGGGCCGCACATCGCTGCTGATGCTGGCCACCAGGCCGTCGAAGTGCGGGGACTCGCCGCTGCGGGGCAGGGGGCGGGGCTGACCCTCGTCATCCAGGCAATCTGTCTGGCTCAGCCAGCGCGCGGCCACCTGGCTGGCCATGTTCAGCGGGGTTTCGCCGGCTTCTTCTTCAGCGGCGGGCTCGGCCAGGCGGCCCAGGTTGCGCACATCGCGCCGGTGCACGCCCGACATGAGGCTCACCGCGCTGTCGGTGGTCTTCTTGCCCGAGCGCTGCAGCTCGTCGTGCGCAGCGTCCAGAAAAACCTTCTTCATCGCCGCCGCAAACGCGGGGTAGGCCACGCCATTGCGCAACAGCAGGCGCGCCAGAGGGCGCAGCACGTGCAGGGCAGAGGCCAGAACGATGGCGGAGCGGGAGGGCATGAAAAAGGGCCGAAACGCGGAGAGTGTTAGGAACAGGCTGTGATTGTCATCTGGTTGACGGTTGGAAATTTTGTGGGATATTATCCCACTTATCTACGATGCGGTGTGAGCACAAGCCGACGCCGCGCCGTGGGTATCCGCATTCACAGGGAGAACAATCACATGAAGAACCGAGGGTTGATGAACACATTGGCGGGCATGTCCCATGCATCGCCCGCATGGCTGGCCGTGGCCACCGCCGCATTTGTGGCGGGCTGCGGTGGCGGGGAGGGCGGCACACCGCAGACCCCCAACGAGGCGCGGCTGCAGGTGGCGCGATCCGGCGATCTGGTGGCGTACTTCAAGGCCAAGATTGCGCAGCGGGTGGCGCTGGGCTATCCGGGCACGGCCATCACCGTGCCCACCGTGGGGGGCTTGAGCAGCGCGGGCAGCGTGGTCACCCACACCGGCTCGCCACTGGCAGGCACAGCGGTGGAGGAAGACGGCCTCATCAAGGCCGAGGGCAACATGGTCTACGGCCTGCACCGCGCCTATGCCACCGACACCGGCCGCGAGCCGCCGCGCCTGGCCGCACTGGCCCGCGCGGCCGATGGCAGCCTGTCCAGCGTGGGCAGCGCCGTGCTGGACGCCAAATTCATCCCTCAGGGCTTTTATGTGGCGGGCGGTGGCACGCGCGCCGCCGTGTTGTCGCAGCAAGACCCGTATGCCGACCGCCAGCCCGTGGTGGCTGCGGCCGACGCCAGCATCACCGTGTTGCCGGAGTACAGCCGCACGCTGTCGCTGGACCTGTTCGCCATCCACAAGGACATGGCGCCCGCGCAGATCAAGCAGATGCGCATCGATGGCCTGCTGGTGGGCAGCCGCTTGATTGGCAACACGCTGTACCTGGTCACCACCTGGTCGCCCGACCTCACACGCTTTACCGTGCCGGCAGGGGCAACGGCATCGGCGGTGGATGCAGCACTCAAGGACCTGAACACCGCCGCGCTGATCCCTACCCTGCGCGTGGATGGCGGCCAGCCGCAGCCGCTGGTCGATGAGGCCGACTGCCTGGTGCAGACGGGCAACGCGTCGCTGTCGCTGCAGCTCACGTCCATCACGGCCATCGACCTCACCTCGTCCAGCCTGGCGCGCACCAGCCGTTGCTTTGCGGGTGGCAGCGAGGCGGTGCACTTGGGTGCGCGCAGCGTGTATGTGGCCAGCTCGCGGCAGTACCGCTATGGCGGCGATGTGACCAACGCCTTGTTCCCGGCCGACAGCCGCACGGACATCCACAAGTTCACCTTCCGTGGCGCGCAGGTGGACTACGACGCATCGGGCAGCGTGGACGGCCACCTGGGCTGGGACCTGCGCCGCCTGCCATCGCGCCTGAACGAATACCAGAACGATCTGCGCGTGCTGACCTTCACCGGCAAGACGGGCCAGAGCGGCATGCCGCCGGTGACCATTCAGGCCCAGCAGGCCTCCCCCGCGCTGCTGACCGTGCTGCGCGACAGCGGCCGCGACAGCTATCTGGGCCCACAGGCCAAGCTGCCTATCCGGCTGCGCACGGCGCGGGGCGATCAGCAGATCGACAACCTGTTCTTTGCTGGCACCCGGGCCTATGCCACCCCCTTTGTTAGCACCGAACCTGTGTGGGTGCTGGACCTGGCCAACCCCGCCAATCCCGCCGTGGCGGGCGAGCTGGTGGCGGGCGGCCATGCCGACCACCTGGTGCCGCTGCCGAACGGCCTGTTGCTGGGCGTGGGCAAGGACAGCGCCCAGGGCGGCGTGGCCGACGGCATTCAGCTTGCGGTGTTTGACGTGCGCAATGCCGCGCAAGGCAAGCGGTTGACCACGCAGGCGGCGGGCGGCCGGGGCAGCATCACCACACTCGACAGCACCCGCCCGGTGCTCAACCTGCAAGCCATGGATGGCAAGGTGCGCCTGGCCTTCCCCGCCCGCGTCTACCAGGCACCCACGGGCGTAGGCACGCCACCACCAGTGCGGGGCTACCAGGGCGCCTTGCGGCTGGAGGTGAACACTACCACCGGCGCGCTGGCCCAGCGCTCCATGGTGGTGTCCACCGCCATCCTGAACGGCGACACGCCCGGGCTGTACAGCCGCTTTGACATCGCCAACGAGCGCAGCCTGCAGGTGGACAACGTGGCCTACCAGCTCTCGGGCGGGCAGGTGTTTGCCAAGGCCGGAGACTGAAGCGCCGCCGAGTGCGAATCAGGGAGAGAACTATAAAAAAGATAGCTACCAGCGCTCTACCGTAGGGCGCAGGCGGCAGTTCAAAGGCCTGTTCACCGGGGTGGTGAACAGGCCTATTTTTTCGGCGCGCCGTTGTGCTTACAGATCCGTGCGCAGTTTCCAGATCTCGGGGAAGAGCACTACATCCAGCATCTTGCGCAGGTAGTTCACCCCGCCCGTGCCGCCCGTGCCGCGCTTGAAGCCGATCACGCGCTCCACTGTGGTCACGTGGCGGAAGCGCCATAGGCGGAAGGCGTCTTCCAGGTCGGTCAGCTCCTCGCCCAGCTGGTACAGGTCCCAGTGCTTTTCGGGGTTGCGGTACACGGTGAGCCAGGCCTGTTCCACCGCGTCGTTTTCCACATACGGCTGCGTCCAGTCGCGTTCGGTGTGGCTGGCGGGCACGGCCAGGCCACGCCGCGCCATCAGGCGCAGCGCCTCGTCGTAGAGCGACGGTGCCTCGTAAGCCGCCTGCACCAGCGCCAGCAGGTCGGCGCGGTGCTCGTGGGGCTTGAGCATGGCGCGGTTCTTGTTGCCCATCGAGAACTCGATGCAGCGGTATTGGTAACTCTGGAAGCCGCTGGACTGGCCCAGGTACGGCCGCATGGCGCTGTACTCGGGCGGCGTCATGGTGGCCAGCACGTCCCAGGCGTGCACCAGCTGCTCCATGATCTTGCTCACGCGCGCCAGCATCTTGAAAGCAGGCGGCAGCTCGTCGCGCGCAATGTGGCCGATGGCCGCGCGCAGCTCGTGCAGCATGAGCTTCATCCACAGCTCGCTGGTCTGGTGCTGCACGATGAACAGCATCTCGTCGTGCGCGGGCGACAGCGGCTTTTGCGCGGTGAGGATGGCGTCGAGCTGCAGGTAGTCGCCATAGCTCATGGATTGGCTGAAGTCGAGCTGGGCGCGCTCCTCGTGCACGATGGATTCGGGCAGGGCGGCAGATGCCGCGTTGTTGTCACCCGCAGGGGTTTGCGAGAAAGGGCACATGATGGTGGTTTGCCTTTCCGATCAGGTGACGGCGTGCGTCTGGTTGAACTCGGCCTTCTGCCACTCGCCGCTCTCCAGCACCTGGCGCAGGTGCTCCACGGCATTCCACACGTCTTCAAAGCCCAGGTACAGCGGCGTGAAGCCAAACCGCAGGATGTCCTTGTGGCGGCCCGTGCCGCCGTCGCCCTTGCGGAAGTCGCCGATCACGCCGCGCGCAATCAGCGCCTGCACGATGGCGTAGGCACCGCTGCCTTGGCCGCCCACGCCAGCCCCTTCATCGCGCGTCAGGCACACCTGCGAGCCGCGCTGGGCATGGTCACGCGGGGTGGCCAGGCCCAGGCCGTGGCCTGCGCAGCGCTCTTCCACGAGCTGGATGAACAGGTCGGTGAGCGCCAGCGACTTGGCGCGCAGCGCGGCCATGCCGCCCAGGCTTTGTGCGGCGGTGAACACATCCAGCCCGCATTGCAGGGCCGACAGGCTGATGATGGGCTGCGTGCCGCACAGGTAGCGTGTGATGCCCGGGGCGGGTTGGTAGTCGGGCGTGAAGGCAAACGGTGCAGCGTGACCCCACCAGCCGGACAGCGGCTGCCAGAAGCGGTCGGCATGGCGTGGGTGCACCCACACAAAGGCTGGTGCGCCGGGGCCGCCGTTGAGGTACTTGTAGCCGCAGCCAATCGAAAAATCCGCGCCTGCGCCGTTCAGGTCCACAGGGACCGCGCCCGCGCTGTGTGCCAGGTCCCACACGCACAAGATGCCCTGGGCGTGCGCCGCAGCGGTGATGGCGGCCATGTCGTGCATGGCGCCGGTGCGGTAGTTCACGTGCGTGAGCATCAGCACGGCCACGTCGCTGGTCAGCGATGCGGCAATCTCTTCGGGCTCCACCAGCACCAGCTCCAGCCCGCGTTCCTTGCACAGGCCTTCGGCAATGTAGAGGTCGGTGGGGAAGTTGCTGCGCTCGCTCACGATGCGCTTGCGGGCAGGGCTGTCTTCGCGGGCGATGTTGAGCGCCGCGCTCAGCACCTTGTAAAGGTTGATGGAGGTGCTGTCGGTGCACACCACTTCATCCTTGCCTGCGCCGATCAGCGGGGCAAGCTGGTTGCCCAGGCGCTGGGGCAGGTCAAACCAGCTGGCGGTGTTCCACGATTTGATGAGGTCCGTGCCCCATTCGCGGGTGACCACATCGGCCACGCGCGCGGCAGCGGCCTTGGGGGCCACGCCCAGCGAATTGCCGTCGAGGTAGATCACGCCCGGTGGCAGGGCGAAGTGGCCGCGCAGCGGCGCGAGGGGGTCTTGCGCGTCGAGCGCGCGGCAGTCTTGCAAGGTGGTGGTCATGGCGTTCAGAGTGGTTTGCTTCTTTTTTGATAGCTGCTACCGCATGATGGACGAGCGGTGGAGGCCAACAAGGCTTAAAGTTTTGGGGCTACAGCGTCCGCAGCACGGCGCGCACGGGCGATGCGTCGGCCGTGGTCAGCTTGAGTGGCAGGGCGATGAGTTCGTAGTCGCCCTCGGGCACGGCGTCGAGCACCAGGTTTTCGAGCACGCGCAGGCCCCGGTGGCGGATGACCTGGTGGCTGTCGAGCGTCTTGCTGTCGGCCGGGTCGATGCTGGCGGTGTCGATGCCCACCAGCAGCACGCCCAGGTCGGCCAGGCGTTCGATGGTGCCGGGCGCGTAGGCGGCCAGCTGGCCGTCCCAGCGGTCCACCGGCATGTGTTCGTAGGTGCGCACCAGTACGCGCTGCGGCAGGGTGCCGTTCACCGCGTGGGCAATGTGCTCCCAGGTGATCAGCGGCCCGCAGCCGATGGCGTGGATCACGCGGCAAGGGCCCAGAAAGGCGTCGAGCGACACATCGCCAATGGTGGCGCCCTGTGCGTCGTAGTGCAGCGGCGCATCGGCATGCGCGCCCACATGGGGCGACAGGGTGATGGCGCTCACATTGACCGGGCAGCCGGGGCCGATGGTGGCGCACCACTGCTGGCTGTAGGCCGTGTCGCCGGGGAACACGGGGCTGCCCGCGTGCACGGGCGGCGAAATGTCCCAAAGCCGGCGGGCGGTGGGGGAGGAAGGCGTTGACATGGGACAAAGTTTGCATGTCCCGAAAAACCCGTGGTGTCGGTTATTTCCAACACCACGTCGATTTTTTGTTGAGGCCTAAACTATTTTGATGCGGCAGTAGCCCGGCTGCTGGAAGGGTGCCACCTTCACAGAATCAGGCCTTCCTCCAGCGGCGCCAGACCGTGCCGCGCCCGCGCCTTGTGGCAGGCGTAGTCGCCCGCCGAGAACTCGCGGCAGGGCGCGGGGCGCAGTTCGTAGATGCTGCAGGCCACCTGCTGGCCCACCTGGCCGGTCAGCGCGGCGCAGCGGATGGGCACCTGCTCCGTGCCCCGCATGCGGCAGGTGCTGCCGTTCACATCCAGGGCCAGGCCATCGGGCACCGTGCCGCCCATGGCCTGCATCTCGTACACGGCAAAGTCCACCCGAAAGCTGGCGCAGCAGGCGCCGCAGCTGAGGCACGGGTGGGCGGAATCGGCGGTGGTCATGGTGGTCGCGTCGTCGGACATGCAGTGCGTGCGTTCGGCCTGCGGCGGGGCCGTCAGGCGCTGTGGGGGAGCGGAATGCTAACGAAAAAGCCCACGCCTTTGCCATTCACACCCACGCCGATCTGCACCTGTCCGCCCATGCGCAGCACCGCCTGCCGCACGATGGCCAAGCCCAGGCCCGAGCCATTGGCGGCGTGGCCCGCGCCCCGGTAAAAGCGCTCGAACACCCGCTGGTGCTCGCTGGCCGGGATGCCCGGCCCGTCGTCCTGCACCGACAGTTGCAGTGCCGCGCCCTCGCGCCGCAGCGCCACCGCCACGTTGCCGCCGTGGGGCGTGTAGCGCAGTGCGTTGTCGATGAGGTTGTGGGCGATGGATTCGAACGCGGGTTGGTCGAGGCGGGCGGGCAAGGTGTCGGGCGCGTCCAGCGACAGCTCGATCTGCCGCGCGATGGCCTGCGGCGCAGCCTGTGCCAGCGCGCCACGCAGCCATTGCGCCACGTCCAAGTCGCGCGGCGCGGGGCGTTGCGCGTCGTCCAGCGCAGCCAGGTCCAGCAGTTGCTGCGCCAGGTGCGAGGTGCGGGCGATGGCCTGTTCCAGATGGGCCTGGGCCTGCGTGCGCTCCTCTTCGCTGGGCGAGCGGGCCATCACGTGGGCCTGGGCGGTGATCACGGCCAGCGGTGTGCGGATTTCGTGCGCCGCGTCCTGCACAAAGGCACGCTCGCGGTCGACCTTTTGCCGCAGCTGGGCGAAGAGGTGGTCCAGCGATTGCTCCAGCGGCTTGAGTTCGCGGTGGCGGGCGTTGAAACCCACCGATTGCAGGTCGTCCTGCCCGCGCTGCGCAATGCGGCTGGCCAGTTGCTGCAGCGGCCGCAGGCCATGGCGTACCGACAGCCACACCGCCAGCAGCACAAAGGGTGACGCTAGCAGCAGGTAGGGCAGCAGCGCGCGGCCGTTGTACTGCAGGAAGTTGGAGTCGGTGCGCTTGGTCTCGAACACCCGCAGCACCCAGCGCGCATGGCGGCCGGTGTAGATGCGGAATGACCGGCCTTGCAGGGCGGCTTCTTCAATAAAAGGCTCAGCGCGTGGTGTGGCGGGCGGCACGGCCACGTTCTGCAGCCCCGGCGATGCAAACACGCGCTGGCCCGATGCCGCATCCAGCAGCTCGTGCATCTGCACCCCGGGCAGCAGCCCGATCTGGCGGCGACGGATATTGGTCCAGTGGTCGGTGGCCGCCACGGCCGTGGCAGCGTGCGCGGGGTCGGTGACAGAGGCCAGCGAGTCCAGCACCGCGTCACCGTATTTCATCAGGCCGGGGTCTCGGGTGATGGTGTGTTTGTAGTTGACGAAGTTGTAGCCCAGCAGCACAGCCCACACCACCACAAACGCCACCAGCACCGAGGCCACGCTGCGGCGCATCAGCGTGGGTTCGGCCAGCCAGGCCCATGTGCTGCGCAACGCGTGTTTCATCTTCGTGGTCATGCTTGCAGCAGATAGCCCACGCCCCGCACCGTGCGGATCAGCTCCGCACCGATCTTGCGGCGCAGGTTGGACACATGCACTTCAATAGCGGCAAAGTCCACGGGCTCGCCCAGCGGGTCGAGCCGCTGCGACAGCACGCTTTTGGACACCACCACGCCGGGCTCGCGCGCCAGTTCCAGGAGCAGCTGGAACTCGCGGGGCGACACATCCAGCACTGCACCCTTGCGTTGCACCGCATGGCGGCGCGGCTCGATCACCAGCTCGCCCAGCACCCAGCGCTCGCTGGCCTGGCGCGCACTGCGACGCAGTACGGCGCGGATGCGGGACATCAGCTCGGCCGTGGCAAAGGGCTTGATCACAAAGTCGTCCGCCCCACCGTCCAGGCCCGCCAGCCGGTCCTCCACGGCCGAGCGGGCCGTGATCACGATGATGGGCACCTGCCCGCCCTGGCCTGCCTGGTTGCGCCAGCGCTGGCAGATCGAAGCCGCTGCCGTCGGGCAGCGTCAGGTCCAGCAGCACGCAGTCGATGGTGGTGGCATCCACCGTGGCCGGGGCGTCCACCGCGCGGCGCAGCCACTCGCTGGTCAGGCCCTCCACCTTCAGCGCGGACTGCAGCGCCCGGCCCAGGTCCAGGTCGTCTTCGATGAGCAGGATGTGCATGGGGCGATTGTGGCGGGCGGCAGCTTAAGCCATGCCAAATGCAGAGGGCAGGCACAGAAGTCCCTGCCACCGCGGGCGCCACTTTGGGTAGAGTGGGCGCAGCGCACGCCCCAGCCGCCCCACCAGGGCGCCATGGACGGGCGCTGCACTGCAGTCAACCCTCCGCTGACAGAAAGAAAGGTATTCCTATGCAGATTGGCTTTATCGGACTGGGCGTCATGGGCCTTCCCATGGCACTGAACCTGGCGCGGGCCGGCACCCCGTTGTGGGTGTGGAACCGGTCGCCCCAGAAATGCGAGCTTCTGCGCGCCGCTGGCGCGCAAGTGGGCGCAACACCCGCCGAGGTCTGCGCGCAGGCGCAGGTCATCATCCTCATGCTGGCCAACGAACCGGCCATGGATGAGGCACTGCAGCGCGGCACGCCGGGTTTTGCCACCCAGGTGCGAGACCGCACCATCGTGCACATGGGCACCACCTCACCCGAATATTCCAAGGCGCTGGAGCAGGACATCCTGGCCGCCGGCGGGCGCTATGTCGAGGCGCCTGTTTCGGGCTCGCGCAAGCCGGCGGAGGCCGGACAGCTCGTGGGCATGCTGGCGGGCGACCCGGCCAGCGTGCAGGCGGTGCAGCCCTTGCTGGCACCCATGTGCCGCACCACCTTCGTGTGCGGGTCGGTGCCGTCGGCCTTGCTGATGAAGCTGTCGGTGAACCTTTTTCTCATCACCATGGTGACTGGCCTGTGCGAAGCCGCGCACTTTGCCGACCGCAACGGTCTGGACATGGAGCTGTTCCGCTCGGTGCTGGATGCGGGCCCCATGGCGAGCAGCGTGTCGCAGGTGAAGCTGGCCAAGCTGGTTGCGCGCGACTTCGAGGTGCAGGCCGCCATCCACGACGTGCTCAAGAACAACCAGCTCGTGGCTCACGCGGCACGCAATGCACGGCTGGCATCGCCGCTGCTGGATGCGTGCCACGCACTGTTCGCGCAGACCGCTGACATGGGCTTAGGGCAGGAGGACATGGTGGCGGTGGTCAGAGCGCTGGAGGCGCGTACCGAGGCGCTGTAGCGGAGCACTTCGCCCACAGCACGCTGCGATATGCGTGCCGGTGTGCCGGCCCGGCCCTTTGGCTGGCGCAAAGGTTGGGCATTCCACAATGCCGCCATGTTGTACGAGATGAGGAGGAGTTCCATGGCGTCAAGATGGATAGGGTGGTGTGCGGTGTTGTCGGGAGTTTTGTTGGCGGGCTGCGCCAGCGGCCCGACGCATCCCGCACTGGCAGGAGCCCAGCTGCCCGAATTGATCCCCGTGCGCGACTTCGTCGCCAGCCGCCAGTCCACCGGCGGCTACCGTGTGTCGCCCGATGGAAAGCGCATTGCCTGGTTTGGCACCGATGGCGTGGTGCCTGCGATCTGGGTGCAGTCCATCGATGGGGGCGACGCCAAGGCGTTTCGCATCCGTGCGCGCGCCATTCGCTTCAGTGCCGACAGCCGCTGGCTCGGCATCACGGCCGACCCCACGGGCGATGAAAACACCCGCATCTATGCGGGCGCGGTCGAGGGCCCCGGTACCGACTTGCGCGAGCTGATGCCTGCACCGCGTTCAGTGGCGCATTTTGCGGAGGCGGTGGATGCCTCGCCCGACTTCATCGTCACCTCCAACCAGCGCGACAAGAAGGTGTTTGACCTGTACCGCGTGAACCCGGCAGGTGGCGCGCCGGTGCTGCTGGCCACCAACCCCGGCAACGTGAACTGGTGGGGCGTGGACACCACGGGCCAGCTGCGCGCCCGGGCACAGATCCAGGGCGAGCAAGTGCTGCTGGAGCGGCCCGGCACAGCACAGGGCACCTGGGTGACGGTGGCAGAGCGCAGCCGGTGGGACACGCTGAATATCTTTGGCCTGCACGACGAGGGGCGCAAGGCCTGGGCCCTGTCGAACCGGGGACGAGACAAGCTGGCGCTGGTGCGGCTGGACCTGACCACGGGCGCCGAAGAAGAGTGGTTTGCCTCGCCCGATGTGGACCTGGACCACGTGACACTCAGCCGTCGCACCCGTGAGCCGTTGCTGGCGCATTTCATGCCGGGCTACCCCGCGCGCAAGGTGTTCGACCCTGCGCTGGATGCCCGGCTGTCTGCGCTGGCCGGTGACAAGCCTGCAGAGGTGCTGGTGACCAGCCTGGACCAGACCGACAAGGTGCTCACGGTGGCGGTGGCCACCGACCGGGGCACGCGCAACTACCTGCTGCGTGATGGACATGACCCCCGCTTTCTGGGCGAGAACCGGCTGAGCCTGATTGCCAAGGATCTGGCGCCCACCCAGCCCATCACTTACACCGCGCGCGATGGTCTCCCCATCCACGGCTACCTCACGCTGCCCGTGGGGGCGGCGCCGCAGCGGCTGCCCACCGTGCTGCTGGTGCATGGCGGCCCCTGGGCGCGTGACCGCTGGGGCGATGGCGCCACCAGCCGCGCCATGCAGCAGTTTCTGGCCAACCGGGGCTATGCGGTGCTGCAGGTTAACTACCGGGGCTCCAGCGGCTACGGCCGCAACCACATGGAAAAGGCCCGGGGCGAGTTCGCAGGCCGCATGCACGACGACCTGGTGGACGGCGTGCGCTGGGCGGTGGAGCGCGGCGTGGCCGACCCGCAGCGCGTGGCGATCTATGGCGCCAGCTACGGCGGCTATTCGGCCCTGGTGGGCGCCACCTTCACGCCCGAAGTCTTTGCGTGCGCCGTGGATGTGGTGGGCGTGACGGACATCGCACGCCTGCTGGAAGCTGCTCCGCCCTATTGGGAGCTGGGCCTGCCCTGGTGGCACCGCTATGTGGGCAACCCGGCCGTGCCGGAAGACCGTGCGCGCATGGATGCGAAGTCGCCCCTGTACCGGGCGGAGCATGCGCAAAAGCCCATCCTCATCATGCACGGCGTGAACGACCCGCGCGTGAAGCTGGAGCAGTCTGAGTGGATGGTGGCGGCCCTGCGCAAGGCGGGCAAAGAGGTGGACTACGTCACCTTCAAAGGGGACGGCCATGGCAACCAGCGCTGGCCCAACAACCTCACCATGTACCGCAAGACCGAGGACTTCCTCGCCCAATGCCTGGGTGGGCGGTCCAGCGGTTTTGACTACTACCAGCTGGGCGCATGGGCGTTCTGATGGGGCAGGCCGTCACTGGGTTGCTTGCCCGCTGGGGGCAGCGCGGCTGCGGGGTTGCCACCGCACTGGCCTTGGCCGCCGTGTGGGGTGCGGCGGGTGCCCAGCCCGTTGCACCAGCGGGCGCCGCCTCGGCTGCTGGAGAGGGTGCCGCCCCAGCGGCTCCGGTCTACACCCGTGCGCGGCTGGTGTCGGTGGAGATGGATGCGGGCGGCAACGCCACGCTTGTGCGGCTCAAGCTGCTGCCCCGCGCCAAGTTGCCATTCACCACACAGACCTTCCGGGTGGCCAACCCCGCGTTGCTGCACGGCATTTCGCAGGGGTCCTGGGTGCAGTTCACTGCCCGGCACATCGACGGCGAAAACACGCTCACGTCCATCCGCGTTACGGCGGAGTGCAAGCGGTTTGAGCCATGTGACTGACTGCCCGGCAGGGCAAGGGGCACTGCAGCTTGCGCTGCATCAAGGAGAGATTGCGACGGCGACCACTGCGATACAGATATTGGTAGAATGAGAATCACTATTATTTGTATCGAGGCCAGCACCATGAAAACCATGGACGATGGCGCTGCGGCGCGGTTGCATCTTCCTACGCAGCAGAGCCTGTCCTCGCGGCTGGACCAGTTGCCGCGCCGCGCCTTGGGCCGGGTCACGGGCTTGTTGCCCGCGCAGGACGCGCAAGAGCACAGCATGCTGCTGCGCTTGCTGGAGATCGGCTTTCTGCCCGGAGAAACCGTGCAGGTGGTCGCGCGCGGCGGTTGGGGCGGCGACCCCATCGCGGTGCGGGTGGGGCAGGCCACGTTTGCGCTGCGCCGCCAGGAGGCCTCCATGGTGCAGGTGCAGCCGCTGGATGACGCCACCCTGCCTGCCAAGGAGGCGGCATGAACGCCCAGGCCTCTGTGCAACCCACCGCCGCCGATGCGCCCCTGCGCGTGGCGCTGCTGGGCAACCCCAACTGCGGCAAGACCGCGCTGTTCAACCTGCTCACCGGCGCGCGCCAGAAGGTGGCCAACTATGCGGGCGTGACGGTGGAGCGCAAGGAGGGCCTGCTACAGACCGCCGCCGGCCGCCGCGTGCGCGTGCTGGACCTGCCGGGCGCCTACAGCCTGCATGCACACAGTGTGGACGAGGCCATTACCCGCGACATCGTGCGCGGGCGCCGCGCGGGCGAGCCGGTACCTGATGTGCTGGTGTGCGTGACGGATGCCACCCACCTGCGCCTGAACCTGCGTCTGGTGCTGGAGGCGCGCGCCCTAGGCCTGCCCATGGTGCTGGTGCTCAACATGATGGACGTGGCTGAGCGCCAGGGCATCGCCATCGACCGCGAGGCGCTGTCGCGCGAGCTGGGCATGCCCGTGCTGGCCACCGTGGGCGTGCGCGGCAACGGCGCCCAGGAGCTGGTGCAGTGGCTGGATGGCGCCAACCTGCAGCAACTGCAGCGCCCGGTGGTGGCGCCCGATGCGGCGGCGCGCCTGGATGCGAGCGATCTGGAGGCGCAAAACGACGTCATCCGCACCCATCAGGAGGTGCGGCGCATTCTGGACCAGGCCGTGCGCGTGCCGGTGGTCAGCCTGCGAACGGACGACCGCATCGATGCGGTGGTACTGCACCCGGTGTGGGGCATGTTGATCCTGGCGGCCACGCTGTTCCTGATGTTCCAGGCGGTGTTCAGCTGGGCCGAGCTGCCCAAGTCGTGGATCGAAGATGGCGTGGGCTGGCTGGCAGCCCTGGTCAACGCCCACATGGCGGACGGCCCCTTGCGCAGCCTGCTGACCGACGGGGTGCTGGCGGGCGCGGGCGGGGTGCTGGTGTTTTTGCCGCAAATCCTGTTTCTGTTCCTGTTCATCCTGGCGCTGGAGGACTCGGGCTACCTGCCGCGCGCGGCGTTCTTGCTGGACCGCGTGATGGGCACGGTGGGCCTGTCGGGCCGCTCGTTCATTCCGCTGCTGTCGAGCTTCGCGTGTGCCGTGCCAGGCGTGATGGCCACACGCTCAATCACCCACTGGCGCGACCGGCTGGTGACCATCATGATCGCCCCGCTCATGACCTGCTCGGCGCGCCTGCCGGTGTATGCGTTGCTGATTGCGGCCTTCATCCCAGAGCGCACCGTGGCGGGAGTGTTCAACCTGCAGGGCGTGGTGCTGTTTGCGCTGTATGTGGCGGGCATCGTCAGCGCCATGGCCGTGGCGGCGGTGGCCAAGCTGGCCCGCAGCGACACGCGCGCCACGCCGCTGATGATGGAGCTGCCCGCGTACCGCTGGCCCAGCGTGCGGGGCCTGGCCTACGGGTTGTACGAGCGGGCGGTGATTTTCATCAAGCGGGTGGGCGGCATCATCCTGGCCGTCACCGTGTTGCTGTGGTTCCTGTCCACGTACCCCGGCGCGCCAGAAGGCGCCACGCAGCCCGCCATCACCTACAGCCTGGCAGGCCAGCTGGGTCGCCTGCTAGAGGTCATCGTCGCGCCCATTGGCTTCAACTGGCAGATTGCCATTGCGCTGGTACCCGGCATGGCGGCCCGCGAGGTGGCGGTGAGTGCGCTGGGCACGGTGTACGCGCTGTCCGCCACGGGCGACGAGGTGGCCAGCCAGCTGGGGTCGCTGATTGCGGGCTCGTGGTCGCTGGCTACCGCGCTGTCGCTGATGGCCTGGTATGTGTTTGCGCCGCAGTGCATCTCCACCATCGCCGCCGTGCGGCGTGAGACCAATGGCTGGCGCTACCCGTTGCTCATGGTGGGGTACCTGTTTGCCATGGCGTATGCCGCCAGCTTTGTGACCTACCGCGTGGCGCTGGCGCTGGGCGGGGGCTGAGGAGAAACGTTGTGATGGCCCAGCAATTCATCGTTGGTCTGATCGTGCTCGCTGCGGCGCTCTATGTGCTCTGGCGGTACCTGCCTGGGCGCTGGCGCCAGGGGTTGGGCAAGGTCCACCCGGGGTTGGTCCGGTCGCCGGGCTGTCGCGCGAGCGATGGTGGGTGCAGCAGCTGCGGCAGTTGCGCGGCGCCATCCGATGCGGCAGCTGAAAAGCCCGTGGCCATGCCTGTTCGTCGCGGGTCTGCTGCTCAGTGATTGCTATATTTTGTGTAGCTGCTGGTGCATGATTCACTAGCGCTGCGGGCCGTTTTGGCTCCAATTGCCTACTGGTACAGCTGGCCTTGGCCCAGCGCGCTCAGCGCCTGTTGCAGGTTGACGCGCGCCTGGGCCTCGTAGCGCTGCGCAAAGTAGTCCGTGCCGTAGATGTGCGGACGGTCCAGAAACCCTCGCAGCACCGCACTGCGCCCCGCCACATAGCGCGGCCAGCGCACAAAGAAGTATTCGCGCCGCACGTTGCGTTCGAACTGCCGGTACACCGCGTCGTTCTGGCCCAGGATGGCGAGGTCGATATCCACCACCCACAGCGCATCGCCGGTGAGTGGGCCCGGGGTGTGGCGGGTGTCCATCACATGCTGGTGAACGGCCTCGGCCAGCGCGGTGGGCAGCCCTTGGCTCAGCAGAAACTGGCGCGCCCAATTGGCGCTGTGCTCTTCGTTGTGGCCGCTCCACGGCCAGTAGATGGCGTCGTGGTACCACAGGGCGAGGGCCACAGCATGGGGGTCATGGATCGCGCCGGGCTGGTGGCCCTGCAGCGTCTGAAGGTGCCGCAGGCAGGCCCGCAGGTGGGCGGTGTCGTGGTAGGCCCGGGGCCAGCGTGCCCAGCTGCGCAGCAGGCGCCGGCCCTCGGCGCGCCAAGCGGGCGTGTCGCGCCCCAGCGCTTGGCCCAGGGCCTGCCAGTGCGCCAGCAATTCGGCGCTGTGGGCGGGCTGGCGGCGCCAGGGCATGGGGCTGTCAGGCCAGTTTGCCCAAGAGCAGATATTCCATCAGGGCCTTCTGGACGTGCATCCGATTCTCCGCTTCGTCCCACACCACCGACTGCGGCCCGTCGATCACGTCGGCCTCAACCTCCTCGCCCCGGTGTGCGGGCAGGCAGTGCATGAAGAGGGCGTCGGGTTGGGCGGCGGCCATCATTTCGGTGTCCACGCACCAGTCGGCAAAGGCCTTCTTGCGCGCTTCGTTCTCGGCCTCGTAGCCCATGCTGGTCCACACATCGGTGGTGACCAGATCGGCGCCCCGGCAGGCTTCCATGGGGTTACTAAAGAATTGATAGCTGCCCGCGCTGATTCCATGGGCGCCAGCGGCCAATTTTTCGTCCACTTCGTAGCCGCGTGGCGTGCTCACATGCACCTTGAAGCCCAGCAGCGACGCGGCCTGCAGCCAGGTGTTGGCCATGTTGTTGCCGTCGCCCACCCAGGCCACCGTCTTGCCCTTGAGGCAATCGGTCAGATTGCCGGTTCCGTCCTTGGGGCCCCGGTGCTCGATAAAGGTGAAGATGTCCGCCAGGATCTGGCAGGGGTGGTACTCGTTGGTCAGGCCGTTGATCACAGGCACGCGCGAGTTGGCGGCAAAACGCTCGATCTTGCTTTGCTCGTAGGTGCGGATCATCACCAGATCGGTCATGCGGCTGATGACCTTGGCGCTGTCCTCGATGGGCTCGGCGCGGCCCAGCTGGCTGTCGCCCGTGGTCAGGTGCACCACACTGCCGCCGAGCTGGTACATGCCCGCCTCAAAGCTCACGCGCGTGCGGGTGCTGGCCTTCTCGAAGATCATGGCCAGTGTGCGGTCCACCAGCGGGTGGTGCTTTTCGTAGGCCTTGAACTTCTTCTTGATGAGCGCGGCGCGCTCGAACAGGTAGGCGTACTCGTCGGCGGTGAGGTCGGTGAACTGCAGGTAATGTTTCAGCGTCGTCATGGCAGTGGGACTATTCTTCATTCAGCCAGGATGGCTTTGACCAGCGGGGTCAGCTTGGCGACGATTTCGTCGGCTTCGGCGGTGGTAAGGATCAGCGGGGGCACCAGTCGAATCACGCTGTCGGCTGTCACTGACAGCAGCAGGCCTGCCTCGGCCGCGCGGCCGATCAGCGCGCCGCAGGGCTTGTTCAGCTCGATGCCCAGCATCAGGCCCTGGCCCCGGATCTCCTTCACACCGGGCAGGCTGCCCAGCTCGCGCTGCAGTGCCGCCTTGAGGTGATCACCCACCGTGGTGGCATTTTGCAGCAGGCCGTCTTCTTCCATGATGCGGATGGTCTCGACCCCGGCGCGCATGGCCAGCGGGTTGCCGCCAAAGGTGGTGCCGTGGTTGCCGGGCTGCAGCACGTTGGCGGCCTTGGGGCCCGCCACCACCGCGCCAATCGGCACACCGGAGCCCAGGCCCTTGGCCAGCGGCATCACGTCGGGCACGATGCCGGCCCACTGGTGGGCAAACCACTTGCCGCTGCGGCCCATGCCGCACTGCACTTCGTCGATCATCATCAGCCAGCCGCGCTCGTCGCACAGCTTGCGCAGCTGCTGCAGGTATTCCACGCGCATAGGGTTGATGCCGCCTTCGCCCTGGATGGTCTCGAAGAACACGGCCACCACGTTGGGGTTGCCTTCGGTGGCCTTCTTGATGGCTTCGATGTCGTTGAGCGGCACGCGGATGAAGCCCTCGACCAGCGGGCCGAAGCCGCTGTAGATCTTGGGGTTGCCGGTGGCTGACATGGTGGCAATCGAGCGGCCGTGGAAGGCTTTTTCGTAGACCACGATCTCGGGCTTGGCGATGCCCTTGTCCACGCCGAACTTGCGGGCTATCTTAAGGGCCGCCTCATTGGCCTCCAGGCCCGAGTTGCAGAAGAAGACGTTCTGCATGCCCGACAGCTCCACCAGCTTGGCGGCCAGCTGCTCCTGCAGGGGCGAGTGGTAGTAGTTGGAGGTGTGGATCAGCTTGGTGATCTGGTCCTGCAGCGCTGGCACCAGCTTGGCGTGGTTGTGGCCCAGCGTGTTCACGGCAATGCCGCCCAGCCCGTCCAGGTATTCCTTGCCGTTCACGTCCCACACGCGGCTGCCTTGTCCACGGGCCAGCGCGATCGGTACGCGGCCATAGGTGTTCATCACGTGGGGCGAAGCTGCCTCAATGAAAGCGGTCATGCGGAAATCTCCAGACGGTGCAGTGGCGAAAAAACGAGTCACGATTCTAGGGGGAGCAGGGCGACGGTCTGTTGACGATTGCGCATCACTGCAATGCACCTCGCTAGCCGACTTTGGCCCGCTTGGTGGAGCCTGGCATAGGGATTAGAGGGGTAGCTCTTATATAAGAGTTAGAATGTCGCGCTGCGGTGCAGCATGCAGTGATCCTGCGTCTGAACCCTCACTACCACTCCAATCCCCGATGGTTTCCCCCTCCTCCAAAGAAGTCTTCATCCAGGGCATCACCCACGACGGGAAAACCTTTCGTCCCAGCGACTGGGCCGAGCGGCTGGCCGGGGTGATGAGCAGCTTTCGACCCGGTGGAGCCCGGCCGGGCAGCCACTTGAGCTATTCGCCTTGGTGCATTCCCACCACGCTCAATGGCGTGAAATGTGTGGTGGTGCACCGCGACCTGCAGGGGCACGAACCCATGGCCTGGGACTTCGTGATCAATTTCGCCCGCGACAACAACCTGCAGGTGGCCGAGGCCTGCCTGCTGCCCGAGGTTCCCCCGCTTCCAAAGCCCTGAGGGTGTGCCTGCCGGGGCGCTGACGGCGGCCTGCGCGCGCCGTAGAGCCCCTCAATAGCGCACGATGAGCGCAACGATGCCGAGGAACGCAGCCACCGCTGGTTCCATGCCAGGCAAGTCGATCACAAGCTCCCGTTTGAAGGTGATGGCCGACCTCTCCCGGATACATCCCAGCGATTGTCCGGTGGACAGGTAGGTGACGGGGAAGTTCTTTGTGAGCCAGCCGGAGGATGTCCCGACCTCGATGTCCGCTGGCTGCGTCATCACGATGCGTGGCAGGCGCCGACCGGTGTTTTGGCTCAGAACGTCTGCCTGGGCGTGTATGGATTCGTCGGCGGTTTCGAGCGTGTAGCGGATATCGCTGACGTACCCCCGACTCAGGTAGCAATGCCGCACCCTCCAGGACTGGCCGTGCAAGGTCATCTGAATGTCGCCCCTGGCGGCATCTTCGGCGCTGAAGACGCGCAACCGGGCATTTTTGGCCTGCGCAAACCACGCATAGTGGAATCCACCCACCACCAGGTTCTCGGGGCCATCCAGAAACTCGTAGGCAAAACCATCCAACGCTGATTTCTGACGCAGGATCATGGGGCCTCGTGGAGTGGGGGGTATTGCCGGGCAATGTAGCCGGTTGCCGTGAGGAAGTGCGCCCCCAACGAAAAAACCGCCCGAAGGCGGTTTGTTCGTTTTTTTGCTGGCAGCGCACCCGTTACAAACGGCGAACGGCAGGTGCCATTCGGGCTGTTTGCCTGCCGGGGCAGGCGATGAATTGATTAAGCGGCTGCGGGTGCCAGGGCTTTCACCTTGGCAGACAGACGGCTCTTGTCGCGAGCAGCCTTGTTCTTGTGGAAGATGCCCTTGTCAGCCACGGTGTCCACCACGGCTTGCATCTTGGCGAACAGTTCGGTCGCCTTGGTCTTGTCGCCAGCCAGAACAGCCTTTTCGACGTTCTTGACAGCGGTACGGTATTTGGAACGCAGCGAGGTGTTTGCAGCGTTGATCTTGACGTCCTGACGGACGCGCTTGCGGCCCGACGCCAGGCGCGGGTTCTTCTTCTTGGGTTTTGCGGATGCCATTGTTTAGTTCCTTGGGTCTGTGGATGATGCCAGCAAAGCCCGCAATTATAGCCCAGAGCCTTTCGTTGCGCCACTGCGACAACGCTTCACGCCCACCTCACCCACTTCCTGTTCGCCTCACACGCACCGTTCACAGTGGGTGATCCACTCCCTCATGAAGGATCGTCCTTTGAAGATACCGTCGCCTTCTGGGCCAGCCCGGCTTGCCGCCGGTGCGCGCCTGCAAGCGCATACACTCCCGCCGGTGTCACTGTTCAAAGCCGCCTCCACTGTTTCCCTGTTGACTCTCGTCTCCCGCATCACGGGGCTGGTGCGCGAGTTGCTCATGGCCTCCGTCTTCGGGGTCAGTGCCATGACGGACGCTTTCAATGTGGCGTTCCGCATTCCCAACCTGTTCCGCCGCGTGCTGGGCGAGGGCGCCTTCAGCCAGGCCTTTGTGCCGGTGCTGGCCGCCACCCGGGCCGAGGAGGGCGACGACGGTGCCAAGGCGCTGATCGACCATGTGGGCACCTTGCTGGCCTGGACGCTGGTGCTGCTGTGCATCGCCGGTGTGTTGGGCGCGCCCTGGATGGTGTGGGCCATGGCCAGTGGCATGAAACAGTCCCCCCAGGGTTTTGACGCCGCCGTCACGATGACGCGCTGGATGTTCCCCTACATCGGCTTCATGTCGCTGGTGGCGCTGGCCGGGGGCATCCTCAATACCTGGAAGAAGTTTGCGGTGCCCGCTGCGTCGCCGGTGCTGCTCAACATCGCCCTCATCCTGTCCATCACAGTGGGCGCGCCCTTGTTTGCACGCCACGGCATTGAGCCCATCTATGCCCAGGCAGCGGGCGTGATGCTGGGCGGCCTGCTGCAACTGGCCATCCAGGTGCCCGCATTGCTGCGCCTGGGGCTGCTGCCCCGCATCGGCGTGCGCTGGTCGGCCATCCGCGCGGCCTGGGCCGACCCCACCACCCGCAAGGTGGCGCGCCTGATGCTGCCCGCCTTGTTGGGGGTGAGCGTGGCGCAGGTCTCGCTGCTCATCAATACGCAGATTGCCTCGCACCTGGCCACCGGCAGCGTGAGCTGGATCACCTACGCCGACCGCCTGATGGAGCTACCCACCGCGCTGCTGGGCGTGGCGTTGGGCGTGGTGCTGATGCCGCAGCTGGCCAGCGCCCGCGCCAAGCAAGACGACGAACGCTATTCGGCCATGCTCGACTGGGGACTTCGGCTGGTGGTGGTGCTGTCGGTGCCCTGCATGGTGGCGCTGCTGGTGTTTGCCAAGCCGCTGGTGGCGGTGCTGTACCACTATGGCGCCTTTGCCGACCGGGATGTGCAGCAGACCACGCTGGCCCTGGCGGGCTACGGGGTGGGCATTGTGGGCATTGTGGCCATCAAGGTGCTGGCGCCAGGCTACTTTGCCAAGCACGACATGCGTACCCCCATGCTGATTGCGGTGGCGGTGCTGGTGTTCACGCAGCTGATGAACCTGGTGCTGGTGCCCTATTTGCAGCATGCTGCGCTGACGCTGTCCATCGGCGTGGGGGCGGTCATCAATGCCACCTGGCTGCTGGTGGGTCTTCTGCGGCGTGGCAGCTACCGGCCGCTGCCTGGCTGGGGGCGGTTTGCCCTGCAGGTGGTGGCGGCCAGCGCGTTGCTGGCCGTGCTGCTGGCGTGGGGTGCGCAGCATTTCGACTGGGTGGAAATGAAAGCGCAGCGCCTTCAGCGCATCGGCCTGCTGGCCGCGATGATGGTGGCCGCTGCGGTGCTGTACTTTGGCGCCCTGTGGGCCGCCGGGCTGAAGCTGCGCCAGCTGCTGCGCCGCTGACCGGCAGCTGCCCGTTTGGCCTCCGAAATACCCTGCAAAGCCCGTGCTTCTGTGGCTTGACGCCATGGCAGCGGCCCCGTACAAAGCTGCCATGTCCCTGAGCCTTTCCGTGCCCACCTCGCTGGAGTACTTTGCATCGCTGGTGCAAAGCGACGACCACTTTCCCTTGCTCGAAGCGGCCGCCAGCCTTGCGCAGGATGAATACCCCGAGTTCGACGTGCAGCAACTGCTGGGCGATGTGGACCAGCTGCAGGCCCGCATCAAGCGCCGCCTGCCTGCCGATGCACCGGCGCTGCAGCGACTGCGCACGCTCAACCAGTTCTTTTTTGCCGACCTGGGTTTTGGCGGCAACATCAACAACTACTACGACCCAGAGAACAGCTACCTCAACGCCGTGCTGCGCACGCGCCGGGGCATTCCCATCAGCCTGGCTGTGCTGTGGATGGAGCTGGCCCAGGGGCTGGGCCTGCATGCACGGGGCATTGCGTTCCCGGGGCACTTCATGGTCAAGGTGCTGCTGCCCAAGGGCCAGGTGGTGCTGGACCCGATCTCGGGCCAGTCCCTGAGCCGCGAGGAGCTGGCCGAGCGGCTGGAGCCCTACAAGCGCCGCAACGGCCTGGTGGACGACTACGATGTGCCGCTGGGCCTGTACCTGCAAGCCGCCACGCCGCGCGACATCATTGCGCGCATGCTGCGCAACCTCAAGGAGGTGCACCGCACCCAGCAGGACTGGCAGCGGCTGATTGCCGTGCTGGACCGGCTGATCGTGTTGTTGCCCGAGGCCTGGGGCGAGCGGCGCGACCGGGGGCTGGCGCATGCCGAGCGCGGCAACACGGCCGAGGCCGTGGCCGACCTGGAGGCCTATCTGGCCCACAGTGAAGACGGGCTTGACCTGGACCTCATCGCCGACCGGCTGAGCGCGCTGCGCAACGCCAACGGGTGAACCCCAGCGGCTGACCCTCCAAGCAGTTTTAGAACGGCGTGCTGTCTGCAGGCAGCGCCGCCTGCAACTGCGCTACCTGGCGGCGCAGCTCGGTGTTCTCCGCCGTCAGCTCTGCCACACGCAGGCGCAGGGCGTGCAACTCGTCGGTGTTCCCTTCGGCACCGGTGGCCGGCTCTGCATGGGCTTTGTCGTCTGACGGCGCCTCGTCGCGCGGCTTACGCTTATTGAGCTCACGCACGCGTTTGGCTGCTTGCTTGAGTTCGTCCTTGCCGGCCGCTGCGGCCGCCACCTGTTCCTCGGCGGGCAGGGTGGCCACGGCGGCTGCGGCGTTGATGGAGATGGTGCCGGACTTGACGGCGGCCACCAACTCGGGCGCCGCCTGTTTCTGGATCTTTTCGATCATTACCACCTGGCTGCTGCTCAGCCGCGCAGCCTTGGCAATGGCCTCTCGGCTGTTCAGCGGGTCGGGGGCGGGCAGGGCGGCTGCGGCCTCGGGCACATCCGCCGTGGGGGTGGCCTCTGCAGTGTCTGTGGCAGTGGCTGCGCGCGCCTTGCGCTCGGCCATGATCTCGCGCTTTCGCAGGGCCAGCACGCCGCGCTGGAAGTCGGACACGCTGCGGCGGCCCAGGTGCTGGTCGATCATCCACAGGTGCACGTCTTCCATCGACTGAAAGCGCGGGTTCTGCACGGTCTGGAAAGGCAGGCCATGCTTCTGGCAGATGCCGTAGCGGTTGTGCCCGTCCACCAGCACATCGCCCCACAGCACCAGTGCGTCGCGGCAGCCTTCGGTGAGGATGCTGCGCTCCAGCGCGTCGTGTTCGTCGGGCGTCAGGGGTTCGATGTAGGCTTTGAGTTCTTCGTTGACGACGATGTTCATGGTGGCAGGCGGTCCGGGGAGCTGGGCAAGGGGCGGCATTGTAGTGGGGCTAGCCACCGGGCCTGTCTTGCTTGTCGGGCGATCAAACCTGCCGACTGCCGAACAGTCCCGCCTACTTACTGATCGCGCGTGCCCCGCAGGGCCAGCCAGCCCGCCACCGCCGTGAAGGCCGCCACCACGGCCACGATGATCCAGAAGCCGTGGCTGTTATCCGCCAGCGGCACACCGCCCACATTCATGCCAAACAGGCCGGCCAGGATGTTGATGGGCAGGGCCAGCACAGTCACCACCGTCAGCACAAACAGGCTGCGGCTGTTGGCCTCCTGCACGCTGGCGGCAATTTCTTCCTGCAGCAGCTTGATGCGCTCCTGCAGGCCCTGCATGTCGCGCAGCACCACAGAGAACTCTTCGGTCGAATCGCGCAGCTCCTGCGCATCGTCGGCGCCCATCCAGGCCGGTGGGTGCTGCAGCAGGCGGAACAGCGCCGCAGGCTCGGGGGCCAGCAGCCGCTGCAGCCGCACCAGCAGGCGCCGCAGCACGCCCAGCCGTGCGCGCTTGTGGTCCAGGCGGCCGGCCAGCAGCGCGTCTTCCACATCGTCGATGCGCTGGGTCACACCCCGCACGATGTCCACGAGGCCTGATGCCTGCGTGCGCATCAGTTCGGCCAGCAGCGCGACGCTGGAGCACGGGGCGTTGCCGCTGCGCACCGTGGTGCGCAGGGCATCCACCGACCGCAGCGGACGTGTGCGCCCCGTCACCATCAGGTGGGGCGCCACGCTGGTCCACAGCGTGGCAATGTCCGAGGGCTCGAACGCAAAATCAAAGTGGGCATCGTTGAGCACCGCGATCAGCGTGTCATCGTCGCGTTCGATGCGCGTGGACACCGAGCGGTCCTTGAGCGCATCAAAAAAAGCTTCCGGCAAATGGGCGTGCCGCTCCATCCAGCGCACCGCCTGCGCGTGGCTCAGGTTGAAGTGCAGCCACAGAAACTGGTCCGCTGGCGCAGCACCGGCCTGCAGGCTCGCCAGCCACTGCGCAGCCTGGGCCGAATCCACCTCCTGGGGTGGGGTATCGGTGCCCAGCAGATAGCCGCAGATCAGCCCGGCGGCGTCTGCGCCGTAGTTCTGGCTGGCACTGGCGGGGAAAGGGCTGGACAAAGGCGGGGAGTGGTCTGCGGTCGGCACGGCCTCGCATGCTGGCCTGTGGTTGTGACAGCGTTGTGACGGATCACGCCAGTGTCACGGCGCTGTCACTGCACCGGTTCACCATCGCGCATCTGTTTTGCACGACCGCCGGATGGTTGCCCATGTTCCACAACAACGCCCTCGACACACAGGAGCTGATGCAACGCATCGCCAACGACCTCATTGACAGCTACGACGAAGAGATTGAGCTGGAGATCGAAGACCGCGAGGTCGATGACATCGGCGCCCCCAGCCCCGGCGACAAGCTGGCGCGCCAGCAATATTTCAAGGACCTGTTTCGCCTGCAGGGCGAGCTGGTCAAGCTGCAGGATTGGGTGCAGCACAGCCGCCAGAAGGTGGTGATCCTGTTCGAGGGGCGCGATGCGGCGGGCAAGGGCGGTGTCATCAAGCGCATCACGCAGCGCCTGAACCCCCGCGTGGCCCGTGTGGCCGCGCTGCCCGCACCCAACGACCGCGAGCGCACGCAGTGGTACTTTCAGCGCTATGTGGCGCACCTGCCTGCGGCGGGCGAGATGGTGCTGTTTGACCGCAGCTGGTACAACCGCGCTGGCGTCGAGCGGGTGATGGGCTTTTGCACCGACGACGAATACGAGGAGTTCTTCCGCACCGTGCCCGAGTTTGAAAAGATGCTGGTGCGTTCGGGTATCACCCTCGTCAAATACTGGTTCTCGATCACCGACGAAGAACAGCACCTGCGCTTTCTGGGCCGTATTCACGACCCGCTCAAGCAGTGGAAGCTCAGCCCCATGGACCTGGAAAGCCGCGTGCGCTGGGAGGCCTACACCAAGGCCAAGGAGACCATGCTGGAGCGCACCCACATCCCCGAAGCACCCTGGTGGGTGGTGCAGGCGGTGGACAAGAAAAAGGCGCGCCTGAACTGCATTGCGCACCTGCTGTCGCAGCTGCCTTACCAAGAGGTGCCGCACCCGCCCGTGGTGCTGCCCGACCGCGTGCGCAACCCCGAATACCTGCGCCAGCCCGTGCCGGCCAGCATGTACGTGCCAGAGATCTATTGAGATGGAGGCACCCCGCGGGCTGCGGGGTGGGGGCGCGGTTATCTGTCCTTCAGCAGGCCAATGGTGGCGATCACGTCCCGCACCTTGAAGGGCTTGATCAGCACCCGCCGCACCTGCAAGGCCTTCATCTTCACGGCGGTGGATGCATCCACCTGCGTGGTGGTCACCGCCACCGGCACATCGGCGCTGACGGCCAGGGCGTCGTTACGCACCTGCTCCAGCAGGGCGACAGCCTCCTGCTCTTGCTCGTCCAGCGAGACGATCACGCCCGCATAGCTCTGATGGCTCAGCCGCTGCTGGGCCATGCGCACGCTGTTCACCTGCCGCACCACGGGCAGGTTCAGCTGGCGGGCCGTGGCCACGATGATGCTGCCGGTCAGCGAACTGGGTTCGACCAGCAGGATGTCCTGGGGGCTGCGGTCGCTCATGGGGCGGGTGCTCCCTGTTCGCGCCGCACCAGCTCTTCCACCGCCAGATCGCGCAGCGAGCCCAGGATGGCCAGATCGATGTCGTCCAGGGTGCGTGGTTTGTTATCGATCAGGCACAGCGTGCCCACGTTCTGCCCGCCGGGCAGCTTGAGCGGGGCGCCGGCATAGAACTGGATGTGGGGATCGCCCGTCACCAGCGGGTTGTCGATGAAGCGCTCGTCCTGGTTCACATCGGGCACCACCATGATGTCGTCCTGCAGGATGGCGTGGCCGCAGAACGAGATGCCCCGCGAGGTTTCGCACTGGTCCATGCCCACGCGGGACTTGAACCACTGGCGGTCGTCGTCGATGAGCGAAAGCAGTGCCGTGGGCACGTCGAACTCTTGCGCGGCAAAGGCCGTCAGGCGGTCAAACCGCTCCTCGGGGGGGGTGTCCAGAATCAGCAGCTGGCGCAGGGCCTGCAGGCGGTCGGGCTCGTTGGCGGGGCGGGGTGGTTCTTGCATGGTGGCGACCCGGCGGGTGGTGCGGCAAAGGGCTTGATTATCGGCGGGTGCTGGGTCGCGTGCATCGCGCGGCATCCCGCCGGGCGTACCCCTCAATGGCTGCGCGCACTGCCCTGCGATGGCGTGCCGCCACGTCCGAACTGGTGCCAGGCCCGGCGCAGCTGCGTGTCAGAGCTGAACCCCGCCATCAGCGCCGCCTGCGTCACGTTCTGGCCCGAGCGCAGCGCGGCCTCGGCGGTGGCCAGGCGGATGCGGCGCAGGTACTGCAGCGGGGCAATGCCCGCATGCTCCAGAAACAGCCGTGTCAGATGGCGTGGCGAGGTGTGCGCCACCTCAGCCATCTGCGGCACGCTCCAGTCGGCCTGGGGTTGTTGCCCCACGGCATCCTGCACGCGGTGCAGGGCCGGGTGCAGGTGGTTGCGGTGGTGCAGAAAGGGCGAGAACTCGGGGTCGTTGGGCCCCCGGCGCAGCGCCACCACCATGGCCTGTGCCACCTGGGCCGCCAGCGCGGGGCCGCAAGTGTCCGAGATGCGGTGCAGCAGCAGGTCGATGCCCGTGGTCACGCCCGCGCTGCTGTACACCGCGCCATCGGCCACAAACACGCGGTTGGCCACCACGTCGCAGCGCGGGTCCACGGCGGCCAGTTCATGAAGGTGCTGGTGGTGCGTGGTGGCGCGGCGCCCCGTCAGCAGGCCGGCGTGGGCGGCCAGCACCGAGCCCGCGCACACGGTGATCAGCTCCAGCTGTCCCGCCACAGGGCGCAGCCCGCGCAGCCAGTGCAGCAGCGCGCGGGCCTCGTCACCGTCCACTGCGATGTGTTGTCCCGCCAAACCCACCAGCACCACCCAGGCGGGGCTGGGCAGGGTGGCGGGCAGCGGCTCCAGCCGGGTGAGCACGGCGCCAACCGACGAGACGGACTCGGTGGTGGGGCTCACAAAGTGCTGCACAAACCGCTCGGGCTGGCCTTGCTTGGCCAGGGTCTGGTTGGCGATGCGCAGTGCCTCGGCGGGGCCCGCCCAGTCCAGCACCAGGCTGCCCGGCAGCAGGGTGAAATAGACGTGGATGGGGGAAGGGACCGGGTTCTGCATTGATGGCGTTGAGTGGCTAAAAGCGTGTCATGGCTGAGGGTTCCAGGGCGTGTCCATCTGGCGGGCCGTGCGCTCGGACAGCGCCGCGCCCAGCAGCCGGGTGACCAGATGCAGGCTCATGTCGATGCCCGCGCTGATGCCAGCGGATGTGACCAGCGCGCCCCGGTCCACCCAGCGCAGATTCTCCAACACGTCGAGCGCGGGGTACTGCGTGCGCAGGTCGGCAATGTCCTCCCAGTGCGTGGTGGCCGGGCCTTCGCTCAGCACCCCGGCTGCGGCCAGGATGAAGGCCCCCGTGCACACCGAGGCCGTGATCTGCGCGGCCCCAGCCGCCTGGGCCACCCAGGCGCGGGTGGCGGGGCAGGCCGCGGCGGCATCGACCACGCCGCCGGGCACGATCAGCACATCGGGTGCGGCGGCGCTGGCAAAGTCCGCATCGGGCAACACGCGCAGGCCCGCGCGGGCGCGCACCGGGGCCATGCTGCGGGCCACACACTGCACCACAAACGGTGCAGTGGCGTCAGGGTGCTGCCGCTGGTGCATGCGGCTGGCGGTGGTGAAAACCTCGTAGGGCCCGCCCAGGTCCAAGGCCTCCACGTCGTCGAACACCAGGATGGCGACCTGTAGTGGCTGCGTGCTCATGCGGCCGCCCGGTCCAGCGCCTGCTGCACGGTGCACAGCGTGGCAAAGCGGCCCTGCAGCACGGTGGCGGTGCGGGTCTTGATGTCGGCGGCTGCCAGCACCTGGCCGTCGGGCTGCACCATGTCCCAGGTCAGGGTGGCGTCGGTCACGTAGTCCACGTCCCAGCCCAGGTCGGACGCGTGGCGCGTGGTGGTTTCGCAGCACTGTTCGGTGCGGATGCCGCTGATGATGAGGCGCTGAATGCCATGGCGCGTGAGCCACACATCCAGCCCCGTGCCCACCAGCGCGCTGTGGCGCGACTTGGTGAAGGTGGCCGCCGCGTCGAAAGGCGCCAGGCCATCGAGCGCACGCACCTGACCGGACGCCTGCGAGAACGGGTTCTCGGCCACTTCGGGGCCGTCGCTGTGGAACATGCGCAGCACCGGGATGCCCTGGGCGACGCAACCGGCGATCAGCGCGTTCTGCGCCTGCAGGTAGGCGGGCAGGTCGCGTTCGGTGAAGAAGGGGCGGTGGCGGAAGGATTCCTGGACATCAATCACTATCAGACAGGTTTTCATGAAAGGCTCGCGGAGGCAGTGGTTGGGATGCGCTTATCTTCCGTGCGCAGCGAGCCGATGTCCGAACCGCCGAGGACAGGATTCGATCAATTTCAGCCATTAGCATTCTGCTGGCGAAGTGGCCTGGCTGTCGCCGCTTGCCGGGTGGGGTGGCCTGGGTTGCCGCTGGAGGGTGGTTTGAAGAAAAAACAGCCTCAAGCGCTAGTGAATCATGCCCTGATAGCTATAAAAAACGTAGCAATTCGCCAGGCATGGCAAGAAGCTGTTAAGGTGACTAGGGTTTTCCCTGTGTTTTGAACATCGCCCGCACGCCCTCCTGCCTATGCCCCGCCGCTCCCGCCTGTTTTCCCTGTCGTCCCTGGCACGGGCCTACCAGCGCAATCTCAAGGCCTTTGCACGTGCGGCAGGGGCGGCCAGCAAGCCCGTGCGGGCCAAGGCGGTGTCAAAGCTGCGCGCTGCACCGCGCAAAAGTGCGGTGGCTCCCGTGCCGTCCACCGCCCGTACGCCGCGCGCGGCCGCCAAGCCGGTGCCGCTGCGGGGTGAGTGGATCTCTGGCGTGGCCCCGGGCCCGGCAGGGGCGCGGCGGTTCCATGCCTACGTGCCCACCGGGCTGGCCCTGCGCCCGGACGAAAAGCTGCCGCTGCTGGTCATGCTGCACGGCTGCGGCCAGACGGGGCGGGACATTGCCGCGGTGTCGCGCATGAACCGGCTGGCAGCGCGCCATCGGTTTGTGGTGCTGTACCCCGAGCAGGAGCGCGTGGCCAACGCCCAGGGCTGCTGGAACTGGTTTGAGCGCCGCAACGGCCGTGCCGAGGCTGAAGCCGCCACGCTGCTGGCCGCCGTGGACAAGGTGGCGCGCCGCCTGCCGGTGGACCTGGCGCGGGTTGCGGTGGCGGGGCTGTCGGCGGGCGCCAGCATGGCGGTGCTGATGGCGGCGCTATTCCCTGACAGGTTCTGCGCCGTGGCCATGCATTCGGGCGTGGCGCCCGGCACGGCCGAATCAGCTGCCACCGCCCTGGGGGCCATGCATGGCCGCCGCGAAGCCCATCTGCCCGACCTTCCTGCGTCTACCGCTGCAGCCACCCCGGCGCTGCCCGTCGGCGCCTCTGCGGTCTTGCCTCCGCTGCTGATCCTGCATGGCGATGCCGATGGCGTGGTGTCGGTGCGCAATGCGGCAGCCACCGCGCAGCTGTGGGCTGGTGCATTGTGTGCGCGGGCGGGGGCTGTGCGTACCTTGCAGCGGGGCCAGCGCTACCCCATGCGGGTGACCGAGTTCAAGGCCCGGGGCCGCACCGTGGTGGCGCTGCGCGAGGTGGTCGGGCTGGCGCATGCCTGGAGTGGCGGCGCTGCCCAGCGGCCCTACAGCGACCCGGCCGGGCCGGATGCGTCAGCGCTCATCTGGGCCTTTGTGGCCCGGCAATTCGGAAAATAAACAAGAAAATGGCCGCAAGCGCTAGTTTGTATTGCGCCGGCTGCTATCAAAAAGTGACTTGTGCAGCCTGGAGCTGCCTCCTGGGCACGGTGAGCGACGCAGAGGTCACACCAGCCGTGCGGCCACCAGTTCCTTCTTGAGGTAGGCATAGAACAGCGGCGCCGCCACCAGCCCCGCAGGACCAAACACGGCCTCGGCCACGAACATCACACTCAGAAGCTCCCACACACCCATCTGGGTGCGGCGGCCCACCACCTTGGCGTTGATCACGTATTCGGCCTTGTGGATCAGGATCAAAAACCCCAGGCAGGCGGCGGCTGCGAGCGGTGACACCGACAGCCCCACGATGGTGATCACCACGTTGCACACCAGATTGCCCACGATGGGCACCAGCCCGGCCACGAAGGTGAAGGTGATCAGCACCGGCGTGTAGGGCAGTTGCAGCCCCCAGATCGGCAGCACAAACAGCAGAAACAGGGCGGTGAGCAGGGTGTTGAACGCCGCGATCCAGAACTGGGCGGCCACGATCTGGCGGAATGCCTCGCCGAACAGCGTGATGCGCAGCTTGAGCTGCTGCGCCAGCGGGCCGCGCGCCAGCACCGGCGGACGCACCGCAGCTAGCGCGCCAATGAGCAGGCCCACGTAGGCAAACAGCACACCGGCCAGCCAGGCCCGCCCCGCCATGGCCAGCGCCCCGGCCTTGGCGCCCAGGTAGCTGGCAATGATGCGCTGGATGTCGGCCACACCCTCGGGCAGGTGGGCGGCCATGTCGGCGGGGAGCTTCAGGCGCAGCTCCAGCACCGTGCGGGCCATGTAGGTGAGCAGTTCCTGGTACTGCTGCGGTGCGCTGACCAGGTAGCCGCGCGAATGCGTCAGGCCCAGCGCCAGCAGGGCCAGCGGCAGCAGCATCACCAGGCCCGCGGCCGTGACCTGCGCCACGCGCAGGTGGGTGGCGGACGGTGTGGTCTGGCGCTGAATGCGGCCCAGCCCTGCGGCAAACCAGCCCGTGAGCGCGCGGGTGAGCAAAAAGCCCAGGCACACGCACAGCAGCCCGGGCAGCAGGCCGCGCCACATCACCAGCAGCAGCACAGCGGCCACCAGCAGGTAGCTGGCCACCACGATGCCCTGGTTCAGGGCGCGCGGCGGCAGGGTGGTGGGCGTGGGCTCAGTCTGCGCTGAGGGGGCGGGGGCTGGAGCGGGGCGCTGCGCCATGCGCGGTGAGGGGGCAGTGTTCCAGGCTGGGTATCAGGCTACCACCACGGCGGCGCCTTCGCCACGCGCTGCAATCGTGCCGATCGCGTAGACCTGCTCGCCGGCCGCACGCAGCGTGGCGGCCGTGGCTTCGGCGTGGGCCGCGTCCACCACCACCACCATGCCGATGCCGTTGTTGAAGGTGCGATTCATCTCGATGTCGTCGATGCCCGCCGTCTTCTGCAGCCAGGCGAACAGCTCGGTCTGGGGCCAGCTGCCCTTCTTCAGGTGGGCGGCGGTGCCGTCAGGCAGCACGCGGGGAATGTTCTCCAGCAGACCGCCGCCGGTGATGTGGGCCAGGGCCTTGATGGGGTGCGCGGCCAGCGCGGCCAGCACGTTCTTCACATACAGGCGGGTGGGCTCCATGATGGCCTGCTTGAAAGGCTTGCCATCCAGCGTGGCGGGGGCGCTGTCGCCAGCGCGGTCGATGCACTTGCGCACCAGGCTGAAACCGTTGGAATGCACGCCGGCCGAGGCCAGGCCCAGCACCACATCGCCGGGCTTCACATCCTTGCCGGTCAGGATCTTGGACTTTTCGACCGCGCCCACGGCAAAACCGGCCAGGTCGTACTCGCCCGCAGGGTACATGCCGGGCATTTCAGCGGTTTCGCCGCCGATCAGCGCGCAACCGGAGAGTTCGCAGCCCTTGGCAATGCCGCCGACCACGGCAGCGGCCGTGTCCACGTCGAGCTTGCCGCAGGCAAAGTAGTCCAGGAAGAACAGGGGCTCGGCGCCCTGCACCAGCACGTCGTTCACGCTCATGGCCACCAGGTCGATGCCCACGGTGTCGTGCATGTTCCATTCAAACGCCAGCTTGAGCTTGGTGCCCACGCCATCGGTGCCGGAGACCAGCACGGGCTCCTGGTACCGCTTGGGCACTTCAAACAGTGCGCCAAAGCCGCCGATGCCCGCCAGCACGCCTTCGCGCATGGTCTTCTTGGCCAGCGGCTTGATGCGCTCGACCAGGGCGTCGCCCGCGTCGATGTCAACGCCGGCGTCTTTGTAGGAGATGGGGGTGGAGGGGGCAGGAGAGCTCATGGATGGTGTGGTGCTGGTAGGCCCGCCGGGCGGGCTGGAATCCGGGGATTTTAAGGGGCACGCCTCGGCGCCCTCACTCAGCCCTGTGGGGCAGGGGGCTTTGGGGCGCGACCGTGCCGGGCGGATTGCACCAGCACACCCGCCAGCGCGAGCGTGGCAAACAGGATTCCGGCGCCAAACGTGGCGCTGGCACCCAGCCGGTCCCACAGCAGGCCTGCCAGGCCGCTGGCCACCAGCAGCGCCACGCCGCTGACCAGGTTGAACATGCCAAACGCCGTGCCCCGCAGGTCGGCCGGTGCGGTGTCGGCCACCATGGTGGCCAGCAGCCCTTGCGTCATGGCCATGTGCAGGCCCCACAGCGCAATGCCCAGCCAGGCGGCGGCGCCCCGGTCGCTGAAGGCCAGCAGCGCATCGGCCGCGATCAGCACCACCAGCCCCCAGGCCAGCAGCGTGGTGTGGCGAGTGCTGTCTGCCAGTTTGCCCAGCGGATAGGCACCCAGCGCAAACACCACGTTCATCAGCACCAGCACCAGGGGCGTCCAGGCCAGCAGCAGGCCGCCCTGCTGCACGCGCAGCACCAAAAATGCCTCACTGAAGCGGGCCAGCGTGAACACGGCGCCCAGCGCCACCACCCACCAGTAGGCGCCATCCAGGCGGCGCAGGTTCTCGCGGCGGATGGGGTTGGTGCGCATGGCGCTGGCGGCGCGCTCGGGCTCTTGCACGCCCACCAGTAGCAAAGCCACGCACAGGGCCGCCGGAATCACCGCCACCCAGAACACGGCGCGGAAGTCATTGGCCCACAGCAGCATCAGCCCCATGGCCAGCAGTGGGCCCAAAAAGGCGCCCACGGTGTCCAGGGACTGCCGCAGCCCGAACGCTGCGCCCCGCATGCCGGGTGGCGCCAGGTCAGCCACCAGCGCATCGCGCGGCGCGCCGCGGATGCCCTTGCCCACCCGGTCGATGAGGCGCGCGGTGACCACCAGACCCACGGTGGGCGCGATGGCAAACAGCGGCTTGGACAGCGCCCCGAGCCCGTAGCCCAGCACCGCCAGCGGCTTGCGCCGCCCCCACCAGTCGCTCAGAACGCCCGAGAAAACTTTCAGAACCAGCGCTGTGGCCTCGGCCGCCCCCTCGATGAGGCCCACAGCCAGCATGCTGACCCCCAGCGAGGTGACCAGGAACACGGGCAGCAGGCTGTGGATCATCTCGGACGACACGTCCATCAGCAGGCTGACGAAGCCCAGTGCCCAGATGCTCGCGGGCAGACGCTTGGCGGGGGAGGCGGGAGCTGTCATGGTGCAAGGCAGGCGAGGGTGGGGCCGAGCGGCGGCTCAGGGGGCTGGCAGCAGACTAAAATCGCAGCCATTGTCCCCCAGCCCCTGCCAGGGAGCCGGTCGGTGACCACGCGCCGTACGCCACTTTGTCGCCGCGCCTGGCCGGAGTCATCGACGGCCCGGTGCCTTCCCACCCACTTGTGATGCCGCTGCTGACCCTCTTCCTGACCGCCGCTTCCGCACCTTCTGCCACGGTTCAGCCTGCGCTGTGCGGGTGCCGCGCATGACGATGAAGCAACTGGCGCTGGACATCGGCCTGGCCACCGGGCCCACTCTGGAGCGGTTTTTTGCCGGGCCCAACGAGGCCGCGCTGCAGCACCTGCGCCTGGCCGCCGGGGCAGGCAGCAGCGAAACCACGCGCTCCCCGGTGCCCACCTACCTGTGGGGCGAGCCGGGCAGCGGCAAGACCCATTTGCTGCAGGCCGTGCGCCAGGCCCTGCGCGAGCAGGGCTCCAGCGTGGGCTGGCTCGACCCCACGGTGGGCGAGCCGCCCGATTTTGACGAGCGCTGGGCCGCCGTGGTCATGGACGACGTGCATCTGTACAGCACCGCCCAGCAGGCCACGGCCTTCAACTGGTTCGTCAATGCCATCAGCCCTGCCAGCGGTAGCCAGCGCTGGGTGCTGGCGGCGGGCGACCTCCCCCCGGCCGACCTGCCGCTGCGCGACGACCTGCGCAGCCGTCTGGGCTGGGGCCATGTGTTCCAGCTGCAACTGCTGGGCGAGGCCGAGCGCCGCGCCGTGCTGCGCCAGGAGGCCGATGCGCGCGGCGTGTTCCTGGGCGACGAAGTCATGGACTACATGCTCAACCGCTTTTCGCGCGACCTGGGCAGCCTGATGCAGCTGCTGGACCAGCTCGACGCGTTTGCCCTGCGCACCCAGCGCGCCATCACGATTCCGCTGCTCAAGACGATGCTCGAATCGGAATGAAAAATGAGGGACAACCCCCTGAGCGGCTGCGCCGCTTCCCCCTTCTCTCGCTGTGCTGCGCACCGCGGGAAGGGGGACGCCGCCAGCGCGGCGGGGCGGCCCTTGCGCGGCGGCCGCTGGCTTTGGGCAGCGACAGTTTTTGCAACCGCTCGCGCAGCGCAACTTATTGAATGACTGAAATGCAAAGAAGCCGCCTTCGCTTGGCGCTGTTTGACCTGGACCACACGCTGCTGCCGCTCGACTCTGACTACGAGTGGGGCGAGTTCACCATCCGCATCGGCTGGAACGACCCGGTGGAGTTCGCGCGCCGCAACGACGAGTTCTATGCCCACTACCAGGCCGGCACGCTCGACGTGCACGACTACGTGCGCTTTGCCACCGAGGCCGTGCGCCTGCGCGGGCCCGAGGCCGCAGCAGCGGCGCACCAGCAGTTCATGCGCGAGGTCATCACCCCCGCCATCAAGCCCCAGGCGCTCGACCTGATCCGCCAGCACCAGGCGGCGGGTGACGAGGTGCTGATCGTCACCGCCACCAACGAGTTCGTGACCACACCCATCGCCCAGGCCCTGGGCGTGCCGCAGCTGCTGGCCGTGCAGCTGGTGCGTGATGCCAGCGGCTGGTACACCGGCGAGATCGACGGCATCCCGACCATGCGCGAAGGCAAGGTGCGCCGCATGGAACAATGGCTGGCCGAGCGGCAGCTCAGCTGGGCCGACGTGGAGAGCACCTTCTACAGCGACTCCATGAACGACGTGCCCCTGCTGGAGAAGGTGAACCACCCGGTCGCCACCAACCCCGACCCGCGCCTGCGCGCCCTGGCCCAGCAGCGCGGCTGGCGCATACTGGACCTGTTCTCGGCACCCTCCGGCGAGCCCGCCAGCCAGACGGCCTCCTGACCCTGCGCGCGCAGCCCCTGATAACTCCCTACCCATGATCAAGAAGTTCATCGACAAACTGCTGGGCAAATCGACGCCCGGCACCGCGGGCGGCAAGCCCCATTTCGGCAAGCGCGAAGAGGTGCCTGCCAGCGTGCATGGCATCAACCCCGAACTGGTGGACCGCCGCGCGGCCGAGGTGGTGCAGACGCTCAAGGACGCGGGCTTCGAGGCCTACATCGTGGGCGGTGCCGTGCGCGACCTGCTGCTGGGCCTGCGCCCCAAGGACTTTGATGTGGCCACCAACGCCACACCCGAGCAGGTCAAGGGCCTGTTCCGCCGCGCCTTCATCATCGGCAAGCGCTTTCGCATCGTGCACGTGGTGCACGGCCGGGGCCGCGAGCACGAGGTGATCGAGGTCTCCACCTTCCGCGCCTACCTCGACAACAGCGCCGCAGGCCAGGTCAGCGGCAACGAAAAGACCTCCAAGGCGCAACTGGCGGGCATGCAGCACGCCGTGGACGCCAGCGGCCGCGTGCTGCGCGACAACGTCTGGGGCCCGCAGGACGAAGACGCCACGCGCCGCGACTTCACCGTCAACGCCATGTACTACGACCCGGTGAGCCAGATCGTGGTGGATTACCACAAGGGCATCCAGGACGCGAAGAAGAAGACGCTGCGCATGATTGGCGACCCCGCCACGCGCTACCGCGAAGACCCGGTGCGCATCATCCGCGCCGTGCGTTTTGCCGCCAAGCTCAGCCCGCTGGGCTTCACCATCGACGCCAAGTCGGCCGCGCCCCTGGTGCAGTCGCAGGCCCTGCTGGCCGAGGTGCCCCAGAGCCGCATGTTTGACGAAATGCTCAAGCTGCTGCAAACCGGCCACGCCATCGCCACCATCGAGCAGCTCAAGAAGCTGGGCATGGCCAAGGGCATCTACCCGCTGCTGGACGTGGCCGTGGAGCGCGCTGACACCCCGTTTGTCAAAGCGGCCCTGGTGGACACCGACCGCCGCGTGAACGAAGGCAAACCCGTGGCCCCCAGCTTCCTGCTGGCCTGCGTGCTGTGGGAAGACGTGCGCAACGGCTGGCAGGAGCGCCTGAACCAGCGCCAGCACCCGCTGCCCGCGCTGCAAGAGGCCATCGACGAAGTGTTCGACAAGCGCATCGGCGACGTGTCGGGCCGGGGCAAGCTCGCCGCCGACATGCGCGAGATCTGGGTCATGCAGCCGCGCTTTGAAAAGCGCGTGGGCAACACGCCGTTCGGCATGGTCATGCAGCCGCGTTTCCGTGCCGGGTTCGACTTCATGCGCCTGCGCGCCGATGTGGGCGAGGTCGAGGAAGCGCTGGCCGAGTGGTGGCAGGACTTCCAGGCGGCCGACGACGAGCGCCGCGAAGACCTGATGGACCAGGCCAAGGAAGAGCAGCGGGCCCGCCAAAAGGCGCAGCAGCCCGTCGTCAAGCGCGTACCGCGCAGCAACCCCGCGCCGCGCCCGGTATCTGTTACGCCCACCGGTGCCACCGTGGATGCCGCGCCTGCCGACGGCGAAGATATGGAACTGCCGCCCGACGGCAGCGCCCCCAAGAAGCGTCGCCGCCGCCGTCGCAAAGCCGGTGGTGGCACCGGCGGCAGTGGCGGGGAGGGCAGCGGCGCGCCCGGCAGGGCCGCGGATGCCTGACCACACGGCGTACATCGGCCTGGGTGCCAACCTGGGCGATGCGCCCGCGGCCCTGCGCGCGGCCATCCAGGCCCTGGCCGCGCTGCCGGGCACCCAACTGCTGCAGTGCTCGGCGTTGTACCGCAGCGCTCCGGTGGACGCTACCGGCCCCGATTTTTACAACGCGGTGGCAGCCCTGCGCACCAGCCTGCCGCCGCATGAGCTGCTCGTGGCCCTGCAGTCCATCGAAGCCGCCGCGGGGCGTGAGCGCCCTTACCGCAACGCCCCACGCACGCTGGACCTGGACATCCTGCTCTTCGATGGCTTGGCCATCGACACCCCCAAGCTGACCGTGCCACACCCCCGCATGCATGAGCGGGCCTTCGTGCTGCTGCCGCTGGCAGAAATCGCACCCGCCCAGGTGCGCGCCGAGTGGCTGCAGGCCGTGCGCGACCAGCGCATTGAGCGCCTGGAAGCCGTCTGAGGAAATAGCAGGCCCTGCCGCCACCCTGCGTGGAGGGCGGCGCACCTTGGTGTCCGCGACTGTTTTGCTATTAAGGTGATAGCTATAGGCGCTTATTCCATAGGCGATGGGGCGAATTCCTCAGTGGCTGCGCACCCTGGCATTCTCCATCGTTCTTGCTCAGGCGAGTGATGTGAACTCCGGCAGGGCACGCCCTGTCTCCAGCATGGTCACGATGCGATCCACCTGACCGCTCAGGTTCTTTTCCCTTCTGAACTTCTTCATATGGAGCGCCAGATCCAGCAGGGTTTTGTCTGTAGACACAGCCGTGGATGGGTCTGCGCCACGAGCCAGCAGTGCACCCACGGCCAGGTCGCTGCCGGAGGTGACCGCCGTCCGTAACGGTGTGAGGCGCAGCGCGCTGGCATCGGGCGTGTTGACGTCGCGCGACAGGCGGATCAGCTCGGGCACATAGCGGTTGTTGCCCATGCAGATGATGTGCAGTATCCGCAAGGAGTCGTCCCAAGGTGCGTCCACGTCGACCACGCCAGCGTCCAGGATGCGCTGGAACAGGGCGTCGGAGCTTGCATCCAGCTCGCGCTCATGCAGCTCTGTCAGGCGCAGCACCGGCATGTGGTCCTGGGTGGTTGAGTGGATGGCTGCACCCAGGTCCAGCGCGGCCATCACGGCCTCGTGGCACCCGGGCCGCCACAGTGCAGCCATCGTCAGCGGCTCGACCGCTCCGTATCTCTTCTGCGCCATCAGGGCGTTGTGGTACAGCGGCATACCCGCCTCGGCCAGCAGGTGCACCATCTCCAGGTCATTCCCTTCGACGGCCAGGACCATGGGATAGGTGTCTTCCCAGCGTTCGCCTTGCCACAGGGCCTTGGCATCGCCGCCGCTCGCCAGCCACCTGCGCACGGCGGCGTAGTCTCGGGCCTGTACGGCGGCCTGTAGTGCGCGCTGCGAGGTGAGCAGGGCCAGTCGTTCGTTTCTCTTCATGGTGATGGGATGCCTTGCAAGGAGGACAGAGGGCGCGATGAGGCCGAAGTGAAGGGTGGGTGCGAGGCCGGAGGCGATCGAAGGTGCATTGACTGCCTTGCATAGGGTGCCGTGTGAGCGCGTGCCGAGGGTTGACAACTTGTCCACCGCAAGAGGGCTGGACGGCGCGAGAAGGGCTTTACATTCTGAGGGGCCGTCGGCAAGGAGGAGCTTTGGCGCTGCGACCCCCAAGGCATCCCGTGCCGCGTCATCACTGGGGCTGATTTTGGCGCTCTACAGAGCCACTGCGGATGGGGAACGAAGACGAATCACGGAGAGGAATGGTGATGGATTGGACGAGAGAGCAGCTGTGGAATCGCATGGACGCCTTGGATGCATTCGACTGGTGTGAGCCGCAGCAATATGCAGCGCTGCGCGCCCTCTTTTTTGACGGGGTGCTGTGGCAGGGGGACGAGTATCCGCCCACCTGGATGACCTGCCGCGAACTCTTCTTTCACCCCGTGCAAACGCCTGAGCAATGGGCACGCATGGTGAAGCTGCGCTCGACCTATACCGACGAGGACGGGGCTACCCACACGAGTGAATCGATGGCGGCAAGTTACCGAGCCGAGGCCTTGTCACATTTGCTGGGCAGAGATCACCAGTACTGCGGCATGGGTGTGGCCCAGCAGCTGGAGATGCTGGAATGGCTGGGCTGGATGCAGGCAAGTCCATCCTGCGCGGCGTTGGATGCTTGGGTGGGTGACATTCACTTTTGGCTGAATCCTCAGCCGCGCAACAGTTGGGTTTTGGATGAGTGTGACGACAGCCGCCATGCCCACGCACTGCCTTGGCTGTACCACATGCTAGAAAAGGCACCGCTGGTGATGCAGGGCCGCTGGTTGGCCGCTACGGAGACAGGCTGGTGCTACGAGATCTTTCCGCGCACCTTTCTCCAATCGCTGCAGTCGCTGATGCGCAGGGCCGATAAAGGCAAGGTACCCCATCGGCCAGGCCTGAACCCGAAGCATCGTCAGGACTTCCTGCGGCAGCTGCGCGATGACTTGGTGGCTGGCAAAGGCGGGGCTGTGTTGCAGCAGGTCTGGGCGATGACCCGACAGCCCTGATCAGGGGCAGCAGGATTTCAATGAGCGCTACCTCCCACACCATTGCCGCTATCCTCAAAAGGGCAGGCATTGCCTTCCGGCCCCTGCCCCAAGACTGGGACAGCTCCCACCTGGGCCAAATCTTCCATCACATGGTGCCTGATCGGATCTGCGAGTTCGACCCGAAGAGCATCACGGAAGTAGACGACTATGTGGGGGTACTTCAGGAGCTCGCACAGGTCACCCAGGGAGAGTTTGTGCCCGAGAGTCTGCGAGCCGAGGAGCGCGTCGGCGACAAGGTGGTGCTGGAGTTCCTGCATGCCGGGAAGGCCATTCGCTTCCAATTCACGCAGGAAGGCCGCTGGGTGGCCGACAGCTTTTACGAGCAACTGCGCAAGTTCTGCAAAAAGCACCTCAGCGGCAGCTATCTGAGCGTGGGCACGGATTGGGCCACTGAGGTCTACTTGCCGCACAAGGTGATTGCGCAGATCCAAAAAAAGACGCGCACGTTTGATAGCGTCGAAGCGCTGGTGCAATTCGTGGTGGAAGGCGCATCCCAGAGCGACATGTTCACGGCATGGGAGCGTCTGCCCTGGCAGTTGAAGGCGGGCTATACCCGCGACGGAGACAGCCTGATGACGGCGCTGCTCAAGTCTGAGGCGGACACGGACCGATGCCTGAGTGCCTACGAGACGCATGAAACCCCTTTACTGCCCAGTCGCTATGGCGAATCGCCCCTGGAATTGGCGCAGCGCCTGCGGGGGGTGAATCCGCGAGTGCTGATAGGAGAGCCCAGCGCTACCCTGGGCTATGCCGAAATCCGCCAGAAGTGGAGCCAGCGGCTCTGGCACAGCTATCTTCCCGAGTACCTGCGCATCGTCGATGCGCTGGAGGCGGACCTGTCATCCATGCGCTTCTCCGAAGCAGGCAACTTGTATGGCATCGCCATGTGCCACGCGCCGCTGCTGGATTGCGGGTCAGAAGTCGCGCAAGTGCACTACTACGAATACAACGGCGCGTACACCCTGAATTTGCTCACCCAGGGACCTGGAGGTGGCGCCTTGCACCTGCAATTGCCCTGCGACCAGGTCGACACGGTGATCGACCTGCTGCGCCGCTATTGCCGCCGCACCTTGTGGACCACGCCCGGGCAGGACGGTGCGTGGCTTGTTGCGCAAGAATAGCCTGCGGCCCCGGCGCAAAGCCAGTATGCAAAGAACGCGCGGGGATGTCGGGCGGCCGGTGCAGGCGGCCCCACATCCCTGCGCAATTTGCTATTCAATAGATAGCGACGAGCGCTTTCTGGGAAGGCGCTACAGACAGACTGGGCTCAAAATTCTCAATCTACCTTCGCACCCGAGGCCTTCACCACCTGCTGGTATTTGGCACGCTCGGCGGCCATGAAGCTGTCGAATTGCTGCGGCGTGGTGGCCACAGGCTCTGCCAGCAGGGCAGCAAAGCGGGTCTTGGTCTCGGGCGCGTTCAGTGCCGCCACAAAGGCCTTGTTCAGCTTGTCGATGACGGGCTTGGGCGTAGCGGCGGGTGCCACCAGGCCCCACCAGGTATCGATGGAGAAGCCCTTGAACGTGGCAGACAGGGGCGGCACGCCCGGCAGCGAGGCCGAGGCGTCGAGCGAGGTCACGGCCAGGGCCTTCAGCTTGCCCGCGCGGATATTGGGTGCAGCGGCGGCCAGGTTATCGATGTTGAAGTCCACCTCGCCGGCCAGCAGCGCGAGCTGGGCCGGGTTGGCGCCCCGGTAGGGGATGTGCAGGGCATAGATGCCAGCGCGCTGTTTGAACATTTCACCGGCCAGGTGGCCCGCGCTGCCGTTGCCGCCGCTGCCGTAGTTGAGCTTGGCGGGGTTGGCCTTGGCGTAGGCGATCAGGTCGGCCACGGTGTGGATCTTGAGTTGCTCGGCCTTGGCGGCGTTCATGACCAGCACGTTGGGCACACGCACCATCTGCGTGATGCCTGCAAAGTCCTTGCCCGCGTCATACGGCATGCGCGCATACAGCCAGGGGTTGACCGCATGGGTGGCGGTGGCGGCGATGCCGATGGTCAGGCCATCGGGTGCGGCTTTGGCAATGGCGTCGGCGCCAATGTTGCCGCCTGCACCGCCCTTGTTGTCGATGATCACCGTGCCCAGCGAATCGCGCACGCGCTCGGCCAGCGCGCGCGCCGTCACGTCGATGGGACCGCCGGGGGCATACGGCACGATCAGGCGGATGGGCTGGCCCGTGTCCTGCGCTGAAGCGATGGAGGGAGAAAACACCGTTGCGGCGGCAACGGCGCTGGCGAGGAGGATGTTTCTGCGGTTCATGGGTGCCATTGTGCAAAAAAATCGTAAGAAAGCTTATGAAGCCCTGAGGGGGTGATGGTCAGGCGGGGAGGTTTATGCCGTACGAGGCGCGCTGAGGGCCACGCCCAGGTCTTCCACCAGCATGCCCAGTTCGTGCGATGAGCGGATGTCCAGCTTCAGGAAGATGGCGGACCGGTGCGTGTCCACGGTGCGTGGGTCGATGGGGCGCTCCGGGTCACGCTGCGCCAGTGCGCGGGCCACTTCCTTGCTGCTGAGGCCGGTGCCCAGCAGTTGGGCCACCTCTTGCTGGCGTGGGCTCAGGGCGTTCCAGCGCTCGCGCAGTTGCTGCTGCCGTTGCGTCTGTCGTGTCTGCGCTTGCGACAGCGCGGAGGCTTTTTCCACAGCGGCCAGCAAGGTGGCTTCGTTGCAGGGCTTTTCGAGCCAGTCCACCGCCCCTTGCTTGACGGCTGCGACGGCGGAGGAGAGCTCGCCATGGGCCGACAGGAACACGGTCTTGAGCGCGCTGTGGCGCAGGCCGAGTTCGTGGAACACCTGCAGCCCGCTCAGGCCCTCCATGCGCAGGTCCAGCAGCACGCAGCCGGGGTGGTCCAGCGGGGCCTCTGCCAGGAAGGACTCGCCGCCGCCAAAAGTGTGCACCGTGTACCCGCGCGCCAACAGCAGGGCCGCCAGCGATTGGCGCACGCCTTCGTCGTCGTCCACGATGTAGACCACGGTGTCATCGGGCGGCTCGGCGGTGGGTAGGGTGTCGTAGGTCATGGTGCGACGGCATTCTCAGGGGTTCTCAGGGATTCTCAGAGACGTTGACGAGCGGCAGGCGGATTTCGAAAACAGCGCCGCCGCCCTCGCGGTTGCGGGCGTGCAGCTGGCCGCCCATGCTTTCGATGATGGAGCGGCAGATGTTGAGGCCCAGGCCCAGCCCGTCGGAACGGGTGGTGAAAAAAGGCTCGAACAGGCGCTCTGCGATGCCGGGCGGCAGGCCCGGGCCCCGGTCGAGCACCTGCACCAGCGCATGGCCCGGGTCTGCGGCCAAACGCAGCCGCAGTTCGTGCCCTTCGGGCGGGGGCTGGTGCGTCTGCATGGCCTGCAAGGCGTTCAGTCCGAGGTTGATCACCACCTGCTCCAGCAGCACGCGGTCGGCGTGCACCTGCAAAGGGGCTGCGGCCTGCTCGACGCGCACCGCAATCCCCTGGCGGCGGGCCTCGGCGCGTAAGAGCAGCTCCAGCGACTGCTCCACGATGGCCGACAGGTCGCAGGGCTCGCGGCTTTCAGGGTGCTGGCGCACCCAGCGGCGGATGCGGCCCACGATGTCGGCGGCCCGGAGCGCCTGGGCCGACAGGGCTTCGAGGCTGTCGTTCAGTGGCCCGGTTTTGCCCTGTGCGGCCAGCGCACGTGCAGCCGCCGCGTAGTTGACCAGGGCTGCGAGCGGCTGGTTCAGCTCGTGTGCCAGGGTGGAGGCCATCTCGCCCACCGTGATCACGCGTTGCACCCGCTGCAGCTGGGTCTCGCGTTGCTGCTGCTGTTCCTCGGCCCGCTTTTGCGCGGTGATGTTGACCACCGAGCTCATCCAGCCGATGTGGTGGCCGCTCCCATCGATGAGACGTGTGGTGTAGAACATGGTGTACACGTCCGACCCATCGCGGTGCCGCAGGCGGTTCTCCCGCCCCTGGGGAAACGCATTGCCGGCCAGCACGGTGTCGCTGTCGTTCCAGTGCCGGTCGAGGTCGTCGGGGTGCCAGTAGGGGTAGGGCGGCAACTGGCCAATGAGTTCGTCGGCCCGGTAGCCCACCATGTCGCACATGGCGGCGTTGACGTAGACGATGCGGCCTTCGAGGTCGCGCGCGCGCATGCCCACCAGCAGTGAGTCTTCCATGGACTGGCGGAACGCCTGGGCTTGCTGTAGCGCGTGGGTGCGTTCCTGCACGCGCTGCTCCAGTTCGATGCGGGCCAGGCGTGTCTCTGCCAGCCGCCGCTCGCGCAGTTGCCAGTAGAGCGCGCCCAGCACCAGCAGGCCCGAGGCCAGCGTGGCCAGCGCCCAGGCCTGCTGCCGTGCCAAGGCCACCACGCGGCTGTCGGCGGTGACGGTGAGGGTCCAGCCCAGATCGGGCAGCTTTTCCTCAAAGGCCAGATACCGCTTGCCGCCCGGGCCGTCCAGGCGCAGTTCGGCGCCGGGCGAGTCGTCCTGGGGGCGCAGGGTCCAAGGCACGGCGCGCGGGGCCCAGCCCGTGCCGTACTGTTCGTTGTGCTGCAACTGCTGTACCAGCGGTGCGGGCAAAGGGCGGCTAGTGCGGTAGAGCCAGCCGGGCACGGAGCCCAGAAACACGATGCCCTGCTCGTCCGTCACAAACACCGGGTCACGCAGCTGGGCCCAGGCGTCTGAGATGGGCTCCATGCGCACCTTGACCGCTACCACGCCGATCACCCGGTCCGCTTCGACCACCGGGGCGGAGACAAACAGGCCGGGCTCGCCCGTGGTTTTGCCCACGCCATAAAAGCGGCCCGTCTGGCCTGCCAGCGCATCGCGAAAGTACGGACGGTTGCCGTAGTTCTGGTGCACAAAGCTGTTGGGGGTATCCCAGTTGCTGGATGCGAGCGTGAGGCCCTGCGGGTCCATCACGTACAGCATGTCGGAGCCCGCGTGCTGGTTCACCGCCTGCAGGTAGGCGTTGGCAGCGTCCCGCACGGCCTGTGATGCGGGCCGCTGCAGTAGCTGCCGCACCAGCGGGTGCTGCGCGGCCGTGAAGGGCAGGTAGTTGTACCGCGTGGCCACGCCGCGCAGCGCCAGGGCTTGTACCTCGCCCAGGCGGCGAAGGTTGTCCCACTGGGCATCGCGTTCGCTTTGCTCCGCCCATTCGCCTGCGCCCCACACCAGCAGCGCCGCCACGCACAGCAGCGTGGCAATAAAGCCCGCGCGCCGTGCCTGGGGCCAGCGCTGCGGCGTGCCCTGCGGGGTGGGCGGGGCGGGCGCTGGGCGCACGGTCAGTGGGGTGGCTGGTGCCGTGGGGGGGCTAGGTCAGCCGCCATGCTTGTCGGCTTCTGAGGTGAAGGCGTCGGCAAAGAATTCCTCGGGCGGCAGGCCGCGCTGGGCGCTGTAGGCATCGCGGGCGGATTCGACCACGATGGGGGCTCCGCAGGCATAAACCTGGTGGCCCGAGAGGTCTGCAAAATCATCCAGCACCGCCTGGTGCACGAAGCCGGTGCGGCCCGTCCAGCCGTCCTCGGGCAGCGCATTGGAAATGACCGGAACGTAGCGCAGCCACGGCAGCTCTGCCACGCGGGCCTGCACCCAGTCTGCCAGGTACAGATCGCCCGGGCGACGGCCGCCCCAGTACAACACGGTGGGGCGGCTGATGCCCTTGAACTGCAGGTGCTCGATCAGCGCCTTGATGGGGGCAAAGCCGGTGCCGGACGCCAGCAGCACGATGGGCTTGTCTGAGTCTTCGCGCAGGAAGAAGCTGCCGAACGGGCCCTCGACACGCAGGATTTCCTTCTCTTTCATCGCGCCGAACACATGGTCGGTGAACTTGCCGCCCGGCATGTGGCGGATGTGCAGTTCCACGCCCGGCGCCTCGGCCTGGGTGTGCGGCGCGTTGGCCATCGAGTAGGCCCTGCGCGCACCGTCGCGCAGGATGAATTCAATGTACTGGCCCGCGTGGTAGCGGAACGTGTCTGCCGCAGGCAGCTGCAGGCGCACCTGCATCACGTCGTGCGACATCTTTTCGAGCGAGGCCACGCGCACGGGCATCTTTTTGATGGGGTAGGCACTTTCGTCGGTGACCTGGCGTGATTCGAGCACCACGTCGGACAGCGGCTGCGCGCAGCAGGTCAGCACCAGGCCTGCGGCTTCTTCGTCGGCCGAGAGGGCCTTGGACTGGTGGGCGCCGTGCTGCACGGTGCCGCTGATTTTTTTGCATTTGCACGAGCCGCAGGCGCCGTCCTTGCAGCCATAGGGCAGGCCCACGCCGCTGCGGATGGCGGCGGCCAGGATGGCTTCGCCCGCATTGGCACTGAAAGCGCGGCCACTGGGCTGCACGGTGATCTGGAAAACGGACTCAGCACTGGTCATGGAGTGGGTATCCTCGGGGGCTCTTGTAGTCAACGGACGGTTCCGATTTTGCCTTCAAACCAAAACCCCCTCGGCGCCCTGCCAGCCCGCTTTCGTCGCGAACGCCTGCTGATCGTGGGCTGTGGTGATGTAGGTCAACGGGTGCTGCGCAATTTGCAGACCGGCCCTGGTGCTGGCCGCATGCAGGTGCTGGCGCTGACCTCCAGTGCAGGGCGGGTGGCGGGGCTGCGCGCACAGGGCGCCCGGCCGCTGTTGGGCAATCTGGACGATGCGGCGACGTTGCGCAGGCTGTCTGGCCTGGCCACACGTGTGCTGCACCTGGCGCCGCCGCCGGGTGAGGGCGCGGGGGGCAATGCATGGTGGCGCGACCCGCGCACCGTGGCGCTGACCCGGGCGCTGCGGCTGCGCAGCCTGCCAGCGTCATTGGCGTATGCGTCCACCAGCGGCGTGTATGGTGACTGCCAGGGCGCCCTGGTGCAAGAGACGCGGACCGTGGCCCCTGGCACACCGCGCGCCCAGCGCCGTGTGAACGCCGAACGCGCCGTGCGCCATCTGGGCCGTGCCGGCGTGCGGGCCACGGTGCTGCGCATACCGGGCATCTATGCGCCTGACCGAGAGGGTGGCACCCCAGACGCGCGCTTGCGTCGGGGCACGCCCGTGCTGGTGGCTGAGGACGATGTGTTCACCAACCACATCCACGCCGACGATTTGGCCCGCGCTTGCATGGCGGCGGTGTGGAAGGGCCGGCCGCAGCGCGCCTACAACGTGAGTGATTCCACCCATATGAAGATGGGCGACTACTTTGACCTGGCGGCCGACCTGTATGGTCTGCCGCGCCCGCCGCGTGCGCCACGCAGCACGGCGCAGGAGCAGCTGTCGCTGATGCTGTTGAGCTTCATGAGTGAATCGCGCCGGCTGGACAACCAGCGCATGCTGCGCGAGCTGGGGCTGCGGTTGCGCTACCCCAGCGTGGCCGAAGGGCTGCGGGCCTGAGAAGCCGCGCAATAACTTCGAAGGTTTCTCAATCCGCCTGCAACGGACGCCCAATCAGCGTGGGTAGCTGTTGCCCTGCGCGTCGTAGCAGCGGAACACGTTGCACTGCGTGAATTTTTTGGGGGCGGGTGTGGGTGGCGGTGGCTGCACGGGCGTTGGCCGCACGGGGTAGTACGGCGGGGGAACGACCACCACGGGTGCCGTGGTGTTGGACCGGGGCCGGGATTTCTCCACCTCTGCATAGCCCTGGGGGCCCAGGCAGTCCAGGTCGACCTGGCGCTGTGCCGCCTCCACCCGCAGGTTTTGTTCGTAGCCACCACCCGTGGCGCTGCTCAGCACCACATCCAGGTTCCGCCGCGAGCGAGCGCACTCCGGAGAGCGCGCATAGTCGATCGTCTTGGCTGGGGCCGCGTGGTCACGCTGTGCATTGCGCCGTGCCTCGGTCTCTGCAGCCGTTGCTTCGGCCTGCAGCCGCTGCTGTTTGCGGGCCAGCGCTTCGGCAGCTTCTTCGCGCTCCTGCTGGATCTCTTGTGGGGTCTTGCGGGCCTCTACCTCACGCTCGGTGGCGCCGCTGGCGCACTTGCCGTCGGTGTAGGTGACCTTGCCCGTGGCAGCGTCGGTGCAACGTATCACTTGCGCCTGGGCTCCCAAGGGAGCCCAGGCACCCAGGAAGACCACGCACAGACCGGTGATGAGAATGTGTCGACGTGGCTTCATGGTCATGAAAAAGTGGCTAGGGCAGCGGGTTCAGCGACAGGCCATCAAGGCTTTTCCTGGCTGTTGGACTGCTGGCGCGAGCGCCAGTCGTACGGGCTCGGTGTATAGCTGTCAGGCGCCAGACGACCGGGGCGGTTCTCGCGGTTACGGCGGTCTTCGGCGGCACGGCGGTCCCGTTCGGCCTGCTCCCGGCGGGCCTGGTCTTGCTCACGGGCTCTGCGATCCAGTTCGCGGGCTTGCTGATCGCGCCGCTCACGTTCGCGGGCGGCCCGGTCGCGTTCTGCGCGGTCCCGCTCACGTTCCCTTTCGCGCCAGTCACCGCGGTTGCGGTCGTTGTCCCAGCGGTTGTCGTCGCGGTCACGTCCGCCGTAGTACACAGCGGGCGGTGGGGCCGAATAGATCACGCCGGGCGCGCGGTACACGGGCGGGGCCTGGTACACCGGCTGCGGCGCGCTGTAGATGTAGCCTGGCTGTTCGTACACGGGGTAGCGTGGAGCATCGTAGTACGGGTCGCCGGGCACGGTGGCGCACCCAGTCACCAGGGCCCCCAGAACCGTGGCCGAAAGGATGCGTGTGATGGTGTAGTTCATGGTGTTCAGACTCCGGCCGGAATGGCGCGTTCCGCCCCGTCCGTAAAGCCCATGAAAAGCGCTCCGGTGGAACGTTACAAATTTCAGGAGCCTGGCACAGGGGTGCCAATCACTTTAGCGCGTGGGGCGGGTGTTTGGTTGACCCGCCGTCAGCACAGGTGCAGAGAAAGGCTGTAACAACCCGTGAAGGCAGGCGCGCCCTGCCGGTAGGTACTAACAAAAATGATAGCTACCGAGGCATATTCAATCGGCGCTACGAGCTAACTGGACGTAGTGTGGCATCCTTCAAAACACAACGGCCCCGCAGGGCCATTGTGATGGGGGGAGGGGCCGCCGGTTTACTTGGGGAGCACGCGGCGGATGGTTTCCGCCAAGTCTTCGGCCACAAACTTGGCGACGTAGCCATCCGCCCCGACGCTGCGCACATGGTCTTCGTTGGCCGAGCCCGACAGCGAGGAGTGGATAACCACCGGCAGGCCGTGAAAACGGGCGTCCTGCTTGATGTTGCGCGTCAGCGTGAAGCCGTCCATTTCGGGCATTTCCAGGTCGGTCAGCACCATGGCCACGCGGTCGAGCACGGTTTTGCCTTCGGCCTCGGCGCTCTTGGCGATGGCATTGAGCCGGTCCCAGGCCTCCTTGCCGGACTTGACCATTTCGTACGGTGCGTTGAGCACCTTGAGTTCTTGCTCGATTAGCGAGCGGGCGACAAACGAATCGTCGGCCGCCAGGATGATGCAGCCGGGCTTGAGTTTGAGCTTGGCGCCCACCTTTTCCTCGGTGACCTCATGACCGTCAGAAGGCGAGATCATTTGCAGGATCGCCTCCACGTCCAGCACCTGGGCCAGGCGGGACTCGTCGGTGTTGCCATCCAGGCGGGCAATGCTGGTCACCAGCTTGCCGGCTGCGCCGCTGGTCTCTGCCGACAGCACCTGCTTCCAGTCCAGGCGCACGATGTCTTCCACCGACTCGACCGCAAATGCCTGGGTGGTGCGCGCGTATTCGGTCACCAGCATGATATTCAGGCCCGTCTGAGGCTTGCAGCCGACGATGGAGGGCAGGTCCAGCACCGGAATCACCTGTCCGCGCAGGTTGACCACCCCCAGCGAATGGGCCGTAGTGCCAGCGATCGGCGTGATGCTGGGCATGGCCACGATCTCGCGGATCTTGAAGACGTTGATGCCGAACAGCTCGGACTTGCCCAAGGCGCTGTCGATGCCCAGGCGGAACAGCAACAGCTCGAACTTGTTGGTGCTGGTGAGGTTGGTCCGCTCGTCGATGTCCTGCTGGATGGCTTTCATGTTGGATCCTTCGCGCGGTAATGAAGATACGAAGATACGCGCTTTTACAAATTCTAGGACCCAAACGGCATGCGCAGTGCGCTAAATCTTCAGGCAATACCCGAATAGTGCGCTGCAGCATCCGTGCGTGGCGGCGCCGTCACACCCTGTCCGGCGTGACGGGCTCAAAGTGCACAACCGTGGGGAACGGATCGTAAAAATGGTGCAGCAGCCGCTTCCATTCCTGGTACTGGGCGGACTGGCGGAACCCCACCTCGTGGTCGGTCAGGGTGGCCCAGCGCACCAGAAGCACATAGTCCTGCGGTCGCTCCATGCAATGGCCCAGCTCATGGGACAAATAGCCGGGCATGGACGCAATGATGCGCTGCGCCTGGGCAAAAGCCTGCTCAAACGCGCTGTTCTGACCGGTGCGGACAGTGAGGTGGGCAACTTCAAGAATCATGGATGTCTCCGCAACGGTCTGGTCAAGATATCAGCCACTGTGCAAGGTCTGCCGCAGGGGCGTGGCGTTGCCGTGGGGCTTCCGCGCAGTAGTGGGCTGGCAGGGTTTCACAGTATCGCCGGGCCTCAGTCCGAAATGCCCGGCACCTGCTTCAGGTAGGCGTGCAGCGCTGCAATCGCCTGGCGCACCTTTGCGGGCTGGGCATCGCGCTGGGGCGTGACGGCCCAGATATCCAGCGTGCCAAACGACCACTCCGGCAGCAGCCGCACCAGCCGCCCGGCCTGCAGCGCATCGTGCGAATCCATGCTGCCCACCAGCGCCAACCCCAGCCCGGCTTCGCACATCTGCTGGATCGAGAGCTGGTTGTTGCTGGCAATGCGCGGCTCCACGCGCAGCGCGCGGGGTTCGCCGGTGGGGCTGCGCAGGTCGATGAGCAGCCCACCCCCCTCCCGCGCAAAGCCCAGCCAGCTGTGGGACAGCAGCGCGTCCGGGTGCTGGGGCATGCCATGTGCGGCCACCCAGTCGGGCGACGCGCACAGGTACCAGTGCATGCCCCCCAGGCGCCGCGCGGCCCAGGTCGAATCTGCCAGGCGCCCGTAGCGCACCGCCAGATCGATGCGGGCGTTGATGAGGTCGATGGTGGAGTCGTCCACCAGCAGCCGCAGGCGCAGCGCCGGGTGCGCGGCCAGCAGTTCTCCCAGGGCGGGCGCAATGTGCCGCGCAAAACCTACGGTGGCCGACATCCGCAACTCGCCGCTCGGCGCATCGCGCGAGGCCGCCAGCTCGGCCCGCGCCTGCTCCGCCGCCGCCCACATGGCAGCGCAGCGCGCGTGGTACCGCTGGCCCGCCTCGGTGAGCGCCAGCTTGCGTGTGGAGCGGTGCAGCAGCGTCACGCCGCCATCGCTTTCGAGCTTGCGCACCTGCTGGCTCACCGCCGAGGTGCTCATGCCCAGGGCGCGCGCGGCGCCGCTCATCGAGCCGTGTTGCACCACAGCGGCAAACACGGCCATGCGTTTGAGGTCTTCCATCATGGGTCAACGAGAGTGGTAGGGAGTTGATTGTGAAGTAGAGCTTCAAAAAGAAGGCTGTTTTAACCCTCTACCGCCTGCTTTGACAAGCTCCTATTCTCACTACATCGCAACTTTGACCCCAAGGACACCGTATGAACATCGCCCTGATTGGTGCCACCGGCTTTGTCGGCTCGGCCGTGCTGAACGAACTGCTGCAACGTGGTCACCGCGTGACCGTGCTGGCCCGCAACCCTGGCAAGCTCACCCCCCGCGAAGGCCTGACCGTGGTCGCCGCCGACGCGCAGGACGCTGCCCAGGTGGCCAAGGCGGTCGCTGGCCACGACGCCGTGGTCAGCGCCTACAACCCTGGCTGGACGGTGCCAGACATTCACGACCAGTTCCTCAAGGGCACGCGCGCCATCATCGACGGCACCAAGGCCGCCGGTGTGCGCCGACTGCTGGTGGTGGGCGGCGCAGGCAGCCTGTTCGTGGCGCCCGGCGTGCAGCTGGTGGACACGCCCCAGTTCCCGGCCGAATGGAAGCAGGGCGCCCTGGCAGCCCGCGAGGCGCTGAACTGGATCCGTACCGAAAACACGCTGGACTGGACCTTCCTCTCGCCCCCCATCCTGCTGCAGCCCGGCGAGCGCACCGGCCAGTACCGCCTGGGCGACGAGGCCCCGCTGATGAACGGCGACCAGCCTGGCAGCATCAGCGTGGCCGACCTGGCGGTGGCAATGGCCGACGAACTGGAAACACCACGCCACGTGCAAAAGCGTTTCACGGTGGCCAACTGAACAGCGCTTAGGGGTGAGTAACTCCTGATTTGATAGCTGCAAGCGTAATATCCACTAGCGCTTGCGGCATTTTTTGCTTCAAACCTGTAGATTCATCCCGTAAACCACCGCATCGGCACCAGCACGAGCGACGGAAACAGCACCATCAAGAACATCACCGCGAACTGCGCCACCATGAACGGGATGACGCCCCGCGTCACGTCGTCCATGCGCATCTTGCCCACTCCGGCCACCACGTTCAGCACCGTGCCCACGGGCGGGGTGATGAGCCCGATGGCGTTGTTGATGATGAACAGCACGCCGAAGTAGACCGGGTCGATGCCCGCAGCCTTCACCACCGGCATCAGCACGGGTGTGAGGATGAGGATGGTGGGGGTCATGTCCATGGCGGTGCCCACGGCCATCACCAGCACCATGATGGCGATGAGCAGCAGCGTGGGGTGCTCCATCAGCGGCTTGAGCAGGCCCACCAGCTGGCGCGGGATGTCGGCCACGGTGATGAGCCAGGCGCTGACCATGGCGGCTGCCACCAGGAACATGATCACCGCCGTGGTCTTGGCGGCGCTGATGAACACGTCAGTGAGCTGGCGCCAGTGCAGCTCGCGGTAGACCAGCGTGGCCACGAACAGGGCGTAAACCGCAGCCACCGCCGCCGCCTCGGTGGGCGTGAACACGCCCATCTTCAAACCCACGATCACGATGACCGGCAGGAACAGCGCCCACGTGGATTCCTTGAGCGCCCGCAGCTTCTCGGCCGTGGAGGCCTTGGGCGGCGGCGTGACGTTCTCGCGCTGCGACACCCAGTACCAGGTGACCGCAATCGCCAGCCCCATCAGCAGCCCCGGCACGATGCCCGCCAGGAACAGCTTGCTGATCGACACATTGGCCGCCACGCCAAACACCACGAAGCCGATGGAGGGCGGAATGACCGGCGCGATGATGCCGGCCGACGCAATCAGTCCGCCCGCACGTGCCTTGTCGTGCCCGGCCTTCACCATCATGGGCAGCAGCAGCGCCGCCAGTGCTGCCGTGTCGGCCACGGCCGAGCCCGACAGCGCCGCCAGCATGCAGGCGGCCAGGATGGCCACAAAACCCAGCCCGCCGCGCTTGTGCCCCACCAGCGTGAGCGCGAGCTTGACGATGCGCTGCGACAGCCCACCCACGTTCATGATTTCGCCCGCCAGCATGAAGAAGGGCACCGCCAGCAGCGGAAAGCTGTCGGCGCCGTTGATCACGTTCTGCGCCAGGATCTGTGCGTCAAACAGGTCCAGGTGCCACATGAGGGCGACGCCGGACACCAGCAGCGCGTAGGCAATCGGCACGCCAATGGCCATGGCGGCCAGCAGGGAGCCGAGGAAGATAAAAACGGTCATGGAAGAGCGCTCCAGGTCATTGCGGTGTGGGGCTCACTGGCGCGAGGCCGTGGGCGCGGGGGCTGCGTGTGGCAGCTGGCTGCCCACGGCGGCCAGTTCTTCGGATTCGGCGATCTGCACCAGCTCGCTGTCCGGCATCTGCCCCGACACAATGCGCCACAGGTCCAGCGCCAGCAGCAGGCCCGCCGCCACGGCAAACACCACGCCGGACGCATAGAAGATGGCCATGGATGCACCGGTGACCGGCGCATCCACATCCCAGTTGATGCGTGCCTGCGCCAGTGCGCCGCTGAACAGCAGCCAGGTGCACCAGATCATCAGCGCGTAGCTCAGGCCCAGGCAAATGCGCTGGCCCAGCGGTGGCAGGCGCGCCAGCAGAAAGTCGGTGCCCAGGTGGCCCCGCTCGCGCACCGCCACGATGGCGCCCAGAAAGGTGATCCACACAAACAGCCAGCGCGACACCTCCTCGCTGATGGCAATGCCGGAGTTGAACGCATACCGCAGCACCACATTGCCAAACACCATGGCCACCATCACGGCCAGCGCCAGGGCGATGAGCAGGTTGATCCAGCGGCAGCAGCGGTCGATGAAGGCATTCAGCATCGGTGTCTCCTTTTTTCTTCTTCACTCAGAGTGCGGCGCCCTGCAGCAGCCCACGCTGCGCCAGGTTGGCCATGAAGGCGCGCAGGCCAAAGCGCCAGTGCGGGGCGGCCTCGCTGTGGGTCACGCGGTTGTGCAAGCCGCCCAGCCAGGCGCTCTGGATGGACACCAGGTCGCCCAGGTGGTGGGTGAAGCCGCCGCCCGGCTGGTCGCGGTCTTCGATGGGGGCGAACAGTGTGCCCATGAACAGCATGAAGCCGTCCGGGTACTGGTGCGCGGCCAATGTCTGCGCCACCAGGTCGGTGGGGTCGCGGCTGATGCTGGCCATGGTGTTGATGCCGCGCAGCTCAAAGCCGTCTTGGCCCGCCACGCGCAGGTGCACCGTCTCATTGCGCACCTGTTCCAGCCCGAAACTGGCGTCAAACAGGCGAATGAACGGGCCCAGCGCGCAGGACGCGTTGTTGTCCTTGGCCTTGCCCAGCAGCAGAGCGCTGCGGCCCTCGATGTCGCGCAGGTTCACGTCGTTGCCCAGCGTGGCGCCCACGATCTGGCCCCGGCTGTTCACGGCCAGCACCACCTCGGGTTCGGGGTTGTTCCAGGCCGAATCGGAGCGGATGCCGATGTCGTCGCCACAGCCCACCGAGGCCAGCACCGGTGCCTTGGTGAACACCTCGGCATCGGGGCCGATGCCCACCTCCAGGTACTGCGACCACAGGCCTTTGTCCTGCAGCAACGCCTTCAGGCGCATGGCCTCGGGGGAGCCGGGGCGGATGTCGGCGAGGTTCTCGCCGATGAGGCCGATGACCTGGTTGCGCAGGCCCTGCGCGCGGGTCGCGTCGCCGCGCGCCTGTTCTTCGATCACGCGCTCGATCAGGCTGGCCGCAAAGGTCACGCCCGCCGCCTTGACCACCTGCAGGTCGCACGGGGCCAGCAGCCAAGGGCGGGTGGCGTCGCGCGCGCCCGGTTGGCTGTTGGCCAGCAGGTCCTCCACACTGCACAGGTACTGGCCGGTGGCGGTGCGCGCAGCCTCTGCCGGTGCCAGGGTGTCGAGCAGCGTGCTCATGGTGGGGTAGTGCGCGCTCAGGTCAAAAACACCTTCGGGCCGCAGTGCCACCACGGCGGGGCCGGGCACCGCCCCTTGGGGTGCCCACACACGGCCCACCAGCGTGCCTTGCAGGCCGTCGTCGGGGAGCACTTGCAACGCGGCTTGGGGCGCACGGGCCCGTTCGGCAACTGCTGCTGCCGTCATGTTGTTCATGTGGAGTCCTTTGAAAAAAACCGGGTTGGCGCCAGTGGCCCGCCCGTTCGTTGTCAGTGGTTGTGGCGTGGCGTCTTTTCGGAAATGCGCTGAAATTCCAGCGCAAAGTCCAGCGTGGCGCCATCGGCCAGCTGCCCCGTTTTCTCGCGGTACAGCGCCTCCCACGGCGACTGGCTCGCGGGCACGGGCGGGGCGGGCAGGTCACGCTTGCGGCGCGCGATCTCTTCGGGGGCGACCAGCGCATCGCAGCGCCCGGTGTTCAGGTCGATGCGGACGGTGTCGCCGCTTTGCAGCCAACTCAGCCCTCCGCCCACGGCGCTTTCGGGCGATGCGTTGAGGATGGACGGGCTGTCTGCCGTGCCTGATTGGCGCCCGTCGCCCAGCGTGGGCAGGGTGTTGATGCCGCGCCGGATCAGCGCGTCCGGCGGCTGCATGTTCACCACTTCGGCCGACCCCGGCCAGCCGATAGGGCCTGCGCCGCGCATGACCAGGATGCAACCTTCGTCGATGTCGAGCGCCGGGTCGTTGATGCGCGCGTGGTAGTCGTCCGCACCCTCAAACACCACAGCACGGGCTTCAAAGATGCCTTCCGCGCCCGGCTGGCTGAGGTAGCGCTGGCGAAAGGCTTCGGAGATCACCGAGGTCTTCATGATCCCGAAGTCGAACAGGTTGCCGCTGAGCACCATGAAGCCGGCCTTTTCCATCAGCGGGTTGCTGAAGGGGCGGACCACCTCGCGGTCATGGGTCTCGCGGCCTTGCAGGTTCTCGCCTACTGTCTTGCCCGTCACGCTGGCGCAGTCGGCGTGCAGCTTGCCGGCCTGCTGCAGCTCCCACATCAGTGCGGGCACGCCGCCGGCGCGGAAGAAGCGCTCACCTAAAAACTGGCCCGCAGGCTGCATGTTCAGCAGCAGCGGCAGGTCGTAGGCATGGTCGGTCCAGTCCTGCGCGTCCAGCTGCACGCCAGCATGCCGCGCCATGGCCATGATGTGCACCTGCGCGTTGCTGCTGCCGCCCGCCACGCTGACCACGGAAAGCGCGTTCAGGAAACTCTCGCGCGTCAGGATGCGCGAGGGGCGCAGGTCTTCGTACGCCATCTCCACGATGCGCCGCCCGGTCTCGTAGGCCATCTGGCCACGCTCGCGGTACGGTGCCGGGATGGCCGCGCAGCCCGGCAATGACAGGCCCAGCGCCTCCGCCACGGCGTTCATGGTGGAGGCCGTCCCCATGGTGTTGCAGTGCCCGGCGGAGGGCGCGCTGTTGCAGGCGCGCTGCAAGAATTCTTCCTCGTCGATCTCGCCTGCGGCCAGCTGGCGGCGGCTGCGCCAGATCACGGTGCCTGAGCCCACGAGTTGACCCTCGTGCCAGCCATCGAGCATCGGCCCGCCCGAGAGCACGATGGCCGGAATGTCCACGGTGGACGCGGCCATGACGCCCGCCGGCGTGGTCTTGTCGCAGCCTGTGGTCAGCACCACCGCATCGATGGGGTAGCCGTAGAGGATCTCCACCAGGCCCAGGTAGGCCAGGTTGCGGTCCAGCGCGGCCGTGGGGCGGCGGCAGTTTTCAAAGATGGGGTGGACGGGGAACTCCATCGGAATGCCACCCGCATCGCGGATGCCGTCGCGCACGCGGCGCGCCAGATCCAGGTGGATGCGGTTGCAGGGCGACAGGTCGCTGCCCGTCTGCGCAATGCCGATGATGGGCCGGCCCGAGCGCAGTTCTTCGGGCGTCAGCCCGTAGTTCATGAACCGCTCCAGGTACAGCGCGGTCATGTCCGAGCGCTCGGGGGCGGCAAACCATTCGCGGGAGCGGAAGGGGCGGCGGGGTATTTTTGTCATGGGGTCGGGGCGTCGCAAAAGAGGGGCTGGGCGCAGCCGGACGCTGCGCCCCGGGAAGCGTGCAAATTACTTGCCGCCCCGCGCCTTGGCCAGCTCGCCCATCAGCTCGCTGGTGGTCTCTTCGCCAAACTCCTTGCCGTACTTGGCCAGCACGGGCTGCAGCTTGGTGCGCAGCTTGGCCTGTTCGGCGGCGGGCAGCTCGGTGATCTGCATGCCGGTCTTCTTCAGTTCGCCCAGGGCGGTTTCGCTGAAGGCGCGGATGGTCTTGCGCTCGAACACCGTGGCCTCGCGCGCGGCCTCCTGCACGATCTTCTTCTCGTCGGCCGAGAGGCCGTCCCAGGTCTTCTTGGAGATGAGCAGCACCCAGGCGCTGTACATGTGGCGCGACAGCACCAGGTGCTTTTGCACTTCATAGAACTTGCTGGCCAGGATGGTGGCGGGCGGGTTCTCCTGGCCGTCTACGGCCTTTTGTTCCATGGCGGTGTACAGCTCGGTGAACGGCATGGGCGTGGCGTTGGTGCCCAGGGCATTGAAGGTGTCGAGGAACAAGGGGCTCTGGATCACGCGCAGCTTCAGGCCCGCCAGGTCGTCGGCCGTGTTGATGGGGCGGCGCGAGTTGGTCACATGGCGAAAGCCGTTTTCCCAAAAGCCCAGGCCGATCAGGCCCTTGTCGGGCAGCATGGCCAGCAGCTTCTGGCCGAAGGGGCCGTCCAGCACCGCGTCGGCTTCTGCCTCGTTGTTGAAGGTGAGCGGCAGGTTCAGCACGCCAAAGGGCTTGATCAGCGACATCAGCGTGGACGAATCCGGGATCGTCATTTCTAGCGTGCCGCCGCGCAGGGCCGAGGTCATGCTCACGTCATTGCCCAGCGCGCCGCTGGCAAATAGCTTGGCGTTCATCTTGCCGCCGCTCTTGGCCTGCAGGCGCTCGGCAAAGTGACGCACGGCCTGGGCCTGCGGGTGGTCGTCGCTCAGGCCGATGCCGACCTTGAAGGTGTGTTCCTTGACTTGTGCCGCGGCGGGCGCGGCGAGGGCGGCCAGCAGCGTGGCGCCGAGTGTCAAGGATTTGGCGAGTGATGTGAATTGCATGGTGTCTTGTCTCCGTTGGAATGGCTGACCCCGTTGGCGAGGCCTTCGGCGCCTGCGGCTTTTTGGGGCCAGCCGTCATGAACGCAAGGCGAAGGTTAGGTTTCGCGCCCCGGCCGGTCCACTGAATGTTTTGCGACAATCCATTCCAAACGCTTATGAGTCCAGACGAATTTCCGGGTAAACCCTTGTCTTTGGCGCAGGCCTGTGCGCGGCTGCGCTTTCGGCATTTGCAGTTTCTGGACATCCTGGGCCGCACGCGCAATCTGCGGCTCACGGCCGAGCAGATGCACGTCACGCAGCCTGCGGCCACCAAGATCCTGATGGACATCGAGGAGATCCTGGAGGCGCGCCTTTTCGACCGCCTCTCGCGTGGCATGCGGCCCAACGAGCTGGGGCTTTTTACGCTGCGCTATGCCAGCGCGGCGCTGGATGGGCAGCGCAAGTTTGTCGATGAATTCAATGCGTTGAAGCAGGGCGGCCACGGCCATGTGACGGTGGGCGCCATCACCGGCTCGGCTGCGCATGTGCTGGTGGCGTCGGTGGTCGAGATCCAGCGCCTGCGGCCCCTGCTGGTCATCAAGATCCTGGAGCAGAGCAGCGACCAGCTCATCGCCTGGCTGGCCGAACGCAAGATCGATCTGATGATCGGCCGCTTCACCACCGAGGACCAGCGCAGCCAGTTCCACTACGAGCACCTGTCCGCCGAGCCGCTGCATGTGGTGGGCGGGCAGCACCACCCGCTGCGCGGCGCCACCGACCTGTCGCTCACCGAGCTGGCGCACTGGCCGTGGATTCTGTACCCCGCCTCCACGGCGGTGCGCAAGGTGTCGGACGATCTGTTTGGCGGCGCGGGCCTGGCGCTCACGGCGGGGGTGGTGGAGACGCCGTCCTTCCTGTTCGCGCTGGAGCTGATGAACACCACCCACATGATGTCGCTGCAGCCTGCCGCGCTGATCCAGAAATACGTGGACCGGGGCCTGCTCTCGCGCATCCCCGTAGAGCTGCCGGACCGCATGCCCAGCTATGGCCTCATCACCCGCCTGGGCGAGCCGCCCACGCCCTCGGCCCAGGCCTTTATCGACGTGCTGCGTGAAACGGCGGGGGTGGCGCCGGACGTTTTGGGCGAGTAACCAAGCCTGCGCTATGTACGGCCTTTTTCGATAACCAATGGTTATTGAAAATCCAGGCTACCGGGCCCTGCCGTTATGCTCTGCGCCCTTTCCCGCCATCCAGGCCTTTTTTCCATGAGCGACGCACCCGACACGCCCGACGCCATCCAGGAACCCCGCTGCTGGAGCGATGGGCGCTGGACGGCGCAGGTCATCAAGAACGAAGACGACGATGGCTGGGCCGTGTCCATGACACTGAAGGGCGAGGCCGAACCCGCGCTGGTGGGCCCCTGGACCATGGGCCGCGACAAGAAGAACCCCAAGCCGCTCGATGTGTCGGCCTTCCACACCCTCGTCAAGACCGCGAGCGAGGTGGTGCGCCGCCATGAGCAGCAACTGCACGCACAACTGAACAAAAGCGTGCACATCACCACCGCCGACGGCCAGCGCCTGCGCGTGGCGTTGGCCATCGTGCCCGATGAAGAAGGCGCCACAGCCACGCTGAGCGCGCAGGACGAGCTGGGTGAAGAGGTTGCCCGTGCGTCCGCGCCGCCCACCTTCAAGCTCACGCCCGCCAGCGCAGCGGCCTGGGCCGAAGGCGGGTTTCAGCGCGTGCGCTGAGCAGGCATCGGCGTTCTGCACACCCCGAGCCCCAGAAGCCGCCACTGCCAGTGCGGCAATCGCCTGCGCGACGGCATTGCGCCACCCAGCCGCCTAAAATCTCGCCCGTTGGCCCCGAATGACCTTCGGGGCCGACAGCGTTCTCAGGGCGGGGCGGAATTCCCCACCGGCGGTATTTGTTGGCTGAAAGGCTGGCAAGAGCCCGCGAGCGCCTGCGGAGCCGTTCTTCGGAACAGGCCTGCAGGGTCAGCAGATCTGGTGCGAAACCAGAGCCGACGGTCACAGTCCGGATGAAAGAGATCGCGAAACCCACAGCACCCGCCATGGGTGGCTGGGCCTTTGGCGTTTGCTTGCGTGCTTTTTGCCCGCTGGTCAGCGCCTGAGGCCTGCGCCGCCCTGTGCAGGTGCCGTGCTCGCGCGCGCCCTGATTCTGGTACGACCTGTTTTGAGGAACCCATGAATCAGTCTTCTGCTACTTCTCCCGTCTCTCCCCTGGCCCCCGTCGCCGCCCACCGTGGCGCTCGCGTGGCCATCATCAGTGCCAGCTGGCACCAGGACATCGTGCACCAGGCGCGCGACGCGGCCCTGGCCGAGTTCGACCGCCATGGCCTGCCGCCCGCGCAGGTGGCGCTGTTCGACGTGCCAGGCGCGTTCGAGATTCCGCTCTTGGCCCGCAAGCTCGCGCGCAGCGGGCGCTACGACGCCATCGTGGCCTGCGCGCTGGTGGTCAACGGCGGCATCTATCGCCACGAGTTCGTCACCACCGCCGTCATCGACGGCCTGATGCGTGTGCAGCTCGACACCGAGGTGCCGGTGATGTCGGCCGTGCTCACGCCGCGCGACTTCCACGACCACGAGGACCATGTGCGCTTCTTCCGCGAGCATTTCGTGAAGAAGGGCACCGAGGTGGCCCAGGCCTGCCTGCAGACCATGGCCTACCTGCGCAAGCTGGCCTCGCCCACGCTGGCGACTGTGCAGCAGGCAACGCCTGCGCTGGCCGAAGCCTGAGAAGACGTCAGTTGCTACTATTTATGTAGCTACTGGCGCATGATGCACTAGCGCTTCAGGCCGATTGGGTTTGAAATGGCCGCGCCACGTCAGCTTGCGGCCAACCGGGGCTGGCGTTGGCCCGCAGCGGGCATGCGGGAGGCTGGGGATGGGCTCGTCTGCGCATCCGCCAGCCGGAACACCGCCACCGCCTGCACCAGCTGCTGCGCCTGCACCTTCAGGCTGTCGGCAGCCGCTGCGCTTTGCTCTACCAGCGCTGCGTTCTGCTGCGTGGCCTGGTCCATCTGCATCACCGCTTCGCCCACCTGGGCCACACCTGCGCTTTGCTCGCTGCTGGCGGCGCTGATCTCGCCCACGATGTCGGTCACGCGGCGGATGGCGCTCACCACCTCGTTCATCGTCGCGCCTGCCTTGTCCACCAGCGTGGTGCCCAGCTCCACACGCTCCACGCTGGCGTGGATCAGGGTCTTGATCTCCTTGGCGGCGTCCGCGCTGCGCTGGGCGAGGTTGCGCACCTCGCTGGCCACCACGGCAAAGCCCCGGCCTTGCTCGCCCGCGCGAGCGGCCTCCACCGCAGCGTTCAGCGCGAGGATGTTGGTCTGAAAGGCGATGCCATCGATGACAGAGATGATGTCGGAGATCTTCTTGCTGCTGTCGTTGATGCCCTTCATGGTGGTCACCACCTCGGCCACTACGTCGCCGCCTTGCACGGCCACGGTGCTGGCGCTCACGGCCAGCTGGTTGGCGGTGCGGGCGTTTTCGGCATTGGCCTGCACGGTGGAGCTGAGTTCTTCCATCGATGCCGATGTTTCCTCCAGTGCGCTGGCCTGCTGCTCGGTGCGGGCGCTCAGGTCGTTGTTGCCCAGCGCGATCTCGGTGCTGGCGGCGGCCACGCTGTCGGCGTTGTTGCGCACGTTGCTCACCACCTGCGACAGGCTGTTCTGCATGTCGTGCAGCGCGTTCAGCAGCAGGGCGATCTCGTCCTTGCCCTGCACATGGCGCGCCACCGTCAGGTCGCCGCTGGCCACGGCCTGCGACACGCGCACTGCGTTGTCCAGCGGGTTCACCACGGTGCGGCTGAAGGCAATGGCGCCAGCAATGCCCAGCGCGCACACCACCAGCATCACCACCAGGCTGATGGTGGTGGCGCGCTGTGCGGTGGCAGCGGCACGTTCGGCCACGGTGCTGCTGGCCTTTGCGATCAGGTCGCCCGCTTGGTCCAGCAGTTGCGAGGGTTCGCGGTCCATGCCCGCCACGGCCTTGTCGCCCGCCTGCGGGTCGTGGTCGGCGGCCTTGAAGGCTTCCAACCCCTTGCGGTAAGCGGTGCCCATGCGTTCGTGGGCCTGGGCAAACTGCAACACGCGTTCGCGGCCCTCGCCCGGGGGCAGGGCGGCGACGAGCTTTTGCGCTTCATCCTTGATGGCCTGTTCCTGCTTTTCAAACGCGGCCCAATAGCGCGTGAGCTGGGCCGGGTCCTTGCCGCGCAGCAGCACGTTTTTCCACTCCTGCACCTGCACCTTGAAGTTGTTGAGCATTCCTGCTGCCATGCGCTCGTGCTCAAAGCTCTGGGCCACGGTGGTCTGGTAGGTGTCGAGCGCCTGATTCAGACGGCTGATGCCAAACAGGGCCGCTGCAAACAGCAAGAGCAGCGACACGGTGAAGGCCAGGGGGAGCTTAAGGCTGAGCTTCATGAGGAACTCCTTGAGGGTCCAGAAACGTCGCAGTGGGGCCGGTGGCCCTCCATCCTGGTTCAGCGGCGCGTGGTGGGCAGGGCCGCAGGCAGGGCGTCTTCAGGATTATGGAGACGGATGTAAATTTTTGTACATGTCTTTTTTGCCGTGGGGCAGGCGCGCGCGGAATAGGGCCAGTGACTTATGGAATGCAGCCAGCCCAAACAAAACGGCCTTGCCGGTGAGGGCAAGGCCGTGCAGTGGTCAGGGCATCGCGCAGACCGATGCCGCGAGGGGCTGATTACACAACCCCGCTGGCCCGCAGCGCTGCAATGCGCGCCGCATCCAGGCCCATCTCGCGCAGCACCTCGTCGGTGTGCTGCCCCAGTGCCGGTGGCGCATTGCGCAGCACGGGCGGCGTGGCCGACAGGCGCAGCGGGCTGGCCACACCGGTGATCTGCTGCACCTTGTCGGTGGCGGCCTCGCCAGCTTTCCAGCGCGGCAGCGTCACGGCCAGGCCACGGGCCTGCACCTGGGCGTCGTCAAACGCCTGGGCGATGGTGTTGATGGGGCCGCAGGGCACAGCCTTGTCTTCCAGCAGCGTGATCCAGTCGGCCGTGGTGCGCGTGCGGGTCACGGCCTCCATGGCGGGGATCAGTGCAGCACGGTTTTGCACGCGCAGCGTGTTGGTGGCAAAGCGAGGGTCCGTGGCCCATTGCGGCTGGTTGGCCGCTGCACAAAAGCGCTGGAACTGCCCGTCGTTGCCAATGGCCAGCAGCATGTTGCCGTCCTGCGTGGGGAAGTCCTGGTAGGGCGCCAGGCTGGGGTGGCTGTTGCCCATGCGGCCGGGCGCCTTGCCCGTGGCCAGAAAGCCCGAGGCCTGGTTGGCCAGCACGGCCATGCCCACGTCGAGTAGGGCCATGTCGATGTGCTGGCCCTGGCCGGTGCCGTTCACCGCGTTGTCGCGCACATGCAGCGCGGCCAGGATGGCGTTGCTAGCGTAGAGGCCGGTGAACAGGTCGATGACGGCCACGCCCACACGCATCGGGCCACCGCCGGGCTGACCATCGGCCTGGCCGGTGATGCTCATCAGGCCCGTCATGGCCTGCACCATCAGGTCGTAGCCCGCGCGCTCGGCATACGGGCCGTCTTGCCCAAAGCCGGTGACGGAGCAGTAAATGAGGCGCGGGTTCAGCGCGCGCAGGCTCTCATGGTCCAGGCCGTACTGCTTGAGGCCGCCGACCTTGAAGTTCTCCACCACGATGTCCGCCTCCAGCGCCATCTGCTTGATGAGCGCTTGGCCGTCGGGCGAAGCCATGTCGATGGTGACCGAGCGCTTGTTGCGGTTGCAGGCGGTGTAGTAGCTGGCCTGGTTGGTTTCGTTACCGTCCGCGTCCTTCAAGAAGGGCGGGCCCCACTGGCGGGTGTCGTCGCCCACGCCGGGGCGCTCCACCTTCACCACATCCGCGCCCAGGTCGGCCAGGATCTGCGTGCACCACGGCCCGGCCAGCACGCGGGAGAGGTCGAGCACCTTGATGCCTGCGAGGGCGCCTGGAGCGGTAGAGGAGGTGGTCATGGTGTGCTTACTATGAAATTGATAGCTGTCAGCGCATGATGGACTAGCGCTACAAGGCAAAAACACCGCAAAGGCGGTGTTTTTGCCGGTTCTCGGTGCGCAGGCCGATCAGTTGGCGAACGCGGCGATGCCCGTCTGGGCGCGGCCCAGGATGAGGGCGTGCACATCGTGCGTGCCTTCGTAGGTGTTCACCACTTCCAGGTTCACCAGGTGGCGGGCCACGCCGAACTCGTCGCTGATGCCGTTGCCGCCCATCATGTCGCGCGCCAGGCGGGCAATGTCCAGGGCCTTGCCGCAGCTGTTGCGCTTGATGATGGAAGTGCCTTCCACGCTGGCCGTGCCCGCGTCCTTCATGCGGCCAAACTGCAGGCAGGCCTGCAGGCCGATGGCGATCTCGGTCTGCATGTCGGCCAGCTTCTTCTGGATGAGCTGGTTGGCGGCCAGGGGGCGGCCGAACTGCTTGCGGTCCAGCGTGTATTGGCGGGCGGTGTGCCAGCAGAACTCGGCCGCGCCCAGCGCGCCCCAGGCGATGCCGTAGCGCGCGCTGTTCAGGCAGGTGAACGGGCCCTTCAGGCCTTGCACTTCTGGGAAGGCGTTTTCTTCGGGCACGAACACGTCGTCCATCACGATCTCGCCGGTAATCGACGCACGCAGGCCCACCTTGCCGTGGATGGCAGGGGCTGTCAGGCCCTTCATGCCCTTTTCCAGCACAAAGCCGCGGATGGGGCCCACGGCGCCGCCTTCGGACACTTCCTTGGCCCAGACCACGAACACGTCGGCCACGGGGCTGTTGGTGATCCACATCTTGCTGCCCTTGAGCTTGTAGCCACCATCGACCTTGTAGGCGCGCGTGGCCATGCTGCCGGGGTCGGAGCCGTGGTCGGGCTCGGTCAGGCCAAAGCAGCCAATCCACTCGCCGCTGGCGAGCTTGGGCAGGTACTTCTGGCGCTGGGCTTCGCTGCCGAATTCATAAATAGGCACCATCACCAGCGACGACTGCACGCTGGCCATCGAGCGGTAGCCCGAATCCACACGCTCCACTTCGCGGGCGATCAGGCCGTAGGCCACATACGACAGGCCGGGGCCACCGTATTGCTCGGGGATGGTGGGGCCCAAGAGGCCCACTTCACCCATCTCGCGGAAGATGCTCACGTCCATCTTTTCGTGGCGGAAGGCGTCCAGCACGCGGGGTGCCAGCTTGTCCTGGCAATACGCTGCGGCGGCGTCGCGGATGGCGCGCTCCTCGTCGGTCAGTTGCTGGCTCAGAAGGAAAGGGTCATCCCATTGAAAAGCGGCGTGGGCCATGTGTGTCTCCAGGTCGGAAAGGGGGTGAACAAAAAAACGAATCTGGAATGCATCGTAGGCCTGGGGGCGGTAGCCTGCAAGCGAGTTCTTTTCATCCAGACATGCGTTTATGGAATGTATGGAATACTTGTCGCAGCCAGCTTCAAGGGCTGGTGGCTTCTTCACAAGTTCCTCTTCATCATGCGTCGCAACATTCCATCGACCCAGGCCCTGGCCTGTTTTGAAGTGGCCGCCCGCCACGAGAGCTACACCCGCGCCGCGCAGGAGTTGTCGCTCACCCAAAGCGCCGTCTCGCGCCAGATCCAGGCGCTGGAAGAGTTTTTGGGCGTGGCACTGTTTCGCCGCACGCGCCACGGCGTGGTGCTGACGCCAGCGGGCGCGCACTATGGCCGCCAGGTGGCGCGCTGGCTGCAGGGGCTGGAGCGTGACACGCTCGATGTGATGGCCCACCAGGGCGAGGGCGGCACGATCACGCTGGCGGCCGTGCCCACCTTTGCCACGCGCTGGCTCATCCCGCGCCTGCCGCAGCTGGCGCAGGCGCACCCCGACATCGTGGTGCACATCGACACGCAGACGCGGCCTTTCTTGTTTGCCGACACCACCTTCGACGCCGCGCTGTACGCAGGCACGCCCGAGCAGGTGAGCAACTGGCCTGGCGTGCAGGCGCAGCTGCTGATGCATGAAGACGTGGTGCCCGTGTGCAGCCCGCGCCTGCTCGAATCCGCCGCGCCGCGGGGCCGGGGCCGCGCCCACCAGCCCGTGGCCGCCGAGGCGCTGGCCGAGCTGCCGCTGCTGCAGCAAAGCACGCGCCCGTATGGCTGGCGCCAGTGGTTCGATGCCATGGCAGTGGATGCGCCGCATGCGCTGGATGGCCCGCGCTACGAGCTGTTCTCCATGCTGGCCGTGGCCGCCACGCATGGCATGGGCGTGGCGCTGATCCCGCCGCTGCTCATCGAGGCAGAGCTTGCCAGTGGCGAGCTGGTGGTGGCCTGCAACCGCCCGCTGCGCGGCGAGCGGGCGTACTACCTCATCAGCCCCACGCAGGCACAGCCGCCGGTGCTGGCCACGTTTGCGCGCTGGCTGCAGCAGATGGCCGAGGCGGCGGGCGCCCCGGTGGCGGGTTGATGCGCTTGCGTCCACCTAGGCGGTGAACTAATCTGGTTGCGCGGAAGTCTGTCTTTCATTCAGCAACCTTGTTGGAGAGCGACCCCCATGACCACATACCACGCTCCGCATTTCGATCCCACGGTGGATGAGATCGAAACCCTGAAACAGCTTGAAATGGGCGAAGTCATCACGCTGCCCCATGCGCTCAAAGACCATGTCTCCGGGCGACTGCTCGAATGGGGCTTCATCACCAAGGGGACGGGTGGCGAGCTGGCCATCACCGCCAGTGGCCGCCAGTTGATCCGGCGACAGGACAACTGACTTCCAGCTCACCCAGTCTTTGGTGCGCAGCCCTTGTGGGGCTGGGCTGACCGGGCTGACCGGGCTGGCTGGGTTCGGGCAGGTGCGCATCCGGGTGAAATCCTGGTCTGCGGGCCGGGGTATCCGTGCCCTGTGGCCGCCGTAGCGGGCATTGGGCCTATCCTGCGCTGTCCCGTTGTTCTGGAGCTGCCGTGCCTGCTGTGTCCCGCCTGCGCACCACCCTGTGCATTGCCGCCCTGGCCCTGGCCGGTGCGTTGCTCGCGGGCTGCAGCACGGTGCGGCTGGCGTACAACCAAGTGCCCCATCTGGCGTACTGGCAGCTGAACCGTTACCTTGACCTGTCGGACGCGCAGACAGAGCGCGTGCGGGGCGACCTGGGCGAGCTGCACCGCTGGCACCGCGACACCATGCTGCCCCAGCATGCCGAGCTGTTGCAAAGGGTGCAGCAGCAGTTGCCTGCCACCATCACTGCCGAGCAGGCCTGCCGCATTTACGAGGAAGCCCGTGCCCAGCTGGACAAGGTACTGGCCCAAGCCGAGCCCAAGGTGGTGTGGCTGGCCTCCCAGCTGACCGAGGCGCAGATCCGCAACCTGGAGCGCAAGCAGGCCGACAGCAATGCCGACTGGAAGTCCGAGTGGCTGGACCCGCCGCCCGACAAGCTGCGCGAGCGCCGCTTCAAGGACCTCTCATCGCGGCTCGAAACCTTTTATGGCCCGCTGGACGAGCCGCAGAAGGCCGTGCTGCGCGCCTTCGTCGCCCAGTCGGCCTTCGACCCGCAGCGCACCTATGCCGAGCGCGTGCGCCGGCAAAAGGACCTGGTGCAGGTGCTGCGCAGCATCCAGGCCGACCGCAGCAACACCGCCCAGGCCCGCACGCTGATGCTGGGCTTTCTGGACCGCGTGGTGACGTCGCCGGATGGCGCCTACCAGCGCTACGCGCAAGCGCTGGTGGCCGAGGGCTGCGAGGGGTTTGCGCGCCTGCACAACGCCATGACGCCTGCGCACCGGCTGCGTGCGGCGCAATCGCTCAAGGGTTATGAGCAGGACTTCCTGTTGCTGGCTGCGCGTTGAGGTGCCGTGCCATCGGCCATGCGCAAGCGTTGCTGCAGCAGGGGCGTGAAGGTCAGCAGAACATCATCGCCAGCAGCGCCGCATCCTCGGCCATGTTCTGCAGGGCATAACCCGCCAGCCGGTAGGCCAGCACGGTGGCGTGCGCGATCAGATCCTGGGCGGTCATGGCGGTGGCTGGGTGTGGGGAGGTGCAGAAATCACATGCCGCCGCCACAGCGGCTGGCCCAGCAAAAAGGCCGATAGCTCGTGGAAGCTACCGGCCTTGTTGACTGTGGTGCCCGGGGCCGGAATCGAACCGGCACGCCTTGCGGCGGGGGATTTTGAGTCCCCTGCGTCTACCAATTTCACCACCCGGGCGGAATATGTGAAGCCCTGAATTATGGCACAGTAGGGCGTATGAAATATCCGACGATTGAAGACGCGGTAGGCAACACGCCGCTGGTAGCGCTGCAGCGCATTGGGGCCCAGGACAACGCCGCGCGGGGCAATGTGGTGCTCGGCAAGCTGGAAGGCAACAACCCCGCAGGGTCCGTCAAGGACCGGCCTGCACTGTCGATGATCCGCCGCGCCGAAGAGCGTGGCGATATCCGTCCTGGCGACACGCTGATCGAGGCCACGTCGGGCAATACCGGCATCGCTTTGGCGATGGCCGCGGCCATCAAGGGCTACCGCATGGTGCTGGTGATGCCTGAGGACTTATCCATCGAACGCGCCCAGACCATGAAGGCCTTTGGTGCCGAGCTGGTGCTCACACCCAAGAGCGGCGGCATGGAGCACGCCCGCGACCTGGCCGAGGCCATGCAAAAGCGTGGTGAGGGCAAGGTGCTGGACCAGTTTGGCAACCCCGACAACCCCCGCATTCACTACGAAACCACAGGCCCCGAGATCTGGGAGCAGACGGGCGGGCGCATCACCCACTTTGTGAGCGCCATGGGCACCACGGGCACCATCACGGGCGTGTCGCGGTTCCTCAAGGAGAAGAACCCCGCCATCCAGATCATCGGCGCGCAGCCCGAAGAGGGCTCGCGCATCCCGGGCATCCGCAAGTGGCCGCAGGAGTACCTGCCCAAGATTTATGACGCCAGCACGGTCGATGAGCTGGTGTATGTGAGCCAGGACAGCGCCGAAGACATGTGCCGCCGCCTTGCGCGCGAAGAGGGCATTTTTGCCGGCATCTCGGCTGCAGGCGCGTGCTGGGTGGCGCAGCAGATCGCTGCGCGCGACAGCAATGCCACCATCGTCTTCATCGTGTGCGATCGGGGCGACCGGTATTTGTCGACCGGGGTGTTTCCTGCATGACCGGTGGTGCGGGGTGCAGGACGGGCTCCTCGGGCGTCGCCAGGTGCCTTTGCACAGGTTTTTGAATCAAAATGGCTGCTAGCGCTAGTTGAATATGCCTCAGTAGCTACATAAAAGATAGCATATGCACTACGAAGTCCGTTTTTGCCCCCACTGCGCGACCGAGCTGCAGCCCATCACGCTGGCCGAAGATGGCGGCGACAAGGAGCGCCTGCGCTGCCCCGCCTGCGGCTGGACACACTGGAACAACCCCACGCCCGTGCTGGCCGCCATTGTGGAGATCGACGGCAAGGTGCTGCTGGCGCGCAACGCGGCGTGGCCGGGCAAGATGTTTGCGCTGATCACCGGCTTCATGGAGGCAGGCGAGTCGCCCCAGGAAGGCATTGCACGCGAGGTCAAGGAAGAGACCAACCTCGATGTGCAGTCCACCACCCTGGTGGGGGCCTACGAGTTCTTGCGCATGAACCAGGTCATCATTGCCTACCACGTGGTGGCCACGGGGCAGGTCAAACTGTCGCCCGAGCTGGTGGACTACCGGCTGTACGATCTGCCAGATCTCAAATGCTGGCCTGCGGGCACGGGCTACGCGCTGGCCGACTGGCTGCGCACGCGCGGCCATGAGCCCGTGTTTTTCACGGCCGAAGAAAATGCAGAACGCCGCCGTGGGCTGGACGAACAAGCCCCGGCCGCGACGCCGCCTAAGGATTGATGACCATGGACATTCACAAAGAAATCGACACGCGGGGCCTGAACTGCCCCCTGCCCATCCTCAAGGCCAAGAAGGCGCTGTCGGACATGGCGAGCGGCCAGCTACTGAAGGTGGTGGCCACCGACAACGGATCGCTGCGCGACTTTCAGGCGTTTGCCAAGCAGACCGGCAACGAGCTGGTGGAGCAGCAGACGGTGGGCGAAGAGTACATCCACGTCCTGCGCCGCCGTTGAACGCAAAAATAGCTGCCAGCGCTGGTTGCATCAGCGCTGGCAGCTATCAATTTTGATCTTAATCGAGAGCTTGGACGGCCGGGTTTACAGCGCCAGGTTCTTCAGGTAGTCCCGGAAGTGCGCCCCCACCTGCGGGTGCTGCAGGGCCAGTTCCACCGTCGCTTCCAGAAACCCTTCCTTGCTGCCGCAGTCGTAGCGTTTGCCTTCGTACTGGAAGGCGTACACGGCTTCATTGTTCATCAGGCGCGCAATGCCATCGGTGAGCTGGATCTCGCCGCCCACGCCGCGCGGCTGGTTGCGGATCTCGTCAAACACGCCGGGCGTGAGGATGTAGCGGCCCGCCACGCCCATGCGCGAGGGGGCATCGGCCGCCTTGGGCTTTTCGACAATGCGCTGGATGCGGATCAACGGGCCACCGGCAGGCTCGCCCGCCACGATGCCGTACTTGTGCACCTGGTCCTCGGGCACCTCTTGCACGGCGATCACCGATCGGCCTTGCTGGCGGAACGCGGTCGCCATCTGCGCCAGCACGGGCTGACCGCCTTGGGGACCCACCATCAAATCGTCAGCCAGCAGCACGGCAAAGGGCTCCTTGCCCACCAGAGGCTCCGCGCACAACACCGCGTGGCCCAGCCCTAACGAGCGCGGCTGGCGCACAAAGGCGCAGTCCATGTCGCTGGGCTGGATGGAGCGCACCAGTTCCAGCAACTCCTTCTTGCCGGCCGCTTCCAGCTCGGCCTCCAGTTCGTAGGCGGTGTCGAAGTGGTCTTCAATAGCGCGCTTGCTGCGGCCCGTCACAAAAATCATGTGGCGGATGCCCGCGGCGTAGGCCTCTTCGACGGCGTACTGGATCAGCGGCTTGTCCACCACGGGCAGCATCTCCTTGGGGCTGGCCTTGGTGGCGGGCAGAAAGCGTGTGCCCAGTCCGGCAACGGGGAAAACGGCTTTGCGAACGGTGGTGGCAACAGTCATGGGGCTCCTCTGAACGGATGGGGCGGTGTGTGGGCTGCAAGGCAGCCGCACGCACACCGGCAGAACATGAAAACAAGGCAATCGGCCCGCGCAGGGCGGGCCGCCATGGCGCAGTATGGCCCGGGTTTTAGCCCAGCCGTGTCAGCTGATCGCGCAATCTGCCCAGCGTGGCGCCGAAGTCGGCAATGCGCTTTTTCTCCTGCTCGATCACCGCCGCAGGCGCCTTGGCCACAAAGGCTTCGTTGGACAGCTTGTTGTTGGCCTTGGTGATCTCGCCGTCGATGCGGGCGATTTCCTTGGACAGGCGGGCCTTCTCGGCCGCCACGTCGATCTCCATGTACAGGCACATGCGGGCGTCGCCCACCACGGCCACGGGCGCAGCCTGCGCGGCGGCGGCCCAAGCGGCCTCGTCGTCAAACACCTTGACCTCGCTGAGCTTGGCCAGGGCCTGCAGCACCGGGCCCACGCCACGCATGAACTCGGTGTCGCCCACCGCGTACAGGGGCAGGCGGGTGGAGGGAGACACGTTCATCTCGCCCCGCAGCGCGCGGCACGCGTCCACCAGACCCTTCACGCGGCCCATGTGGGCGATAGCAGTTTCGTCGATCTTGGCCGGTTGGGCTTCGGGGTAGCGTGCAATGCTGACCGACTCGCCGGGGATGCCGGCCACGGGTGCCACCACCTGCCACAGGGCTTCGGTGATGAACGGGATGATGGGGTGGGCCAGGCGCAGGATGGCTTCGAGCGTGCGGATCAGCGTGCGGCGCGTGGCGCGCTGCTGGGCGTCGGTGCCGTTCTGGATCTGCACCTTGGCGATCTCCAGATACCAGTCGCAGTACTCGTTCCAGACAAAGTCGTAGATCGTGTTGGCCACGTTGTCCAGGCGGTACTCTTCAAAGCCCTTGGCGACTTCGGCCTCGGTCTTTTGCAGCAGCGAGGTGATCCAGCGGTCGGCCTGGCTGAACTCCATGTAGCCGTGGGCGCTGCCGCCGGGCTGGCATTCTTCCTTGGTGTGCTCTTTCAGGCCGCAGTCCTGGCCTTCGCAGTTCATTAGCACGAAGCGGCTGGCGTTCCAGAGCTTGTTGCAGAAGTTGCGGTAGCCCTCGCAGCGCTTGCTGTCGAAGTTGATGCTGCGGCCCAGCGATGCCAGCGCGGCAAAGGTAAAGCGCAGCGCATCGGCGCCATAGGCCGGAATGCCTTCGGGGAATTCCTTTTGCGTGTTCTTGCGCACGGTGGGCGCGGTCTCGGGCTTTCGCAGGCCGGTGGTTCGCTTGTCAAGCAGCGGTTCCAGCGCAATGCCGTCGATCAGGTCCACGGGGTCGAGCACGTTGCCCTCGGACTTGCTCATCTTCTTGCCCTGCGCGTCGCGCACCAGGCCGTGGATGTACACGTGCTTGAACGGCACGCGGCCCGTGAAGTGCGTGGTCATCATGATCATCCGGGCGACCCAGAAGAAGATGATGTCGTAGCCCGTGACCAGCACGGTGCTGGGCAGGTACAGGTTGAAGTCGTCGGTTTCGGCGGTGCCTTGGTTCGGCCAGCCCATGGTGCTGAAGGGCACGAGGGCGGACGAGTACCAGGTGTCCAGCACGTCCTCGTCACGGCGCAGCTTTTTACCTGTGGCCTTGGCCTGCGCCTCGGCTTCGGTGCGGGCGACGATCACGTTGCCGTCTTCGTCGTACCACGCCGGGATCTGGTGGCCCCACCACAGCTGGCGGCTGATGCACCAGTCCTGGATGTTGTTCATCCACTGGTTGTAGGTGTTCACCCAGTTCTCGGGCACGAACTTCACATCGCCGCTGGCCACGGCGTCGATCGCCTTTTGCGCAATGCTCTTGCCCGTGGGGTCCTGGTCGCTGACCTTGCTCATGGCCACGAACCACTGGTCGGTCAGCATGGGCTCGATCACCTGGCCGGTGCGGGTGCAGATGGGCACCATCAGCTTGTGCTTCTTCACCTCCACCAGCGCGCCGATGGCTTCCAGGTCGGCCACCACGGCCTTGCGGGCCACGAAGCGGTCCATGCCCTGGTACTTGGCGGGCGCGTTCTCGTTGATGGTGGCCTGCAGGGTCAGCACCACGATCATCGGTAGCTTGTGGCGCTGGCCCACGGCATAGTCGTTCTGGTCGTGCGCGGGCGTCACCTTCACCACGCCCGTGCCGAACTCCTTGTCCACATACTCGTCGGCGATCACCGGAATCTGGCGGTCGCACAGCGGCAGGTTGACCATCTTGCCGATGAGGTGCGTGTAGCGTGCATCCTCAGGGTGCACCATCAGTGCCACGTCGCCCAGCATGGTCTCGGGCCGGGTGGTGGCCACCGTCAGGCTGCCCGATCCATCGGCCAGCGGGTAGGCGATGTGCCAGAGCGAGCCGTCTTTTTCTTCGCTCTCGACTTCCAGGTCGGACACGGCGGACTGCAGCTTGGGGTCCCAGTTCACCAGGCGCTTGCCGCGGTAGATCAGGCCCTGCTCGTAGAGCTTCACGAAGGTGTCGGTGACCACCTTGGAGAGCTTGTCGTCCATGGTGAAGTATTCGCGGCTCCAGTCCACGCTGTCGCCCATGCGGCGCATCTGCGTGGTGATGGTGTTGCCGGACTTTTCCTTCCACTCCCACACCTTGCTCACAAAGTTCTTGCGCGCCTCGGGCGGGGTGGGGCCCATGTCGTAGCGGCTGATGCCTTGCTCTTGCAACTGGCGCTCCACCACGATCTGCGTGGCGATGCCCGCGTGGTCGGTGCCCGGCACCCACACCGTGTTGAAGCCGCGCATGCGGTGGTAGCGCGTGAGGCTGTCCATGATCGTCTGGTTGAACGCATGGCCCATGTGCAGCGTGCCCGTCACGTTGGGCGGGGGCAGCTGGATGGAGAAAGCGGGCTCGCCCGCCTGGGGCTGGCCCGTGCCACGGTGGCCTGCGGTGCCATACCCGCGCTTTTCCCATTCGGGGCCCCAGTGGGCTTCCAGTGCAGCAGGTTCAAACGACTTGGACAGGCTTTCGAGGCCGGGTTGTGGTTGGGGCGTGCTCATGGGTCTGGCAGTGGGGTGTGGCAGTGGGGGCCGTGGGGCGGAGCAGCCGCAGGGAGCGCTCCGACGAACAAGAGGGTGAACCGCACATTTTAAGGGACCGCCACCCCGGCGCTGGCCCCGCGGGGGCTTGGGCCGTTTGGCAATCGCGCGCCGTCTGTCGGCCGATTCTTTCCAATGGTTACCTTGAGCCTGGGTGCGCGGGTGAATGCGTCCTGATAATCCCGCCCCACAGAGCGAGGAGGGCGCGGCAACGCGGACCAGGCTCTGAGAGCGGCTAACAAAACTCCCCTGGCGTCGTTGTCTCGCCTTGTCGTACTACTTGTACTGCCTGCGGCGAAACGCCTAGCCAGGGCCGCTTTGCTGAGTTTTGTTAGCCGCTCTAAGGATCACGATTTACAACAAGGACTGGTGCAGTGGCTTGCGGGGGCGTTCAGCCTTCCGGTGCCACGGAGCCAGGCCGTCACAACCATCCGAACCTATGACGTTTCAATCTGCCTGGCGCCTGGGCCTGGTCAAGGTCTTTGCCTATGCGCTGCTTGCGCTGTTTCTGGTGCCTGTGGTGACCTACGTGTTCACCCGCCATGCCCAGACCGACCAGGACGCCCGTTTTGTCGCCGGCATCAGCCAGCGCATCGATGCCGAAAAGGGCCTGCCCGCCGACGAGAAGCAGGCGCGCAAGGACTATTACCGCAGCAACCCGCCGTCCACCATTTGCAGCAATGCAGACCCCGAGGCCCGCGAATACCGCGAGGCGCTGTGCGACACCTTCTCGGATGTCTGGCAGTTCCACATGGCGCGCAAGCTGTCGCTGTGGACGCTGGTGGCCAGCGCGGCGCTGCTATTGGCGGTGCTGGGGCTGGGGGCGCTGGCGTTTGCCGACCGCACGCTGCAGTACGCGAGCTTTGTGGCGGGCTGGCGCCTGACGTCCTGGGCCAGCGCCACGGCGCTGGTGGTGCAAGGGACGATGGCGGTGTGGCTGTCGTTCTGGGTCACCGCGTTTTTCTTCCACAAGTACTCGCCCAAGCTGGTGCTGTTTGTGGGGTTTGCCGTAGCGGCGGGGGTGCTGGTGGCGGTGGCGGGCATCTTCAAGCGGGTGCACTCCAGCAACCAGGTGGTGGGCGAGCTGGTGGCCGAGGCCGATGCGCCGCTGCTGTGGCAGCGTATCCGCCACCTGGCGCAGCGCCTGAAGACCGAGCCGCCCCGGCACATCGTGGCTGGCATTGATGCCAACTTCTTCGTGACCGAGGCCCCGATCACCGTGGGCCAGCAAACCCTCACGGGCCGCACGCTGTTTGTGAGCCTGCCGCTGCTGCGCATCCTGGACCAGACCGAGGCCGACGCCGTGCTGGGCCATGAACTGGCCCATTTGCGCGGGGGCGACACACGGCGCAGCGCACAGCTGGGGCCCAAGCTGGTGCAGTTTGACCACTACCGCCACGCCATCCGCACGGGCGGGCTGTCGGCCATGGCGTCGCCGCTGCTGGACCTGTACCGCACCATCTTCGAGATCGCCCTGGCCAGCGACAGCCGCGAGCGCGAGTTCAAGGCCGACCGCCTGGCGGCCAAGCTGGTGAGCCCGGCGGCGATTGCACAGTCGTTGGTCAAGATTGCCGCCTACGCCCAGTACCGCTACCGCATCGAGGACGAACTGTTTGGCCGCAACGAGCGGCACGACAACAGCACGCTGGGCATTGCCAGCTTCGTGGCCCAGGGCCTGGCGCCGTACGCGGCATCGCCTGACTTTGTGGATGCGATGAAGACGGCCAATGTGCCGCACCCTTTCGACTCGCACCCCGCCATGCCCGAGCGCCTGCGCAACGTGGGCATGGCCCTGAAAGAGCGTGACTACGGCGCGATTGCCGTGCGTGCGCCCGCCACCACCTGGGTGCAGGAGATATTGACCGCCGACGCCATCGAACAGCGGCTGTGGAGCGCCTACGAGCAGCAGTTTGCCCAGGACCACGAACGCAGCCTGGCCTACCGCTACGAGCCCGCCAACGAGCAGGAGCGAGCCCTGGTGTTGCAGTACTTTCCGCCCGTGGTGTTTGCCCTCAAGGGCGATGCGACGGTGGAGGTGAGCATCGACGGCATCCGCACCTCGGTCGATGAGACCACGGTGTTCTGGGACGCCATCAAGGGTCTGGAATTCAAGGAAAGCAGCTTTGGCAACGCGCTCATCGTGACCCACCCCGAAAAGAACGCCCTGGGCTTGGGCGCCAAGACCAGCAAGATCAAGCTGCCCGGCCTCAAGAAGGACAAGGACCAGTTCAATGCCGTGGTCAGCCACTACTGGCAGCGCCACCAGATCATGCGGGCGCAGCAACAGGCAGCGGGATGAATGCTATATTTTGTATAGCTACTGAGGCAATAGGATGTAGCGCTTCAGCGCTGTAGGGTCAAAAGAATCCCATGCAAGGCGGTGGGATGGCCGTTGGACGGGGCTGCGCACCACAGCCAGTGCAGCCGACCCCGTGGACCGTGGACCGTCGAGGCCTGGGGTCAGGTCGGCTTACTTGCGCACAAACTCCGGCCGGTCGTTTTGCTGGGGCTTGAGCGGCGCATCCACCTTGCCTTCGGCGCGTTCCTTGCGCCATTGCTCCTTGCGCGCCGTCCACTCGCGCAGGCGGGCGTGGGCCACGGTGCTGTCTTTTTCCATCTGCTCGTCGTTGGCCAGCTGGGCCGACAGCTCCAGGCGGATGCCGTTGGGGTCGAAGAAATAGATGCTCTTGAAGATGTGGTGGTCCGTCACGCCCAGCACTTCCACGCCGTGCGCTTCCAGGCGGCGCTTGGTGTTCTCCAGCTCCTGCACGGTGTTAACGCGAAACGCAATGTGGTTGACCCACAGGGGGGTGTTGGGCGAGGGCTCGGCCTTCACGTCGTCGCCCAGGTCGAAAAAGGCGATGAACGAGCCGTCCTGCAGGCGAAAGAAGAAATGGGTGTAGGGGCAGTACTCGCCGGTGCTGGGCACATAGTCGCTCTGGATGATGTGGTACAGCGGCAGGCCCAGGATGTCTTCATAGAACTGGCGCGTTTCCTCGGCGTCGCGGGCCTTGTAGGCGTAGTGGTGCAACTGCTGGATGGGGGCGGGTGCCGGCAGGCTGGCCAGGTCGGTCGGGTTCAGAACGGCGTTCATGCAGAGTCTCCTCAAATCGGTGAACGCAATTCTACTATTCGTAATTGATTTACGTTAAGTTAATTTTCGTCTGTCCGCCGGTGGATTACACTGCGCGTCCCTTTGGTTATTTCCGCCGTCGCGGAGGCCCGACTCCCATGCGCCTGTAAGCCCCTTCCAAGCAGTTCCCCCTGATCGCCCGCACCGGGCGGGGGGTTGTATGTCTTGTACGGAGCGCAGGCTATGCCGACATCCAAGCGAGGGGCTGGGGCCCCTGGCAACCGCCGTGTTGCCGATTCTTTTCCTTCTCCATCGTTTTCTTCTTCGTCCGTGGTACCTGCGCATCCCGATGCGGCAGGCTCCCCGACGGGGCTGCTGCATCTGAGGTTTCAGGATGTCCGCTGGCATCTGCCAGATGGGCAGGCGCTGTGGGACCGCCCGCTGAACGTGGCCGTGGGCCCCGGCCTGACCGGTGTGGTGGGTGCCAATGGCAGCGGCAAAAGTGTTTTTCTGCGGTTGGCGATGGGGCTCTGCCAACCCCATGGCGGGAGCGTTTGGCGTTGCGACGCAATCTTTGCCGTGGCGCAGGATGTCCCGGCAGACCCCGGCTCGACCGTGGCCGATCTCGCGGGCCTGGGACCGGTGCTGCAGGCATTGGCGCGGCTGGACGCGGGGCGGGGCACCGCGGACGACCTGGTGCTTGCCGAGGGCCGTTGGGACTTGCCGGCGCGCTGGACGCGGGCGTTGTCGGCCCTGGGCCTGGCGGGCTTGTCGCCAGGGCATGCGGCGCACCAGCTCAGTGGCGGCGAGCGCATGCGCGTGGCGCTGGCCGGGGCCTTTTTGTCCGGCGCCGACTTGCTGCTGCTGGACGAGCCCACCAACCATCTCGATCGCCCGGCCCGGCGATGGCTCCTGGACGCCCTTGCTCAGTGGGGCGGCGGCGCATTGGTGGCCAGCCACGACCGGGAACTGCTGGCCGGCGTGGGCAGCATCCTGGCGCTGTCACCCGCGGGGCTGCATCGCTACGGCGGAAACTGGGCCCTGTACCAGGACCAGCGCGCGGCCGAAGCCGCAGCGGCCCGCGCTGCACTGGAGCACGCCCGCACCGAGCGCAGCCGGGGTTTGCGGTCGCTGCAGCGTGAGCACGACGCCCAGTCGCGCCGCGCGGCCCGGGGGCGCGAGGAGGGGCGCACTGCCAACCAGGCGTCTGTGCTGCTGGACCGAAAGAAGAACAATGCCCAAGCCCATGCGGGCCGCGAACATGAACGCCAGCAACAGGAGCGCCAGCGGTTAAACGACGCGGTACGCGAAGCGGCCGCCCGCGTGCCGCCGCAGGACTTGCCCACGCTGGTGTTGCCACAGAGCAGGGTGCCAGCGGGCAAGCTGGTGCTCGCGTTCGAGGACGTGCAGGTGCCCCACGCGCCACCGGGCCAGCCACGGCTGGACGGCACCTGGAGCGGCCCCCTGCGCATTGCCGTCACAGGGCCCAACGGTTGCGGCAAAAGCAGCCTGCTGCGGTTGATCGCTTCGCCCGATGAACCGGCGGCTGGCCGCGTTCGTCGCCCCGTGCGTGCGGCCTGGCTCGACCAGCACCATGCGGCGCTGCGGTCTTCGCAGCACGGGGTGCTGCACCACCTGCAATCGCTCCACACGCCGCTGCCCGAGGCCGTGTTGCGCACGCATCTGGCGCAGCTGGGGCTGGGGGCCGACCGGGTGCTGCGTCCCGCCTGCGCGCTCAGTGGCGGTGAGCGCATGAAGGCTGCGCTGGCCTGCGCGCTGTGGTCGGGCGAGCCCGCGCAGATGCTGCTGCTCGACGAGCCCACCAACCATCTGGATGTGGAGGCCACGCAGGCGTTGCAGTCCGCGTTGTTGGCCTTTACTGGCGCGGTGATTGTGGTGTCGCACGACTTGGCGTTCCTGCAGGCCGTGCGCCCTGACAGGGTGTGGGCCTGGCGTCCTACCGGCTGGGATCTGGACGGATCGCTCGGCGATGTCTGAGCGCGCATAAAAAAGCCGCCCGCTGCGCCATGGCAGGGGCGGCTGTGCAGCGCCATGCCGCCGTGGGGCGGCCGCTGTGTTGCTGCGTGTTGTTTACTGCTTCACGGCTTCGATCTGCACCACCAGGCGCACGTTCTTGGGGAAGCCCCATTCCACGCCGTAGTTCATGCCCCACTGGGTGCGGTCGATGGTGGCTTCAAAGTCGCCGCCGCACACTTCGCGCTTGAGCATGGGGCTGTCGTAGCAGTTGAACTGGTTGGCCTTGAGGGTCAAGGGGGCGGTCTTGCCCAGCAGTGTGAGCTGGCCTTCGACGCTGGCGACCTTGTCACCGTTGAAGACGAACTTGCTGGAGACAAACTTCATCGTGGGGTGCTTGGCAGCGTCGAACAGGTCGGCGCTTTGCAGGTGCTTGTCAAACGCGGGGGTGCCCGTGTTCACCGAGGTCACGTCGAACGTGATCTCGGCCTTGCCCGACTTGCCAGCCTTGTCGAGCTGGACGGTGCCTTCCTTCTTGTCGAAGCGGCCGCGGTTCACGGCGGCGCCAAAGTGGCTGATCTCGAACGAGGCAAAGGTGTGCGTCGGGTCGATGGCGTAGTTGGCCGATTGGGCTTGGGCAGCACCGGCGAACAGGGTGGCGGCGGCAGCCAGGGCGAAGAGGGACTTGCGCATGGAAACTCCTGATGGGTCAAAAAGGAAAGGACAAAGGGAAAGGGGAGGCCGCTAGCAGCGGCGGCCAAATGCAAAGGGGCGCAGCGCTCAGAGCTTGCCGATGCCGGTCAGCGCGAGCTTGAACTTGACCTGTACGTCGTCGGCCACCATGGAGGTGTCGGCCCACTCGTTCTCGCCGATCTTGAAGGCCAGCCGCTTGATGGGCAGCGCGCCTGTGGCGGTGGTGGTGGTGCCGTTCTGGGTCAGCGTCACGGGCACCACCACGTTCTGGCTGTTGCCCTTGATGGTGAGCGCACCCGCCACTTCAAACTTGCCGCCGCCCAAGGCCTTGATGCTGGACGACACGAACTGGGCTTGCGGGAACTTGGGCACGTTGAACCAAGCGGGCTTGGGCAGCTCCGCATCGGTCTCGCGCGAGCCCAGCGTGGCGCTGCCGGTGTCCACCGTGAAGGCGATCTTGCTGGTGGCCAGCTTGGCGGGGTCAAACGCGACCTGTGCGCTGAACTTCTTGAACTGGCCTTCGAGCGGCACACCCATCTGGCGGGCGGTGAACTGCACCTCGCTTTGTGTGGGCACCAGTTGCTGCTGGGCCAGGGCGACCTGCGCGCCAGCGGCGAGCGCAGCGCCAATCACGATGCGGGACAGGGTAGTGGACAGTTGCATGCAGAAACTCCGTTCAAATCTCAAAAGGTGAAAGCGGCGGCCGGGGCGCGCATGGGGCCGTGGCCTTTGGGCTGGCAAGGCGCCCGCCTGGCGGGGCGGCGGCGCATGAAGGGCGGAAGCTGGTTATTTCCCCGGCAGCATGCGGTGCAGCAGGCCGTCCCGGTCCACCAGCTGGTGCTTGAGCGCGGCGGCGATGTGCAGCACGGCCAGTGCAGCCAGTGCAAACGCGGTGTACTGGTGCCAGGGCTTGATAGCCTCGGCCAGGTCCTTGCTCACCGGCACAAAGTCGGGTAGCTGCCACAGGCCCAGGAACACGATGGGGAACCCCGCTGCCGAGCTGTAGGCCCAGCCAATCAGGGGCACGGCAAAGAACAGCAGGTACAGCAAATGGTGGGTGCCGTGGTGCGCCAGCTTTTGCCAGCCGGGCATGGTCTTCTCAACCGCCTTGGGCAGCGCCGGGGGGCGGTGCGTGACGCGCCACAGCAGGCGCAGCGCCGACAGCACGAGGATCGTCACGCCAGCCCATTTGTGCCAGTTGTAGAGCTTGAGCCGCTGGGGCGAAAAAGGCAGGTCGGCCATGTATACGCCGACGCCAAACAGCGCGATCAGCGCCAGGCCCAGCACCCAGTGCAACAGCATGGCCGTGCGCGTGTAGCGGCGGGGGGTGTCGAGGGTCGTGGTGGCAGTGGCTGTCATCAGCGAATCAAAAAAGAGCGTGTGAAAAAGAGAGGGAGCGCGGACTGCGAAGGCCACCCCATGGGGCAACACCACAGTCCGGCGATGGGGCAGTGTAGGAAGCGCCGGCGACGATCTGCTTCAGGCAGATTGATGCTTCAGTTCAAATTTATTGAACCGATAGGCCTTGAGCGCTCAAAGTTCCCCAATGCTGTGCACATTTTGTAGCGTAGCCGTGGGGCATGTTGGCACTGCACCGGCGTGGAGCCTGCAGCGCACGCGCTGGTGCATGCGTGCAGCCGGTGAATGCAAGGGGCGGCGGTTGAAAAAGCACAGCGGTGAGGGCCGCTGTGCAGGTGCGGAAGGCGCTACAGCGCCCTTGCGGTGCCTGCCTGGGTAATGGCCTAGGTAATGCCTAGGTAAGGGGCTTGTCGGCTTATCGGGCCAGCGCAGCCTGCTTCCAGGCGCTGGCAGCGGCGGTGTCGTCGCCGCGTTGCTCGGCCAGCTCGGCCAGGTGGCGCCAGGCGCTGGCACGCAACTGAGGATCGCTGAGCTGCTGCGTTGCCTGTGTCAGCAACTGCTGGGCCTTGCCCCACAGCTGCCGCTTGAGGCACGCCATGCCTGCCAAGTACTGCAGGCGCGCGTCGCGCGGGTTGGCCTGCTGGGCCGATTCGATGCGGGCCAGCCAGGGTGCATCAAGCGCATCCAGCCCCGCCTCCAGTGCGCGCACCAACTTGAGGGCGTGTTGCTCGGCCAGGGCATCGGGCAGCTCGACCATGCGGTCCCACACGGGCAGCAGCCAGGCCCGCACCTGCGTGGCATCACCGCCCAGGGCCGCCAGCCGCTGGGCGGCGTGGATGGCCAGTTCGGGCATGTTGCGCTCGCTGGTTTCCAGCGACAGCCAGATCTGCTGCAGCTGGGCGGTGTCGTGGGCGCTGTTGATGAGTTCGGTGGCCAGGCCGCGCACGATGCTCTGCGCCGCATTGGGCGAGAACGCGCGGTGTTTGCCCAGCAGGCGTGCGGTGTCCAGCGCCTCTTGGGTCTGGCGTGCCAGCCGCGTCGCCTTGAGCTTGATGCGTAAGGCCAGGGTGCGGCGGGCAGCCCCCAGGGGCAGGGCTGCCAGGCGGTCGAGCGCTGCAGGGGCATCGCGGTCGTCCAGCGACCAGCGGGCGGCGCGCATCTGGGCGCCTTCGTGCATTTCCTGCTCGTTCACGGAGCCGCGCATGGGGGCTTCCTGCAGTGCGTCCTGCAAGTGGCTTTCGCGCGTGGCGCGGTCTTGCAGGGCGTGGGACGCTTCTGCCGCAATCATGTGGGCCAGCGCGCGCAGCTGCTTGCCGTGGGGCACGGCCTCGCCGCTGGCCTCCAGGGCGTGTTCTTGCGACAGCGCCGCCACAGCGGCCTTGCGCGAGCGGATGAACCGGCCGCCCAGCATGTGGGTCAGCGCGTCGAGCAGCGCGCCATGCATGGCACGCTCTTTTTGTTGCACGCGCCAGCGGCGTGCCTGGTGCGGCAGTTCCAGCAGTGCCGCCAGGGCCCGCAGCGCCGCGTACACGGTGACGAAACCGCCGACCAGCAGCAGCACCACCATGTTGAGCGACAGGTCGATGCGGTAGGGCGGCCAGTACAGGGTGACCGTACCCTGGTTGTTGCCCGCAAACAGCGCGGCCGCAACCGCCACCCCGAACAAGCCCAGAAGCCAAAGTGCTGCGCGCATGGTGTCAACGTCCGGCAGCGGCGGTGGCCAGGGCCGACAGGGTTTCGTCCAGACGCGGCAGCTCGGCCGCCTTCATGCTGGCCTGGGCCTGCTGCAGGGTCGAAGCCACGTTCTGCGTGCGGCGCGATGCGGGGTCGAAATATTTGTTGAGGGCTGCGGTGGCCGCGGCCAGGTCCGAGCGGGCCGACTCGAACTGCCGGGCCAGGATGCCCAGGCGCGCGTTGAGCAGCTTGAACTTGAGGTTTTCGCGCAGGAAGAAGGTCTGCTCGGGGGCCAGCAAGATGGCCTCGGGCTGGTCGATACGGCTCACGCGCACCAGGCTGCGGGCCTCGTCGCGCACCACCTCCCAGCTGCGCTGCAGGGCCGCCTGCCACCACGCCAGGCCCTCGGTGGGGGCGGGGGTGCTGCCGGGCATTGCGGGCCCGGTGGACAGGCGCTTGGTTGAGGCAGCCTGGGCCACGGCATTGAGCACGGGCAGGTCGTCCACCTGGCGCACCAGTTCGTCCAGGCGGGCGAGCAGGCCGGCGGTGTCGGTCACGGTGGCGCGGGTCAGGCGGTCCAGGTCGCGGCCGATGGCGCGCTGCACAGGGGCGAGGCGGGGCTGGGCAGAGCGCTCGATGCGTTGGTTGGCGCTTTTGAGGGCAGCCACCAGGGGCTCCAGGCTGCCGGTGAGCTGGGCCTGCTGTTGCGCCAGACGGATGGCCGACTCAATGTCCACCACGAGGTTTTCATCGCGCGAGCGCGACAGGCTTTGCATGAGTTCTTCGAGCTGGCTGCGCTGCAGGGCGACTTCGCTCACGCGGGCCTCGGCCACCGACAGGCGTGCGGCCGTGTCGCGCACCAATTCTTCGGCCTGGCGGGCCATGGTGCGGGCCTCGATGGCCAGGGCGCCCGAGTCGGCGGACTGCCGGGCCAGTTGTTCCTGGATGGCGCTGAGCTTTTGCCACAGCAGGCCGCTGCTGACCAGTGCGGCCACCGCCACGGTGCCTAGCAGCAAGGTCATGGCGCCGCTCCGGCCGGCGGCGGGTGCTGCGGCCGAGGGGGCCGGGCTCACTGCCGGCGCGCCCACGGCGGCAGCCACAGGGGCTGGAGGGGGCGTGGAGGGCAGATCGTCAGGGGGCGCAGAACTCATGCGGTCGATTCTATCGAGGCCACCACGTCTTCCAGCGCCGGACGGCATTCCCGCACGGTGCCAAAGCCCGCTGCGCGGGCCGCTTCGGCGATGCGCGGGTGGGTGGCCAGCGCATGGGCAGCGCCCCAGTGCTGGACCGGCAGGGCCTCGGCCAGGTGGGCCACCGCCTCCGAACTGCTCAGCAGCCAGACGGAGCCATCACGCGCCGCCTGTTGCGCCAGCGCCACCTCTTGCGCTGTGAAGCGGGGGGCGCCGCGTTGGTAGGCCACCACAAACTCCACCTGACCACCCCGCGCCTCGATCTGCTGGGCCAGCCACTCGCGGCCGTTGCCTTGGGGCGATTCGTGTGCACTCTGGGGTGTGGCGGATCGGCCGCGCACGATCAGCACGCGGTCGCCGGGCTGCACCTGGGGGGCCACCTGCTGCCACAGTGCCTCCGAGTCGAACTGGGGCGCGTCGGGCGCAGGTCCGTCGATGGCACTGCGCGGCACGCCCGCCTGCTCCAGCGCGCGGGCTGTCCCCGGGCCGGGTGCCCATGCTCTTGTTTTTGTAGCTGCCAGGGCATGAACATCTAGCACTACAGGGCGGTTTTGCTCAAAAAAGTGCACCACGGCATTGCCGCTCACAAACATCAGGGCGCGGTAGGTGTCGACGTTGGCGCGGGCCGTGTCCAGCGCCTGCTGCATGGCGGTGTCCGTGCAGGGACCAATCGCAATCAGGGGCAGCGCCACAGCCTGTATGCCGTGTGCGCCCAGTTGCGTGACCCAGTGCGCCGCTTCGCGGGCGGGGCGTGTGACGATGACCCGGGGCGCTGAGGTGCCCATCTCAGGCCGGGGTGATGCCGCGCGCACCCCCAGCACGCAGGCGTTGCGCAATCGCGTCGCCCAGGGCTTCTGCCTGCGCCAGCGTGGTGACCGCGGCGGAGGCCTGGGCGCGCACCAGCGGGGCTTTGTCCTCGGGGTCGCCCCAGGCGGCGTCCAGCTGCAGCACGCCCTGGGTGAAGGTGCCGTGCGCTGCCAGGGGCATCGAGCAGCTGCCGCCCATGGCGCGGCTGACGGCGCGCTCGGCGGCCACGGTCAGCCAGGTGGTCTGGTGCGCCAGCGGCGCCAGCGCGTCGATCAGGTCTTGCCGGTCGCTGCGCACCTCGATGCCCAGCGCGCCCTGGCCTGCCGCGGGCAGCATCGCATTGGGTTCGAAGGTGGTGCGTATCCGGGCTTCCAGCCCCAGGCGCTTGAGGCCTGCGGCCGCCAGCACGATGGCGTCGTACTGGCCTTCGTCCAGCTTGCGCAGGCGGGTGTCGAGGTTGCCGCGCAGGGGCTCGATCTTCAGGTCAGGCCGCAGGGCCTGCAGCAGCACCTGACGGCGCAGGCTCGATGTGCCCACCACGGCACCCTGCGGCAGCGCGTCCAGGTTCTCGTAGCGGGGGGAGACAAAGGCATCGCGCGGGTCTTCGCGCTCCATCACGCAGGCCAGGGCAAAGCCCTCGGGCAGCTCCATGGGCACGTCCTTGAGCGAGTGCACGGCAATGTGGGCGCGGCCTTCTTCCAGCGCCACTTCCAGCTCTTTCACAAACAGGCCCTTGCCGCCCACCTTGCTGAGGGACTTGTCCAGAATCTGGTCGCCCTTGGTGGTCATGCCCAGCAATTGCACGCTGTGGCCCCGGGCTTCGAGCAGCGCTTTGACATGCTCGGCCTGCCACAGTGCAAGGCGACTTTCGCGCGTGGCGATGACGATGGGGGGCGTTGGCGAGGGGCTCAAGTTCGTAACCTGTTTGTAATTATTCGGCGGCGCAGGATGCTAGCATGCGCCCGCACTGGGGCTGGTGCGGCCTGCGGCCATGCGGGCTCCACGCGCCAGGCCATCCCACCCATCCCGGAGACTCCCGCATGAAACGATCCGACAAGGACCAGCCCCTGATTGACGACATCCGCCTGCTGGGCCGCATTCTGGGCGACGTGATCCGTGAACAGGAGGGGGTGGAGGCCTACGAGCTGGTCGAGCAGGTGCGCAAGCTCTCGGTGGCCTTCCGCCGCGACGCCGACCAGGAGGCCGACCGAGCGCTCAAGAAGCTGCTCAAGTCCCTGTCGGGCGACCAGACGGTGAGCGTGATCCGCGCCTTCACCTACTTCAGCCACCTGGCCAACCTGGCCGAAGACCGCCACCATATCCGCCGCCGCGCCGTGCACGAGCGTGCGGGCGACACGCAGGAGGGCAGCATCGAGGTCGCCCTCTCGCGCCTGCGCTGGGCTGGCATCGCGCCCAAGACCATTTCGCAAACGCTGGCCGGTAGCTACGTGGCGCCCGTGCTGACCGCCCACCCTACCGAAGTGCAGCGCAAGAGCATTCTGGACGCCGAGCGCGACATCGCCCAGTTGCTCGCCACGCGCGACGACATCCAGGTGCGCGCCCAGCTCTACAACAGTGCCAAGGATGCGCTCACCCCGCGCGAGCTGGCCGCCAACGAAGCCCTGCTGCGTGCCCGCGTGGCCCAGCTGTGGCAAACGCGCTTGCTGCGCTACAGCAAGCTCACCGTGGCCGACGAAATCGAAAACGCGCTGTCGTATTACGAAGCCACCTTTCTGCGCGAGATCCCCAAGATCTACGCGGACCTGGAAAACGAGCTGGGCCAGTACCCGGTGCACAGCTTCTTGCGCATGGGCCAGTGGATTGGTGGGGACCGCGACGGCAACCCCAATGTGACGGCGCAAACCCTGCAATACGCCCTGAGCCGCCAGGCCGAAGTGGCCCTGCGCCACTACCTGACCGAGGTGCACTACCTGGGCGGCGAGCTGTCGCTGTCGGCCCGCCTGGTGCAGGTTTCGGCCGAGATGGAGGCCCTGGCCCAGCGTTCGCCCGACACCAACGAGCACCGCGTGGACGAGCCCTACCGCCGTGCGCTCACGGGCATCTATGCGCGCCTGGCCGCATCGCTGAAAGACCTGACCGGTGGCGAAGCCGCGCGCCATGCTGTGGCGCCACAAAACGCCTACGCCAGCGCCGAAGAGTTCCTGGCCGACCTGCGCGTGATCGAAGCGTCACTAAAGTCCCACCATGGCGAGGCGCTGGCCGCAGAGCGCCTGCACCCGCTGATCCGCGCCGTGCAGGTGTTTGGCTTCCATTTGGCCACGGTGGATTTGCGCCAAAGCTCCGACAAACACGAAGAGGTGGTGGCCGAGCTGCTGGCCAAGGCGCGCATCGAACCCAACTACGCCAGCCTGCAAGAAGCCGCCAAGCGCGCCCTGTTGATCAAGCTGCTGAACGACGCGCGCCCGCTGCGCGTGGTGGGCGCTGAATATTCGGCTCACGCCCAGGGCGAGCTGGCCATCTTTGAAACCGCCCGCGTGATGCGTGAGCGCTTTGGGCATGAGGCGATTCGCCACTACATCATCAGCCATACCGAGACGGTGAGCGACCTGCTGGAGGTGTTGCTGCTGCAAAAGGAAGTGGGGCTGATGAACGGGACCTTGGACACCGAGTCCAAGAACCACCTCATCGTGGTGCCGCTGTTCGAAACCATCGAAGATCTGCGCAATGCCGCGCCCATCATGCGCGAGTTCTATGCGCTGCCCGGCGTGGCAGCCCTGGTGCAGCGCAGCGGTGGTGAGCAGGACATCATGCTGGGCTACAGCGACAGCAACAAGGACGGCGGCATCTTCACCAGCAACTGGGAGCTGTACCGCGCCGAGATCGCCCTCGTCGAACTCTTCGACGAACTCGCCACCAGCCATGGCATCCAGCTGCGCATGTTCCATGGCCGGGGCGGCACCGTGGGCCGGGGCGGTGGTCCCAGCTACCAGGCCATCCTGGCCCAGCCCCCCGGTACCGTGCGCGGGCAGATCCGTCTGACGGAGCAGGGCGAGGTCATTGCGTCGAAATACGCCAACCCCGAAATCGGCCGGCGCAACCTCGAAACATTGGTCGCCGCTACGCTCGAAGCCACCCTGCTGCAGCCCACCAAGCCCGCGACCAAGGCCTTTCTCGACGCCGCCGCGCAGCTCTCGCTGGCCAGCATGGGCAGCTACCGTGCGCTGGTGTACGAAACGCCAGGCTTCACCGACTACTTCTTCAACTCCACCCCCATCCGCGAGATCGCCGAACTCAACATCGGCTCGCGCCCTGCATCGCGCAAGGCCAGCCAGAAGATCGAAGATCTGCGCGCCATTCCCTGGGGCTTCAGCTGGGGCCAGTGCCGCCTCACGCTGCCCGGCTGGTTTGGTTTTGGCTCGGCGGTAGAGGCTTTCATCAACACCGAAGGCAAGGACCCCAAGGCCCAGCTGGCGCTGCTGCAGAAGATGTACCGCCAATGGCCGTTCTTCCGCACGCTGTTGTCCAACATGGACATGGTGCTGGCCAAGAGCGACCTGGCCTTGGCCTCACGCTACAGCGAACTGGTGACCGACGCGCGTCTGCGCAAAAAGGTGTTCACCAGCATCGAGGCCGAGTGGCACCGCACGGCCGATGCGCTGACCCGCATCACGGGCGACAAGCAGCGCCTGACGCACAACACGGCGCTGGCGCGGTCCATCAAGCACCGCTTCCCCTACATCGATCCGCTGCACCACTTGCAGGTCGAGCTGGTGCGCCGCTGGCGTGCAGGGCAGGGCGACGAGCGGGTGCAGACCGGGATTCACATCTCCATCAACGGTATTGCGGCGGGGCTGCGCAATACGGGCTGATCGGACCGCAAAGCAGTCCAGTCTTCGCCTCTGGACCTGCTGCCTGCGCGGCGCGATCCCATAACAAAAAGGGCTCCCCATGGGAGCCCCGTTTATTTGGCCAGTGCGAGAGCGTATGTCTAAAACACCTCCCATGGCAGCAGCACCCGCACCGCGCGAAGTGCCACCACCATGGGAAGTCCCGCAACTGCGTCAATCGGTCATGCGATTACATCGCGCTGAATTCGCCCGAAGGGATCTGGCCGGTGCGCACAGCTTCAGCAGCCTGGGCACGCACGGCAGCGCGGTCAGCGGTGGACTTGTAGGTCACCACACGCGAGCCAGCAGGCTCGATGCTGCGTGTTTGTGCCACGGTAGCGGCTTCAGCAGCCACTTCAGCGCGCGTGCGGTTCGTGTCGAACTTCAGGGCAAATTGCGAGCCATCGGCTTCGTCAGCATGGGCGCCAAAGGCGGCGAAAGCGGCAACAGCGGCGACGGAGAGGAAACGAGCGGTCTTGTTCATGATGAAAATCCTTGAAAGTTAAAAAGCGTCTCAAAAAAGCCGGGTCAAAAACCATTCCTGAACCGGGTTCGGTGAGTCGCCTTGCGGGTTCGGCTCATCGATGGGATGAACTGTACGCCGATGGTGTTCAGGGAAAAACCACTCAGTCGCGAACTAACTGTTCCAGTATTGAAAACAATCACCAAGAACGGTGGGCTGGGTTTGGTGTGCCCTGAGGTTCAGCAATGTTTGGAGCTGTACCTCTGGCGCGAAGCCAGAGGCCGTGCGTGGAGCAGGCGCAAAGACACTGGCCGCGCGAGACGCAGAGACGGCATACGTGGCAGCTGCCGCGTCGCTTGTGGGCTCAGTCGCCCAGCAATTCGCCCACGGCCTTCAGGTCTTCCACCCGGTCGCACACGGCCTTCACGGCCATCATCACCGGGATGCCCAGCAGCAGGCCCCACAGGCCCCATAGCCAGCCCCAGGCCAGCACGCTGATGAACACGGCCACGGGGCTCATGCTGCTGGTGCGGCTGGTCAGCCAAGGCGTCAGCAGGTTGCCGATCAGCGTGTGGATGACCAGTGAGGCACCGCCAATGGCCATGGCCATGTCGAGTGTGCCGAACTGCAAGAACGCCACCAGGGCCGAGGCCCCTGTGACCAGGGCCGAGCCGATGTACGGCGCGAGGTTGAGCACCGCGGCCACCACGCCCCACACAGCTGCGTTTTCCAGACCCAGTGCCCAATAGGCCGCGCCAGTGGCCAGGCCGACAAGTACGCTGGTGAACACCTGCAGCAGCAGATAACGCTGTATCTGCTGCGTGATGTCCTGCAGCACATGGATGGTGACCTTGCGCCGCTCCAGGCTGGTGCCCGCAATGCGCAGCAGCTTGTCGCGAAACAGGTTGCCTGAGGCGAGGGCAAAGTAGGTCAGAAACACCACCACCATCAGCTGCCCCAGGGCCGACATCAGGCCCATGGTGCCGCTCCATAGGTAGTCGCGGATGTTGAAAGGTGGGCGCTCCACGATCACCCGCTGCACTCCCCGGCGGGGCGCTGTGGTGGCGGTGCTGTTTTCGTTGGCGGCCTGCTCGATCTGGGTGGCCGCCTTCTGCACGGTGTCCAGCGGGCTGCTGCCACCCGCGCGCGCCTTGAGGTTGTCACGCACTTTTTTGGCGGCGACGGGCACCGAGTCCACCAGTTGCGCCGCCCCGTCACTGAGCGACCAGGCCGTGCTGGCCAGCCCGGCAACGATGGCCACCAGTAACACCCCCGCCCCCAGCGCCCGTGGCACATGCCACCGGGCCATCATCTCCACGGCGGGCCGCAGCGCAATGGTCAGCAGCAGGCTCAGCATGATCGGGATGAACACCGCACTGGCCCAGTGCAGCAGCGCCACGCTGGCAAACAGTGCCAGCAGGGCGAGGGAGAGGTTGCGCACGTCCACGGGCATGTGGAGCATGAGGGGCGCGTGAGGCGCTGGCGCCGAGACCGGAGGGGCAGGGGCTGTGGGTGCGGCTGCGTGTGCGTCGGCGGCTGGGGTGTGGCTGGCATCTGCTGCGACCTGGTTGGTCACCGCTTGGTCGGGGCCGCCATCGTCAACGGCGGTTGTCGATGGATTGGTGGGTGCGGAAGGAGCGGCAGAGGGCACGGTCATGCGCGGATTGTGCGGCAGGCCGGGTACGGGCTTTGTAGGTGGCGATCCCATCGCCAGCGGCGTTGGCAAAGTGCGACGGAAAACGGGCTTTGTTCCCGCGATGGTGCTTTGCCAAGGCCATTAGGATGATGCGATGCAATTGGACGGCATCACAACATGACAAGGGGCGTGTGCGCATGAATCCTCAACACTCCCTTCGTGGGCGCGTGTTCGCGACGGCAGCACTGGCGGTGTTGCTGGGCGGATGCTCGTCGCTGGATGTTCCGCGTGCCGACAACTATCCGGCCACCGACCAGAAGAAAGCGCGCGCCGTGCACCACTGGGATGTGTTGGCCGACGACGTGGCGGGTCGCATCGCGGGCAAGATCAGTGCCTGGCCAGCCGGCGAGTACCCCATCTATCTGGCTCCGAGCCCTGGCGACACCAGTTTCAACAACGGCTTTCGCAAGCTGCTGATCACGCGTCTGCTGGATCGCGGCGTAGTGCTGTCCACGCAACCGACGGCAGTCACGCTCACATTCGAAACCCAGGTGGTCCAGCACAACGCCCGCGTGCAAACCTGGGGACCCATGCCGTGGACACGTCTGGCGCTGGGCGTGGGCGTGGCGCGAGACTGGTATCTGTTCCGCCAGGGCGCTGGCTCCATGCTGGCGGGTGTTGCCGCCCTTGGCGCGGTGACGGACCTCACGCAATACGCCATCGACGGATCTGCCGCAGGCGGGCCGACGCGCACAGAGGTGCTCATCACGACATCCCTCGAAAGTGGCGACCGCTACCTCGCGAGCACGGCAGATGTGTACTACGTCGAACCCGATGATTCGCCGCTGTACAAGACGCAGTTGCCACCGCCTCCACCACCACCGCCTCCCCCACCCACCCCCGTAAAAACCTGGCGGGTGGTTGCACCATGATGCGCCGTTTCCAACCCGGCAAGCTCAAGTCCATGTGGTGCCTGGGCATGGTCGCTGTGTCGGCCCTGGCGCTGCAGGGCTGCTCGACCAACCCGGTCCACAGCTACTACTACGGCAACAGTGCGGGCGGCATGTCGCGCACGGACCTGATTGAGGTCAACGAACGGGCGACAGATGCCTTGCTGCTCAGCGCGCCGCTGGACGCGAGCCAGCCGGTGCTGGTTGCCACCTTGGTGAATGTGGACCGGCTCAACGAGTCGTCGCGGCTGGGGCGCATCTTTTCGGAGCAGATTGCGGGGCGCATGGTGCAGCGCGGCCTGCGCGTGACGGAGGTGAAGCTGCGTGACAACCTGGTGCTGCACCGCGAGCAGGGCGAGTTGCTGCTATCGCGCGAGGTGCGGGAGGTCAGCCAGGCGCAGAACGCACAGGCCGTGGTGGTGGGCACGTACGCAGTGTCGGCCTCGGTGGTGTACATCAGCCTCAAGCTGGTGAACCCGGTGGGCAACCAGGTGATTGCTGCACACAACTACGCGGTGCCTGCGGACGAGAACGTGCGGACCTTGCTGGCCGGGCGTTGATGGATGGGTAACGGTTTGGTGCTCTGCCTTGCACCACATTCCATCCGCAGACAGCAGAAAGCACAAAGGCCCCGAGCAGGGCCTTGTTTGCTATCTAATCAATAGCTATCGCGGCAATAGGTACTAGCGCATCGGGCACTTTTGGCTCAAAAATCACGCCAAGGTGTCAATGCAGCATCAGTGCGCCGGCGGTCTTGCTCTTGCCTGCACGGGCGGGCGGGTTGCATAGGCCGCAGGTGAAGTGGCGGTTCTCGTACAGCTCGGTCACGAACTGGCCGCTGCACTGGCTGCACTTGGTGCGGGTCAGCATGCCGGCGTCCACAAATTTCACCAGACGCCATGCGCGGGTGAAGGACAGCAGGGGCTCGATCTCGGCCGTGGCGACTTGTTCGTTGTACAGACGATAAGCTTTGGTCAGCAGTTCCACCGAGTCCAGGTCCACGCCCTTGGACAGGTATTCGTAGATGTTCAGGAACAGCGAGCTGTGGATGTTCTCCTGCCAGGTCAGGAACCAGTCGGTGGAGAAGGGCAGCTGGCCTTTGGAGGGCGACTTGCCAGCGATCTCCTTGTACAGGCGGATCAGGCGTTCATACGACAGCGTGGTCTCGGACTCCAGCACCTGCATGCGGGCGCCCATCTGGATCAGCATGGCGGCGCGTTCGATCTGCTTGGATTCGTTCAGAACACTCTTGGCAGGGGCTTTGGCGGCGTTGGTGGTGGAGGACATGGCGGGCTTTCGGTGAGAACGGGGCAACTACGCTGCGGGCAACTGCTTCAGAGCACTTCCGACACGCGGCTGGCCATCAGAATGTTGGCGTGCAGGGTGTTGGTGGCGTCGTTGCCCACCTTCTTGGCCGAGTGGTTGGTTAGCAAGCTCCACACCAGGTTGTCGTCCACACGGAAGCTGCAAAGTAGCGTGTTGCGGGAGGCCAGTTTCATCACTTGCGCTGCGGACAGCGAAGCGAGAATATCGGCAGACTCTTCGTTCATGCCCAGACGGAAAACTGCTTCGGCCTTGTCCTGACGGATCAGGGTTTGGGCCAGCATCAGGTAGGTGAGGTTGGCTTCGCGGATTTCAGCGAGGATTTGTTCGTTGGTCATGGCGGCTTCCTTTTTTCCAGTACCGGGTCTTGCGTTGCCTGCTGACTGCAGGTTTTGCGTGATCCGTTGAAATGGATTGTGAAACCGCCCCAATCAGAAATTAAGTCGGGGTTTGGCTGCGCCGCGTGTCTGGTTTCGCGGTGGGCTGTGTAGGAATTTGCCCTACATGCAGATCAGGCGTTGGCTGGCTTTCAAGAGGGGCGCATCTGCTGCGCTGGCAGGCACCGGTCCCCGAATTCTGCTCATGGTTTTGATAGCGCCTGCAAAACCATCTTTTTTGCGCTTTTGCAACCCGCGGCGTCCGTTAGACGCCGCAACTTGGGCGTTTCAACCCTTTTCGACCGGGCGCGTGGGGTCTGAACACCATTCGCTCCAGCTGCCCGCGAACAGGGCGGTGTGCCCCAGGCCGGCAATCTCCATGGCCAGCAGATTGGGCACCGCGCTCACGCCGCTGCCGCACTGGTGCACCACGGTTGCAGGATTGCGGCCTGCCAGCAGGGCATCGAACTCTGCGCGCAGTGTGGCTGCGGGTTTGAAGCGGCCGTCGGCGCCGATGTTTTCGGCAAACGGCCGGTTGAGTGCTCCCGGAATGTGGCCGGCCACCGGGTCCAGCGGCTCCACCTCGCCCCGGTAGCGGGCACCGGCGCGGGCGTCGATCACGGTTTGGTCTGCGGGGCTCTGCAGGCGGGCCAGGACATCGCTGGCCGTGGCCAGCTGGCGCAAGGGCTCGTTCAGTGCAAAGTGGGACTGGAAGTGCGAAGGCTCTTCGCCGCTGTTGACTGCGCCCCCTGCGGCCTGCCAGGCCTGCAGCCCGCCGTCGAGCACGGCCACGGCGTCATGGCCCGCCCACTTGAGCATCCACCACAGGCGGCCGCAATAGTTGGCGCCCTGGCGGTCGTAGACCACGGCCTGCATGTTGTTGGCAAAACCCACGCTGGACAGCCACATGGCAAACCGTTCGCGGCTGGGCAGCGGGTGGCGGCCGCCGGATGCAGGCTGGTCGGCCTCCTGCGCCGTCACAGTGCCGGTGGCGCCGGGTGCGCCGTGCTTGGCGCTCAGGTCGTTGTCCAGGTTGGCATACACGGCGCCGGGGATATGGGCCTGCGCATATTGCTGCGCGCCGGCGGTCGGTTGCATGAGTTCGAAGCTGCAGTCAAACACCATCAGCGGCGCACCGCTGGCGATGAGGGCTTGCAAATCGGGGGCGGAGATGAGCGTGGTGTAGGGGGTCATCGGCAGGTCAGGTGCAAAGCAACCGGTAGGACAGGGAGGCCTCCATTGTGGCCATCCCGATAGGCTGTGTCCTCGCCAGCGCGCATGAGTTTTTGTATCGGTCAGTGTTCTTCGGCCGGTGCGCCGGGTGCGGCCCGGGCCCGCAAGATGGTGGCCACAATGCCGCTGCCCACGATGAGGACCATGCCGATCCAGCCGATGGGCGGAATCTTGTCGCCAAAAAGAGCCACGCTGTAGATGCCCGCAAACACGATGCCTGAATACTGCAGGTTGGCCACCACCAGCGTGCCGCGCTGGGTCTTGGCGCTGGCATAGGCGCGCGTCATGCACAGCTGCCCGCCCGCAGCCAGCACGCCGATGGGCAGCAGCCACAGCGCTTGCCAGCCCGGCCAGTCCGACATGCCGGTGAACAACATGGCCACGCCGCCCGCGACTGCAGAGCCCACCGCAAAGTAGAAGACGGTGCGCGATTCGGGCTCGCCCAGGCGCGACAGCGCCACCACCTGCATGTAAGCAAATGCGGCCGACAGGCCGGACATCAGGCCGATCATCCCGGCAAAGGCCTGGTTCTGGTCCAGGCTGGGGCGCAGCATCAGCACCACGCCGACGAACCCGGTGAGCACCGTCAGCACCAGCGGGCCTTGCAGGGCGGGCCGGGGCGTGGCGGCAGAGGGCCGCCAGGCCAGCAGCGTGCCGCCGACCAGGAAGGCAGCGATCCACACGCTGCTCATGTAGTTCAACGTCATGGCGGTGGCCAGCGGCAGGTGCGCAATGGCGTAGAACCACGCACCCAGCGACGCCACCCCCACGAGGCTACGCCAGGCGTGCATGCCGGGGTACCGTGTGGCGAGCGTCACGTTTTGTGAGCGTGACAGCAGCCACAGGATGAACATGCCGATCAGCCCCCGGTAACACACCAGCTCCGCCGAGTTGAAGAAGTCCGAGGCGATCTTGACGCACACGCCCATGCTGGCAAACAGAAACGCGGCCAACACCATCCAAAGGGCTTGCATCGGGTTGTGATCTCTTGAGGGGCGCCGTGGAGCGCACAAATGAAAATAGCTGCCAGCGCTTATTTTTTAAGCACTGGTAGCTATTGTAATGAGAGCAAGCCCCAGCGGGCCTGCAGATTGGCGGGGTTTTGCCTCTGTATTCAGCGTTTTGCCGCAGCCGGGTCGATGGTGCCGCTCCCCATGGCCTCGCGGTACCACTCGTGGAAGTGCTGCATGCCGTCTTCCATAGGGCTTTGGTAAGGACCCACTTCGTTGTCGCCACGGGCCAGCAAAGCCTTGCGGCCGGCGTCCATGCGCTCGCCAATTTCGTCGTCCTCGATGCAGGTCTCCATGTAGGCAGCCTTCTGCGCCTCGACGAATTCGCGCTCAAAAGCGGCGATTTCCTCGGGGTAGTAGAACTCCACCATGTTCAGCGTCTTGGTTGGGCTGATGGGGTGCAGCGTGGACACCGTGAGCACATGCGGGTACCACTCGATCATGATGTGTGGGTACAGCGTGAGCCAGATGGCGCCGTACTTCGGCGGCTTGCCTTCGCGGTAGTCCAGCAGCGCCTTGTGCCAGCGCTCGTACACCGGGCTGCCCGCCTTGCCCAGGCGGTTGGCAACGCCCACGGTCTGCACCGAATAGTTCTTGCCAAACTCCCAGCGCAGGTCGTCGCAGGTGACGAATTGCCCCAAGCCCGGATGGAACGGGCCGACGTGGTAATCCTCCAGATAGACCTCGATGAAGGTCTTCCAGTTGTAGTTGCACTCGTGCAGCTCCACGTGGTCGAGCACGTAGCCATCAAAGTCCAGGTCGGCGCGGGGTCCCATCTGGGCCAGGTCGGCGGCTACGTCATAGCCGTTGTCTTCAAATAGAAGACCGTTCCATTCGCGCAGCTTGTAATTGTTGAGGTTCAAGCATGGGTCGTGCGCGAAGTGCGGCGCGCCCAGCAACTCGCCTTTGGGGTTGTACGTCCAGCGGTGCAAAGGGCACACGATGTTGCCGCCCGCGCTGCCCTTTTGCTGGGTGTTCAGCGATCCCTTGCCTTTGAGCATGACCGCTTGCCGATGGCGGCACACGTTGGAGATCAGCTCGATGCCGCCCTGGGCGTTGCGCACCAGGGCGCGGCCCTCGCCCTCCTGGGGCAGTGCATAGTAGTCGCCCGCGTGGGGCACAGCCAATTGGTGCCCCACGTAGCGGGGCCCGCGCTGGAAGATGGTCTCCAGCTCGCGCTGGAACAGCGCATCGTCAAAGTAGCTCGAAACTGGTAGTTGGCTTGCGGCCTGCTGCAGTTGAAGACTTAAATCAGACATGGGTGACCTGACCTAAAGACTCCCCACAGAGAGAGTGCGGGAGGTGCGCCGGTGAAGGCGCATCTGGAAAAAGAAAACCGGCTAGGGTGGGTAGCCGGCTCGACGGGAATGGGATTATAGGCGGTGGGGTTATTCCCGCACCCCCGCTACGTGAATAGAAAACACCGGTTCCATCAAAAATAGAGGCCTCCCACGGATCGGCCGCTGTCCGACACGGGCGTCACAGCGCTGCGCCTAAAATCACCGGTTTTTCACCCGCGCACTGCCGCACCCTCCATGCCCAAGGCCCCCGCAACCCCTGCTTCTCCCGCCGAACCTGCCAGCTACGAGGCGGCCCTGGAGGAGCTGGAGCAACTCGTGGCCCGTATCGAATCGGGCCAGCTGCCGCTGGACCAGATGCTGGCGGGCTACCAGCGCGGCGCCACCCTGCTGGCGTTTTGCCGCCACCGGCTCGACGCCGTGCAGGACCAGATCAAGGTGCTGGACGACGGCCAGCTGCAACCATGGAACCAGGAATGAGCGCATTGCCGATGACCTCCTCGACGGCGTTGAACCCGCCCCTGGACACGAATCTCTGGAGCCAGAATCACCTCGCCCGTGTGGAGCAGGCGCTGACCTTGTGGGTGGGCGACGGCGCCCCGGCAGGGCTGGGCGACGCCATGCGTTACGCTGTGCTGGATGGCGGCAAGCGCCTGCGGCCCCTGCTGGTTTTGGCCGCGTACGAGGCGGCGCGCAGCGGTTCCTCGGATTCCGCCGCACCTGAGGGCGCGGCGGTGCAGGCAGCCCTGGACGAAGCCGCCCTGCGGGCCGCGTGCGCGGTGGAGCTGATCCACGCGTATTCGCTGGTCCACGACGACATGCCCTGCATGGACAACGACGTGCTGCGCCGTGGCAAGCCCACCGTGCATGTGCAGTTTGGCGAAGCCCAGGCCCTGCTGGCGGGTGACGCACTGCAGGCCTTCGCGTTTGAACTGCTGACCCCCGACAACACGTTGATCCCCGCCGCCACGCAGGCGGCCCTGTGCAGGCTGCTCGCGCGGGCTGCAGGTTCGGCCGGCATGGCGGGTGGCCAGGCAATTGACCTGGCCAGCGTGGGCGTGGCGCTGACCGAGGCGCAGCTGCGCCAGATGCACCGCCTCAAGACGGGCGCCTTGCTCCAGGGCAGCGTGCTCATGGGCGCCCTGTGTGGCCATGCGGCGCCCGTTGCCTACCAGGCACTGTCCGACTATGGCGCTGCCATGGGGCTGGCGTTCCAGGTGGTGGACGACATCCTGGATGTGGTGGCGGACTCTGCCACCCTGGGGAAAACGGCTGGCAAGGACGCGGCCGCAGACAAACCCACTTACGTCTCGTTGCTCGGTCTGGAACGTGCGCAGGCTTACGCGCAGGAGCTGCTGGCCGAGGCCCATGCAGCGCTGGGGCGCAGTGGCCTGCCCGACACCCGTGCCCTGGCAGCCCTGGCGGACATGGTCGTGCGCCGCTCGCACTGAGCCCGGCCTTGGTTCCTGGCGACTCCATGAATGTCCAAATGCCTGCTAGTGCTTGAATCTCTTGCGCTGGTAGCTATCAAAAGAATAGTCAATGTCCACGACACCCTTTCCCTTGCTGCAGACCATCAATGACCCGGCAGACCTGCGTCGGCTCTCGCGCGCTGACCTCAAGGTGCTGGCGACCGAGTTGCGCGAGTTCGTGCTGCAGAGCGTGTCGCAGACCGGTGGCCACCTCAGCTCCAACCTGGGCACGGTGGAGCTGACCGTGGCCTTGCACCATGTCTTCAACACCCCGGAAGACCGCCTGGTGTGGGACGTGGGCCACCAGACCTATCCGCACAAGATCCTGACCGGCCGCCGCGACCGCATGCACACGCTGCGCCAGCTGGGCGGCATCTCGGGCTTTCCGCAGCGCGCCGAGAGCGTCTACGACACCTTTGGCACGGCGCATTCCAGCACCAGCATCTCGGCAGCCTTGGGCATGGCACTGGCCGCCAAGCGCAAGGGCGACAACCGCCATGCGGTGGCCATCATTGGTGATGGCGCGATGAGCGCCGGCATGGCGTTTGAGGCGCTCAACAACGCGGGCGTGGCCGACTGCAACCTGCTGGTGGTGCTGAACGACAACGACATGAGCATCAGCCCTCCTGTGGGCGCTCTCAACCGCTACCTTGCGCAGCTGATGAGTGGACAGTTCTATGCCGCCGCCAAGAACGTGGGCAAGACCGTGCTGCGCCCGGTGCCGCCCCTGCTCGAATTTGCCAAGCGCTTCGAGCAGCAGGCCAAGGGCATGGTGGTGCCCGCCACTCTGTTCGAGAAATTCGGCTTTAACTACATCGGCCCCATCGACGGGCACGACCTCGACTCGCTGATCCCTACGCTGGAGAACATCAAGAGCCTGAAGGGCCCGCAGTTCCTGCACGTGGTCACCAAGAAGGGGCAGGGCTACAAGCTGGCCGAGGCCGACCCCGTGGCCTACCACGGCCCCGGCAAGTTCGACCCCAGCGTGGGCCTGACCAAGCCAGCCACGCCCCCCAAGCAGACGTTCACCCAGGTGTTCGGCCAGTGGTTGTGCGACATGGCGGCGCAAGACCCACGCCTGGTGGGCATCACCCCGGCCATGCGCGAGGGCTCGGGCATGGTCGAGTTTGAAAAGCGCTTTCCGGACCGCTACTACGACGTGGGCATCGCCGAGCAGCATGCCGTCACATTTGCCGCAGGCATGGCCTGCGAAGGCGTGAAGCCTGTGGTGGCCATCTACTCCACCTTCTTGCAACGGGGTTACGACCAGTTGATCCACGACGTGGCCCTGCAGAACCTGCCCGTGGTGTTTGCGCTGGACCGCGCGGGCCTGGTGGGCGCTGACGGTGCCACGCATGCAGGGGCTTACGACATCCCGTTCGTGCGCTGCATTCCGAACATGAGCATGGCCTGTCCCGCCGACGAGCGCGAGTGCCGACAGTTGCTGAGTAGTGCGTTTGAGCAGGACCACCCCGTGGCCGTGCGCTACCCGCGCGGCAGCGGCGCAGGTGTGGCGCCGCTCGCAGCGCTCGACGGCCTGCCGTTCGGCAAGGGCGAGATCCGCCGTGAGCGCAAGGGCGAGGCCGACGGCAAGGCGCCCCGCATTGCCATCCTGGCATTTGGCACCTTGCTGTACCCCGCGCTCGAAGTGGGCGAGGCGTTGGATGCCACCGTGGTCAACATGCGCTGGGCCAAGCCCATCGACGAAGCCTTGCTGCGCGAAGTGGCGGAGCGCCACGATGCGCTTGTGACGGTGGAAGAAGGCGCCATCATGGGCGGTGCGGGCAGTGCGGTGACCGAGGCGCTCAACGCCATGGGTATCGTGCGCCCCGTGCTGCAGCTGGGGCTGCCCGATGTCTTCATCGAACATGGCGACCCAGCCAAGTTGCTGGCGTTGCAAGGGCTGGATGCGGCGGGGATTCGCGCATCGATTAGCGCCCGGTTTTTGCCTGGCAACGCGGGCTGAAACGGAGGTCGGCTGCGGTCAGCGCCCCGCGCTGGCCGTGGGTGCCGTGAGGGCTTTCGCACTGCTGTCGCGCAGATGCTTGCAGAACCCTGAAGGTGTGTGTTGAGGTCGGAATTTCGCGGGAAAACCCGCAAAAGTCCTGGGGGTCATGTTCCTACAATGGTGCCGGCTGAAACATGTCCTTGGTGGGCCGTGCACAACGCGTGCGCACCAAGTTTTGCAATCAATATATCGGAGAGAACCTCATGGATCGTCGTTCAATCATCAAGCACGCTGGCATCGCCGGTGTGCTGGCTGCAGGCGCTGCGCCCGCCGTCCACGCCCAGGCTGCCATTCGCTGGCGTCTGGCCTCCAGCTTCCCCAAGTCGCTGGACACCATCTATGGCGGCGCTGATGTGTTCTCCAAGGCCGTCAAGGCCATGTCGGGCGGCAAGTTTGAAATCTCCGTGCACGCTGGTGGCGAGTTGATGCCCCCCTTCGGCGTGGTGGACGGCGTGCAACAAGGCACTGTGGAAATGGCGCACACCGTGCCTTACTACTTCTACGGCAAGAACCCCGCCTTCGCGCTGGGCTCGGCAGTGCCTTTCGGCTTCAATGCCCGCCAGATGAACGCCTGGATGTTGCATGGCAATGGCCGCAAGCTCATGAACGAGTTCTACGGCGGCTTCAACATGATCAGCTTTGCAGGTGGCAACACCGGCACGCAGATGGGTGGCTGGTTCCGCAAGGAAATCAAGTCGCCTGCCGACTTCAAGGGCATGAAGATGCGCCTGGGCGGCGGTCTGATCGGTGAAGTGATGCAGAAGCTCGGCGCTGTGCCCCAGAGCATCCCTGGCGGCGAAATCTACCAAGCCCTCGAAAAGGGCACGCTCGACGCTGCCGAGTGGGTGGGTCCTTACGACGACCAGAAGCTGGGCTTCAACAAGGTCGCTCCGTTCTACTACTACCCCGGCTGGTGGGAAGGTGGTCCTGAAGTGGACTTCTTCGTCAACCAGAAGGCGTTTGACGGCCTGTCGGCTGAGAACAAGGCCATCATCGAAGCCGCTACCAACGTGGCGCACGTGGACATGTTGGCCAAGTACGACGCGCTGAACCCCACCGCCCTGAAGCAGCTCGTGGCGGCCAAGACCAAGGTGCTGCCTTTCTCGCAAGCCGTGATGGACGCTTCGTTCAAGGCTTCGATGGAAGTGTTCGCTGAGAACGACGCCAAGAGCCCCGAGTGGAAGAAGATCTACGCCGACATGCGTGCCTTCCAGCGCGACCAGATCCTCTGGTTCCGCTTTGCCGAAGCCCGCTACGACACCTTCATGTCCGCACAGAAGATCTGATGGCCCGGCTGCGGCGTAAGCCGCAGGGCATCTCGATCAGAAAACCCGCCCGGTTCGCCTGGCGGGTTTTTTTGCGTCTGGTGTATGGGGTTGGATGCTCGATCCCGAGGTGCTGCGGGGCAGGAGACGCTGCTAGGTCTCACGCGATATTCGGTCAGCTGGGGCTCAAGGCGTCGCCTCTGTTGCTGTGATCGGCACGTTTGCGCGATCGCTCGGTAGACGCTGGCCAGCGGGTTCAGTGGTCCGCTGAGGGCAACACCTCAAGGCGTAGCGGCCTGTGTGCTGTGAGACTGGTCGGATCAGCGTGAATTGGCTCCTTGGGTTGTAAGTAGGGAGATGGGCTGCGTGTTGGCAGCGTTGCCTTCGGCCACGCGCTGCGCGAGACAAACCCATGAAAAAAGCCCCGGCAGACGCTATCTGCCGGAGCTTTTTTTGCCTCCAGGGCTGGTCAACAGCCCTGAGGGTTCATCCGATCACTTCTTCTCGTTGGCCATTGAGTCTTGCAGGGCCTTGAGCGGATCGTCTGCAGCAGGGGCCGCAGCGTCGCCAGGGGCCGAGCTGGCACCTTCCATGCCTGCGGTCGGGTCGGTGGCCTCGGGGGCTCCGGCCGCGTCGGGCATGGTGGCTTCCATTTCCATGCGGACCTTGTCCAGGTCGTAGACCTCGGCCTTGTCCAGACCGCTGGAAACGATGCCGGGGAACACGATGATCAGGCCCACCATCAACAACTGGATGCACAGGAACGGAATCGCTCCCCAGTAGATCTGCGGTGTCGTCACCGGCGCAATCATCTTCTTGGTGACCTTGTCGAGGTACTCCTTTGCCGGGGCCACGCTGCGCAGGTAGAACAGCGCAAAGCCAAACGGTGGGTGCATGAACGAGGTCTGCATGTTCACGGCCAGCAGCACGCCGAACCAGATCAGGTCGATGCCCAGCTTGTTGGCCACCGGGGCCAGCAGGGGCACCACGATGAAGGACAGCTCAAAGAAGTCCAGGAAGAACGCCAGGAAGAACACCATGATGTTCACGACGATCAGGAAGCCCAGCTGGCCACCGGGCAGGCCGGTCAGCAGGTGTTCCACCCACAGCGGGCCGTCCACGCCCTGGAAGGTCAGGCCGAACATGGTCGCGCCCACCAGAATGAACACCACAAAACACGACAGCTTGGTGGTTGTGGTGACTGCCTGCTTGAGCAGCGAGAAGCTCAGGCGACCACGGATGATGGCCATGATGCCTGCGCCCAGTGCGCCCATGGCGCCGCCTTCGGTGGGGGTTGCAACGCCCAGGAAAATGGTGCCCAGCACCAGGAAGATCAGCAGCAGCGGGGGGATCAGCACGAACGTCACGCGTTCCGCCGCCTTGGACAGCAGGCCCAGGCGGGTGATCTTGTTGACGCTGGCGACCACGAAGGCCAGGGCCACGCCAAAGCACATGGCCACGACGATGGTTTCGTCCAGCGCCACGCGTTCCACTGTCTCGCCCGACCACCAGGTGTGCAGGGCGGCCATGTTCTTGGCCACATACATCGAGGCGGCCACGCAGATGCCGGTCAGCACCAGCAGGGAGGTCACGCCACTCTTGCCGTTTTCGTCACGCAGCGTACGGGCTTCGGGCGGGATGGCAGGCACCCATTGGGGCTTGAAGATCGCCAGCAGGATGACGTACAGCGCATAGAAGCCGGTGAGCATCAGGCCAGGCAGGAAGGCGCCCTTGTACATGTCGCCCACGCTGCGACCCATCTGGTCGGCAATGATGATCAGCACCAGCGACGGCGGAATGATCTGTGCCAGCGTTCCGGACGCAGCAATCACGCCCGCAGCGAGCCGGCGGTCATAGCCATAGCGCAGCATGATGGGCAGCGAGATCAGGCCCATCGAGATCACCGATGCGGCCACCACGCCCGTGGTGGCTGCCAGCAGCGCGCCCACAAAGATCACGGCCAGAGCCAGGCCACCGCGGATGGGGCCAAACAGCTGGCCAATGGTGTCCAGCAGGTCTTCCGCCATCCCGCTTCGCTCCAATATGAGCCCCATGAGCGTGAAGAACGGAATGGCCAGCAGGGTGTCGTTCTGCATGATGCCGAAGATGCGCAGCGGCACGGCTTGCAGAAGGGCTTCGGGCAATACGCCCAGCTCGATACCGATGAAGGCGAAGAACAGTCCGCAGGCGCCCAGACTGAATGCGACCGGGAAGCCCACCAGCAAGAAGCAGATGAGCCCCGCGAACATGATGGGGGCGAGGTTATGGGTCAAAAATTCCATGGTGTGTGCTCCGCTCAGTGGGCCTCGGCCTTGTTCTTGCCATTGCCCTTGGCCGCTTCGGCCAGGTTGCGGATGGATTCAGCCAGTTCTTCCTCGGCCGTCTTTTCGACCTTCTTGACCGTCGGATCTTCGATCAGGCCTTGCAGGAAGCCCAGGCGCTTGATGAGTTCAGAGATGCCTTGCAGCCACAGCAGCGTGAAGCCCAGGGGCATCATGAGGTACACGGGCCAGCGGATCAGGCCGCCCGCGTTGTTGGACATTTCGCCCGACGCGAGAGCGCGCGTGAAGAACGGAACCCCGTACCAGAGCACGGCCAGGCACATGGGCGTGAGGAAGACGATGTAGCCGAACACGTCGATCCAGATCTGTGTGCGCTTGGAAAAGCGGCTCGAGATCACGTCCACCTTCACATGCTCGCCCTGCAGCAGCGTGTAGCCTGCTGCCAGCAGGAACGACGCAGCAAACAGGTACCACTGCACTTCCAGGAAGGCATTGGAGCTGATGTTGAACGCCTTGCGCACCACGGCGTTCACGCCGCTGATGACCGTGGAGGCCAGGATCAGCCAGACCACGTACTTGCCGACCTGGGTGTTAATCCAGTCGATCCCTCTTGATAACTTCAATAGAGCCTGCATGGTGTCTCCAATAAAAAGGCTGTGTGTGCGAGATGCCCGGGCCCCGCGCGGGTAGGCGCTGAGGCAGGGCACACTTTGACGACGGCGCGATTCTACGGAGCACTGTAGGCGGAGTCTGACAGCAGCGTGACGGTGTTATCCCGCAGCGGCTGCTTATTCTTTAGCTATCAAAAATGCAGCAATTAGGGTTTCTTCCTAGGTGCTGAGGTGCGCTTTTTCCGCGCGAATTGCCACCACGGCAGCACGGTGCTCATGGCCAGCACCTCGCCGCAGTGCCAGGCGCTGTAGCCCGGCAGCGTGGCCATGTGCGCCAGCCACTCGGGGGTTTGCAGCAGGTTGCGCAGCGCCAGCGTGGCAGGCTGGTCCAGGCTGGCTTTCAGGCACGCCAGGTGGTAGCGCTCGTGCACCAGGGGGACAAACTCCAGCCCGCGCGCGCGGGCCGCCAGCTCGATGCCCATGCCCACATCGGCAGCCCCTGCAGCCACGGCCTGGGCGATGGCGGTGTGGGAGGGCTCGTTGAGCGCGTAGCCCACGATGCTCTCTGGGTCCATGCTGGCCTGGGCCAGCAGGTCGTCCAGCAGCACCCGCGTGCCCGAGCCCAGCGGCCGGTTGATGAAGCGGGCGCCGGTGCGGGCCACATCGGCCAGGCTGTGCAGACCCAGCGGATTGCCGGGGGCCACGATGAGCCCTTGGGTGCGCTGTGCGAAGCCAATGATCTTGTGCAGCCCGGGCTGCAGCAGTGGCTGGTAGGTGCGCGCGGTGAGCGACTGCGCGGCCGCGTCGGCCACGGTGTGAAAACCCGCCAGGGTGCACCGCCCCTCGTTCAGCGCACGGATGGCGTCCACGCTGCCAGTGAACCGGATGTCGAGGTGCAGGGCGCCCACATCGGTCTGCGTGGCGGCATGGGCGCGCAGCGCAGCCAGTGCGTCGTCGTGGCTGGCATAAAGGGTGAGCACATGGGCATTGGGGTCGAAGGCCACGGCGAATGCGCGCTCCAGGTCGGCATGCAGCGCGGCAATCTGCGGCGCCAGGCGCGCCTGGGCCTGGCGTTCGGCCCACAGCAGCTTGCTGCCGAACTCGCTGAGCTGTGCCGACTGGCCCTTGCCCCAGATGATCAATTCGCCGCCCAGCTGGTCTTCCCAGCACTTGAGGGCACCCCAGACATGGCGGTAGGACAGGTCCAGCGCGCGCGCGGCGCCTGAGATGGAGCCGCGCTCGGCCACGGCCTGCAGCAGCTCGGGCAGCGGGTTGCGGATGAGCGCAGTGCCCGCGTCCCGGCTGAGTGTGTAATGAAGTTGGACCCTATGCACGGGAGTTCATATCGCTGGATATTGGATGGGTGCCTACGATAGCCCAAACCGATCCCCTGGCCCATGTCCACCCTCACCGAAAGCGCGACCACAGCGCTTGAACTCACCCTCTCGTCCGACCCCGTCCTCTGGACCATCGTGGGCCGCTCCTTGTCTGTCAGCGCCACCGCCTGTGTGATGGCCTGCGGGGTGGGCCTGGTGCTGGGCGCGTGGTTGGGCGTCGCGCGCTTCGCGGGCCGTGGCGCCGTGCTGGCCGTGCTCAACACCTTGCTGGCCGTGCCGTCGGTGGTGGTGGGGCTGGTGGTGTACCTGGTGCTGTCGCGCAGCGGGCCGCTGGGCTCGCTGGGCTGGCTGTTCAGCTTCAAGGCCATGGTGCTGGCGCAGGCTATCTTGGTGCTGCCGGTGGTCACTGCGCTCACGCGCCAGACGGTGGAAGATGCCGAGCGCGCGCATGGCGAGCAGCTGCGCTCCATGGGCGCCGGCCCGCTGCTGCGCAGCCTGCTGCTGGCGTGGGATGAGCGCTATGCGCTGCTGACCGTGCTGCTGGCATCGTTTGGCCGGGCGATCTCCGAGGTGGGCGCGGTGATGATTGTGGGCGGCAACATCGACGGCTTCACACGGGTGATGACCACCGCCATCGCGCTGGAGACCAGCAAGGGCGACCTGCCGCTGGCGCTGGCGCTGGGCATGATCCTGCTGGCCGTGGTGCTGGCGCTGAATGTGCTGATTGCGTTGCTGCGGCGCTGGCGCGAGCGGGTGGATGGCGCGGCTTCCAGTACGCCGGTGGGAGTAGCCGCATGAGCGGACCGGTGCCAACCCCCTGGGTGGATCTGCGCCAGGTGACCGTGCGCTACGGCCGTGTACAAGCCCTGGACCAGGTCACGCTGCGCATTGCACCCGGCGAGCGTGTGGCGCTGGTGGGCGCCAACGGCAGTGGGAAGAGCACCTTGCTGCGCGTGCTGCATGGCCTAGCCGATACGCATGGGGGCGGCCTGCAGTGCGATGCATCGCTGCGCCAGGCCATGCTGTTCCAGCGCCCGCACATGCTGCGCACCAGCGCCCAGAACAACGTAGCGCTGGCCCTGTGGCTGCGTGGCACCCGCTGGCGCGATGCGCGCCCGCTGGCCCTGACGGCCTTGCAGCGGGTGGGCCTGCAGGGCATTGCTGCGCAGAACGCGCGCACCCTGTCGGGCGGCCAGCAGCAGCGGGTGGCGCTGGCCCGCGCGTGGGCCCTGCGGCCCGACGTGCTGCTGCTGGACGAGCCCACCGCCAGCCTCGACCCCCACGCCAAGCGCGAGGTCGAGGCCCTGATGGCCGACTTTGCGGCCAGCCACGGCGCTGCCGGTCCGGCGCACCCCGTGACCATGGTGTTCAGCAGCCACAACCTGGGGCAGGTCAAGCGTCTGGCCAGCCGCGTCATCTACATGGAGCACGGTCGCCTGGTGGCGGACTTGCCGGTGCACGATTTTTTCAACGGCCCCTTGCCGGAGGCCGCCCGTTTGTTTGTCAAAGGAGAGCTGGTATGACGCGAATTGCCCCCCCCGCTTCCCACTTCGTGTGGTCGCTGCCCCCCAAGGGCGCCTTTTCATCTTGGGGCGGCCCGGCGATGAAAAATTCCAAGCCTTTCCGCGCGGTAGCGATAGTGTCCAAAGCGGTAGCAGCTATCGTTTTGGTAGCGTCTGGTTCTGCGTTCGCGCAGAGCATCACCATGGCTTCCACCACCTCCACCGAGCAGTCGGGCCTGTTTGGCTACCTGCTGCCCGAGTTCAAGAAGGCCAGTGGTCTCGACATCAAAGTGGTGGCGCTGGGCACGGGCCAGGCGCTCGACATGGCGCGCCGGGGTGACGCCGACGTGCTGTTTGTGCATGACCAGGTGGCCGAAGAAAAGTTTGTGGCCGATGGCTGGGGCGTGAAGCGCTACCCCGTGATGTACAACGACTTCATCCTCATCGGCCCCAAGAACGACCCGGCCGGCACCAAAGGCAAGGACATTGTGCAGGCCCTGCAGAAGCTGGCCGCTACCAACGGCAACTTCATCTCGCGCGGCGACCAGAGCGGCACTCACGCAGCCGAACTGCGCTACTGGAAGCTGGCCGGTGCCGATGCCGCCAAGGGCAGCGGCTACAAGGAATGTGGCTGCGGCATGGGGCCCGCGCTGAACATTGCGGCATCGAGCGGCGCCTACCTGCTGGCCGACCGTGGCACCTGGCTCAATTTCAAGAACCGCGCGGACCTGGCCGTTCTGGTCGAGGGCGACACCAAGCTCTTCAACCAGTATGGCGTGATGGTCGTGAACTCCGCCAAGCACCCGCATGTGAAGTCGCAGGACGCGCAGAAGTTTGTGGACTGGGTGGTGTCGCCCGCCGGCCAGCAAGCCATTGCGGGCTACAAGATCGGCGGCGAGCAACTGTTCTTCCCCAATGCCACGCAGTGAGCGGACGCGATGACACACCGCTCCTTGTCGGCTGCTGCTGCAGCCGCCGTGTTAGCCCTGGCCGGTTGTTCTGCGGGCCCTGCCAAGGTGCCCATGGCTGATGCGGCCCCCGTGCAGGTGTATGCCGCTGGCAGCCTGCGCGAGGCGTTCACCGAGATCGCGCGCGACCACGAGGCCCGCACGGGCCAGAAGGTGGTGCTGACCTTCGGCGCCTCGGGCCTGCTGCGCGAGCGCATCGAAAAGGGTGAGCCCGCACAGGTCTTTGCCTCGGCCGACACCGACCACCCGCAGCGCCTGGCCGCCCAGGGTGGCTGGCAGGCGCCCGTGGTGTTCACGCGCAATGCGCTGTGTGCGCTGACCAGCGAGCAGATCAGTGCCACTCCCGACACCCTGCTGGCCACCATGCTGCGCAGTGACGTGCGCGTGGGCACGTCCACGCCCAAGGCCGACCCGTCGGGCGACTACGCCTGGGCGCTGTTCCGCCAGGCCGACAAGGTTCAACCCGGTGCCTACGCCCAGCTGGACGCCAAGGCCTTGAAGCTCACGGGCGGTGCGGATTCGCCCAAGCCACCTGCGGGCCGGGGCACCTATGCCTGGGTGATGGACCAGCGCCAGGCCGATGTGTTTCTGACCTACTGCACCAACGCCGTGGCCGCCCAGGCCGAGGTGCCGCGCCTGCGCGTGGTGCAGCTGCCTGCGGCCCTGCAGGTAGGCGCAGCCTATGGCCTGACCGTGCGTGCCGATGCGCCTGCTGCTGCCCAGGCGTTTGCCAGTGCGCTGCGCCAACCGCCTGCCCAGGCGGTATTGCATCGCTTGGGGTTTGGGCAGCCCTGAACACGGGCTGCCGACCGGCTGTGAGTGTGTGCACACGCCGCGTCTGCCTGCCTGGTGGGGTGGCGCGGCGTGTGTTGTTTTGACCTGCTGTCTGCCGCGCTCAGTCATCATCACGGTGATGGCTGCTGCGCCAGATGGCGCGCACCAGCCACAGGCCACACACCACCGCGCCGAAGAACCCCAGGAAGCCAAACGCGGGCAGGCCGAACAGCGTAGGCCCGCCCTTCACGGTCATCACGATGGACGAGCCGATGATCAGCGCCGCAATCACCAGCGCCATTGCCAGACGGTTGGCTGACCGGTCGATCTGGTCGCCCACACGCTTGAGGTGCGCCAGCTCGATGCCCACCTGCAGGTGCCCGCGCCGCGCGTTGCGCAGCAGCTGCCCGATGTCGTCCGGCAACTGCTCCACCGTGGCCAACGCGCGCCGCAAGGTGCTCCAGGCGCGCCCGGCCAGCACCTTGGGCTCGTAGCGCGCGCGCACCACCTGCTTGAGCAAGGGCAGGGCTTCGGTCGCCATGTGAAAGTCTGGGTCGAGGTTGCGGCCCATGCCTTCGAGCGAGATGAAGGCCTTGATCAGCAGTGCGAGGTCGGACGGCAGCCCCAGGTGGTGTTCGCGCAGGATGGCCGTCACGTCGGCCAGCATCTGCCCCAGGCTCAGCTGTGCCAAGGGCACGCCGTGGTACTGGTCCACAAAGGCCTCGATCTCAGTCTCCAGCTGGCCCAGGTTCAGGCCCTGCGCGTCGCCCGTCCAGTCCAGCAGCACGTCGGCCACGGCTTGCGGCTGGTGCTCGACCAAGCCCAGCAGCAACTGCAGCAGCTCGTCGCGCCGGCGCTGCGACAGGCGGCCTACCATGCCAAAGTCAATGAAGGCAATGCGGTTGCCGGGCAGGTAAAACACATTGCCCGGGTGCGGGTCGGCGTGGAAGACGCCGTCCTTGACGATCATCTGCAGCACCGCCTGCGCGCCGCGCTGCGCCAGCACCGTGCGGTCAAAGCCGGCCTCGGGCGTCAGTGCGGTCAGGGCGCCGCCGGGCGTGCCGTCGATGAAGTCCTGCACGTTGATGCGTTCGCGGGTGTAGGCCCAGTGCACGCGCGGGATCACGATGTGGGGCAGCACGGCCATGTTGGTAGCAATGCGCTCGGCCTGGCGGCATTCGCCCGCCAGGTCCAGCTCGCGGCGCAGCGAGCGGGCGAACTCGCGCACCAGTTGCTGGGGCCGGTAGGGCTTGAGCGCGGGCAGCTCGGCCTCGGCCAGCGCAGCCAGGCGCTGCAGCAGGCGCAGGTCGGCCTGGATGGTGTCGGCAATGCCGGGGCGGCGGATCTTGACGATGACCTCGCTGCCATCCTGCAGACGGGCGCGGTGCACCTGCGCAATCGATGCGGCGGCCAGCGGCGTGGTGTCGAACCAGGCAAAGACGGCTTCGGGCTCGGCGCCAAGGTCTTCGCGCAGTTGCGGGCGCAAGGCGTCGATGGGCAAAGCGGGCACGTTGCTGTGCAGCTTCTCGAACTCGGCAATCCATTCCGGGCCAAACAGGTCGGCCCGCCCTGCGAGAATCTGGCCAAACTTGACGAACGCGGGGCCCAGCTCTTCGAGGGCCAGCCGCACCTGCACCGGCGGCTCCACGCGGGCCAGGTCGGCGGCGTGGGTCCAGTTCAGCGCCTGGCCGGCGCGCTCCAGGCGGTCGGTCAGGCCCAGGCGGCGCACGGTGTCGCCAAACCCGTGGCGCACCATCACGCCCAGGATTTCCTTCAAGCGCCCCAGGTCGCGGGCAGTGTCCAGGGTCTCGATCAGCATGGAGCGATCATAGGTTCAGAAGGTCAGGGCGGGTTTGTTCACCATCAGGTAGAACACCACGGCCATGGCCACAAAGGCCGGGTAGCCCAGTGCCTCCCACCAGCGGGCGTAGCGCCAGTACAGGGGCGGCAGCACGCCCTCACCGTTCGCGGCCTGCGCTGCCTCTGCAGTCACTCTCGCCATATCCCGCATGCGCAGCTGCAGCCACACCACGGGCAGCCAGCAGGCACCGGCCACCAGGTACAGCGCGATGGAGACGGCGAGCCACGGCGTGCTCCACGGCAGGCCCGCCATGGCTGCCATGGCCAGCCCCGTGGCGGGCTGGATGAACACCGTGGGCGTGGTGAACCACCAGTCCGCCCGCACCACCAGGCGTGTGACCACCGCCTGCGCCTGCACATTGCCGCTGCGGTTGGTAAAGAACATGTAGAACGCCGAGCCCAGCCCGGTGCCCACCAGCAGCACGCTGGAGATGATGTGCAGCCATTTGAGGGTGAGGTACAGGCTCATGGCTTTTGCAGAGAAGTGGCCTCGTCTTGCCGCAGCACCCACAGGATGGCGGCAATCGGCAGGTTTTTGGTCAGCGGCCCGAAGGGGTGCAGCCACCAGGCGGGTTGTATGGCCGTGGCCAGCAGCGTCATGGCCAGCATCATCAGCAAAGCAGCGCCATACGCTTTGCGGCCCGGGCGGAGCGCCAGCCACAGCCCCAGCACCGCATCGGCCGCCGCCCCGGCCAAGATGATGGCAGTGGGCAGCCATGGGGCGTGGCCCCCGGCCCAGGCTGTGGGCAGCCCTGCCAGCAACTCGCGGCTTTGGCCGTGCAGCTCCCACACGCTGACCACGGCGGTGGCCAGCCAGACGACGACGAGGCTGGCACGCAGCAGGCGGGCTGACGCGTGGTTCATGGGGTGACCTTCTGTGCTGCGGATTTCGCGACGCCCTGTGTCTGTTGCCAAGCTGCAATGTCGGCAGCACGGACCGCCAGGAACTGCGCCAGGCGCTGGAACCGCTGCCGCGTCTTGCGGACAAAGACCCAGTCCACCACAGGCTCCATCACCGTCCGCAAGGCTGTCGGGCCGACTTGAAAGGTGTAGGTGTAGATCAGCAGGGACTGGTGGGGGCCCTGCTCCTGGTGGCGCATGGAGGCGGCCCACTGGGTGAAGGGAAACGACTGGCCCACCATGGCCGCAGCCGCGACCACAGGGCGGTCATAGCTGACGAACTGCGTGCGCATGGACAGCGCCCGCAATGCACCGGCGCCCAGGTTCTCGGTGGTGGCGCCCACACTGGGGCAGGGCGCACCGCTTTCCACGCTGGTGCGGCGCACCAGCGAATCCCACTGGCACCGCCACTCGTGGTAGTGGAAGGCATCGAACACAACGTCGGCCCGCGCTGGCATGGGGAAGGTCAATTTCCGGTGGGCCATGGGCTCATTCCTCCACCACATCCGTCACCATGCCCCACTTCGCAAACTCGGGAGCAAAAGCCTCCAGGGGCAGCAGGCTGGTGCTGGTGTGTGCCCCGGTGGGCAGCGGCTGCCCGGCTGCGAGCTGGCGGGCCAGCAGGATGGCGGCCATGCAGGGGATTTCGGGGCCGTGGTCGTTGTCGGCCGCAATGTGCCATGCGCGGCGCCGGGGCTGGCCTTGTGCGTCGGCACCCGCCACACGCACCACCATGCCGCCCAGCGGCGTGCCCAGAAAGTCCAGCGCGCCGCCCGCGCGGTGCATCAGCCAGGCCAGCTTTTCGGGGTGGGGCAGCACGCCCCAGCGGCGCAGCGTTGCCAGGGTGGCGAAGGCTCTTTGCGCCAAGCCAACCTCCAGGGCCGCGCGGAAGATGACGCAGTCGCGGGCCCGATAGTGGGCGGGAAAAATCTCCAGGTCCGGGATGTCGCAGACTGCCCCCAGGCGAGGGCGCAGCCGCTGGAACTGGACGGGGCTGGGCCGCGCCCAGCCGCTGTGCGGCTGCCACCGGCCACCGTCCCACACGTCAATGGGCAGGCCGCAGTAGCTCAGCACCGCCGCCAGCGTGGCCTGGCCCCGGGGCGCCCGTTGCGCAGGGGCAATGCAGATGTCGATGCTGTCAATGCGCTGCCAGCCCGCGCACAGGTGGTCGATGACGGCGGAGGACAGCGCGGGCACCGTGCTGGCCCCCGCGACGGCTGTGCGCCCGGCGGCAGTGAATGCAGCCTGCATGGCAGCGGGAAAGTCGCCAACAAACCGGCGACCGTCGGCCAGGTCGATGTAGTGCGCCCCCGCCTCGGCCGCTGCCTGGGCCACGTTGTAGGCCTGCGCCTGAAAAGGGCCTGCCGTATGGATGACCAGACCCACACCCCACTCGCGCAAGGTGGCGACCAGGCCGGGCGCCTGGTGGTCCAGCGCCACGCCCTGTGCACCGTGGCCCAGCGTGGCGGCCAGGGCCTTCGCTTGCGAGGCGTCCCGGCCCGCCACCAGCAGGGCAATGTGGCGGCGGGTAGCCTCATCGCCCACCAGGGCGCGGCAGATGCGCGCCCCAAAGTTGCCGTAGCCGCCCAGGACCAGGGTTTTCAGTGCAGCCATGGGGGTCATGCCCCCGAGGCCCAAGGCGTGCTGGGCTGCGTGGGCACAAAAGAGGTATCGCTGTCCCGGCCACTGCCCGGCGTGTGCAGCAGTGCTTGCAATGCTGCACGCTGCGACTGCAGTTGCGTTCGATGCCAATTGGGCACGTCAGGCGCTGCAATGGGGCGGCTGAACAGGTAGCCCTGGATGTGGTGCAGCCCGGCGGCCGCGAGGGCCCGCAGCTCTTCGGGCGTCTCCACGCCTTCAACCACCACCGACAGGCCCAGGTCTCGCGCCAGCGAGCTGATGTGCCGCAGCAGCTTCTGGCGGCGGCGGTCCTGCGGCAGCTGGCGTACGAACAGGCGGTCGCATTTGATGCCCGCAATCGGTAGCTCGGCCAGCATGCCCAGGGACGAATACCCGGCGCCAAAGTCGTCCATCAAAACGGCCACACCCAGGGCGCTCAGCGCGCTGATGGCCGCCACCATCTGGGGGCCCAGCGCAATCACGGCATGCTCGGTCATTTCGAGCTTCAGGGTGCGCGGGGGCAGGGCGCGCTGGGCCAGCTGCAGGCCCAGCCAAGGCGCGAAGCTTTCGTGCATCAGCGTGACCGGCGCCACATTGACGCTGATGGACACTGCGTCCATCCCCTGCGCCCGCCAGTGGCACAGATGGTCGAGCGCGTTGCACAGGATCATGCGGTCCACCTCCGCCGTCTTGCCCTGCAGCTCGCACACCAGCAAGAAGGTTTCGGGGTTGATGCGGCCCAGGGTGGTGTCGGTCAGGCGCAGCAGCGCCTCCAGCTGTACCCCGCTGCGCTGGGTGTGGATGATGGGCTGGAAATGCAGGGCCAGGTTGTCCGGGTGCAGCAGGCGGTCCAGGTGGTCGGCAATCAGCGACTGCTGAATATCGCTGTGGGCGTTGTGGGCCAATGCCGAGGTGCGCATCATCGACAACCCCCTCCGCAGCAACTGCTGGCGTCCCGCGTCCGAGCGCAGGTTGCTCAGATGCTCCATGGCCACCGCCATCGCAAACACCAGCATCACGAAGAGCAGCGCGGCGCCATCGGACGCACCCTCGGGGTCGCCCAGGTGCATGGCAAAGGTGTTGACCAACAGCCAGTGCAGCACCAGGATCGCGCCGCCGCACAGCAGCTTGTCCGCCCAGTTCTGGGCCCGGTAGCGGGGGGTGAGCACACTGAGCTTGGCGGCGCGGTGGCGGATTGCGCAGTAGCACGAAATGCCGGTGGCAATGCCCAGCGACAGCACAGTGGCTGGCAGGTTGATCTGCCCGAAACTCTGCACGTGGCTGCTGGTGATGGTGAAGTGCCCTGCCAGCGTGCCCATCGCCAGCCACAAGCTGGCCAGCGCAATGCGGCGCTTGCTGGCGCCGGTGCTGAGGGTGGGGATGGTGAGCCGCGCACTCACCACCATGATGACCAGGCCGCTGAGCGCGGGCACCAGCTCCAGTACGTGGTGCGACAGCTCGTTGTACAGGAACAGGCCGACCACATCCAGCGCCCACACGATGGAGCCAATGCACAGCGATGCGTGGGATGCGCTGATGCGGCGGCTGGACGGGTCCACCGAATACGCGGTGTGCTCCACCAACTGCTGGCACACGTGCACGACGAGTGCCGCAAACACCCAGAACAGCAGGCTTTGCAGCAGTGGCGGAAACCCCACCACAAACACCTGCATGGCGCCATGCCAGATTGAAACCAAATCGTCCACGTGCTCCCGCCCTTTTTTGTATGCGGGTCATCATACGACCGTGGGGCGGGGCCAACGCGTAACAGGCTGTGGCGGGTGCGTGCTCCCGGGCGATTGGCTGCCATCCGGGATCGGCGTGGGTTTCCAGTGATTTTTGGGATGCCATTTTCAATAATTCAACAATCGTTGTATTATCGATTTATGCAAGAAACCGATGTTGTCCGTGCCCTCGCAGCCCTGGCTCAGGAGATCCGCTTGCGGGTCTTTCGTGCGCTGGTGGTGGCGGGCCCTGCGGGGCTGACCCCCGGTGATCTGGCCGCCCAGCTGGAGGTGGCGCCCAACACCCTGTCCTTTCACCTCAAGGAGCTGTCGCACGCAGGGCTCATCAGCCAGGAGCGACAGGGCCGCAATCTCATCTACCGCGCCGCGTTCGACACCATGAATGCGCTGCTGGCCTACCTCACCGAAAACTGCTGCGAAGGCCAGGCCTGTACCCCTGGCGGCGCGGTTGCTTCCTGCCATTGCTGACCGTTCCTCACCGTTGCCCCAAGGAGAACCCCATGAAACGCTTCCACGCCCATGTGCATGTCGATGATCTGGCCCAGAACATCGCCTTCTATTCCAAGCTGTTTGCTGCTGCCCCCACGCGGGTGGAGGCGGACTATGCCAAGTGGATGCTGGAGGACCCGCGCGTCAATTTCGCCATCTCCACGCGCGGCGCCAAGCCAGGCCTGGACCACTTTGGCATGCAGACCGACGACGCTCAGGAGCTGGCCGAACTGAAGGCGCGCGCCGAGGCCGCCGACATGGCCTTGCTCGACGAGGGCAACACCACCTGCTGCTACGCCCGAAGCGAAAAGCACTGGGTGACCGACCCGCAGGGCATTGCATGGGAGCACTTTCACACCCTGGGCGACATCCCCGTCTTCAACGAGGCCACACCGTCTTCATCTGCGGGCGCCTGCTGCGCTCCTTCGGCGGCGGCCCCTGCACCAGCGGCGTCTCGGGCGGCGTGCTGCGGCCCGGCCACGACCGCAACCCTCAAAACCAGCTGCTGCTGAGAGCGCCGCATGACCGCTTTGAACGTTCTTTTTCTTTGCACCCACAACTCGGCCCGCAGCATCCTGGCCGAGGCCTTGCTCAACGACATGGCACCGGGCCGGTTCCACGCGTACTCGGCGGGCAGCAGCCCGCGCGACAACCAGCAACCCAACCCGCTGGGCCTGGAGGTGCTGCGTGCCGCGGGCATCTCGACCGAAGGCCTGCGCAGCAAAAGCTGGGACGAGTTTGCCGCCCCGGGCGCACCCGTGATGGACCTCATCATCACCGTCTGCGACAACGCGGCCGGCGAAGTCTGCCCCATCTGGCCCGGCCACCCGGCCACTGCGCACTGGGGCTACGCCGACCCGTCCGCAGGGGACGGCACGGACGATGAAAAGCGCGAGGCTTTCCGCAAGACCTTGCATGCCATCCACCAGCGGTTGGAGCTGCTCATCAACCTGCCTGCCGACAAGCTCGAAAAGACCCTGCTGCAGCACACCGCGCGCGAGCTGTCGCGTGCCGCAGCCACGCCATGACGGCGCGGTGCGGACCGGCCGGCGCGCCAGTGCCGGCCCCCATGAGCGTGTTCGAGCGCTACCTCACCGTGTGGGTGTTGCTGTGCATCGTGGTGGGCATTGCGCTGGGGCAGTTCTTGCCGTCGGTGTTCCAGGCCGTCGGCCGCATGGAGATCGCCCAGGTCAACCTGCCCGTGGGCCTGCTGATCTGGGTGATGGTGATCCCCATGCTGGTGAAGGTGGACTTCGGTGCGCTGGGCGAGGTGCGCAAGCACGCCCGGGGCATCGGCGTAACGCTGGTGGTGAACTGGCTGGTCAAGCCGTTTTCGATGGCGTTGCTGGGCTGGCTGTTCATCCGCCACTGGTTTGCGCCCTACCTGCCTGCGGACCAGCTGGACAGCTACATCGCAGGCCTCATCCTGCTGGCAGCGGCCCCCTGCACGGCCATGGTGTTTGTGTGGAGCCGCCTCACTGGCGGCGACCCGCTGTTCACGCTGTCGCAGGTGGCGCTGAACGACAGCATCATGGTGGTTGCGTTTGCGCCGCTGGTGGCGTTCTTGCTGGGCATCTCGGCCATCACCGTGCCGTGGGACACCTTGCTGACCTCGGTGGTGCTCTACATCGTGATCCCGGTCGTGCTGGCCCAGTTGCTGCGCCGGTCGTTGCTGGCCCAGGGGCAGGCGGTGTTCGATGCCGTCATGGCGCGCATGGGGCCCTGGTCCATCGCCGCATTGCTGGCCACGCTGGTGCTGCTGTTTGCGTTCCAGGGCCAGGCCATCCTGCAGCAGCCGCTGGTGATTGCGCTGCTGGCGGTGCCCATCCTGATCCAGGTGTTCTTCAACGCAGGGCTGGCCTACTGGCTCAACCGCGTGGTGAGGGAGAAGCACAGCGTGGCCTGCCCGTCGGCACTGATCGGTGCCTCCAACTTCTTCGAGCTGGCGGTGGCTGCTGCCATCAGCCTGTTCGGCTTCCACTCGGGCGCCGCGCTGGCCACCGTGGTGGGCGTGCTGATCGAGGTGCCGGTGATGCTGCTGGTAGTGCACCTCGTCAACCGCAGCAAGGGCTGGTACGAGCGGGCGTGAGCGACTGACAAAACTCCCCTGGCGTTGTTGTCTCGCCTTGTCGTACTGCTTGTACTGCCTGCGGCGAAACGCCTAGCCAGGGCCGCTTCGCTGAGTTTTGTCAGCCGCTCGCAGGTGCTCAGCCCTTGGCGGTGGTGAGCAACGCCACCGCCTTGCGGGCCAGCGGCGCTGCCAGCATCACCGCCGGGAAGGCGAACAGCCACCCGGTCAGCCATGCGCCCGCCCACAGGCTCACAAAGTCCTGCTGCGGCTGCAGTCCGCGAAAGGTGGAGATGCCCGACACCAGCAGCGACATCGCACCCGACAAGATCAGGCTGAACAGCACCGGGCCGTAGCGCGCGGGGATCATGCCGCCACCTCTTCGCCAGTCTGGCGTGCGTCTGCACCGCCCACACCGCCCAGACGCTGCAGCGTCTCGGCAAAGTGCTGGCCGAACATGCGGGCGGTTTTGGTGTCGCCGGGCACAAACGCATCGGCGGCCGCCCCATGGCCCGCCTGCGCCATCAGGCCCGACCAGGAGCCGAGGCGGTTGGCCGCCTCGTCGTACGGCACCCCGGCATGCTGCTCTGGCAGGATGGGGTTGCCCACCCACACCATGCCGTGCTGCATGGCAAACACCCACATCGACATCAGCGTGGACTGTTTGTCGCCCGCTGGCAGTGACGACACGGTAAAGCCCGCCGCCAGCTTGTTCTTGAGCTGCTGCGTCTTCCACAGGCGGCCTGTGGAATCCATGAAGGTCTTGAACGGCCCGGAGACCCCGCCCAGGTAGGTGGGCGAGCCGAGGATGACGCCGTCGTAGCGCAGCAGGCGGTCGGGCGCCTGCGCCAGGTCTTCGGCCCTGACCAGTTCGGCGAGGACGCCCGGTACGGCGCGGGCGCCGTCCAGCACGTGGTGGGCAATGTGCGCGGTGTGGCCGTGGGCGCTGTGATAGACGATGGCAATCTGTTGCATGGTGTGGTTTCCTTGGGAGTGATTTCGGGGGAGAAGGCGCGGGACAGGTCAGCGTGAAATCAGTGCGATGACCAGCGCGGAGAGATACAGGCCCAGGCCAAACACGGTGTGGTTGGCGAGGCTGCGCAGGCAGTTCTTGAGCGGGGTGGGCGTGCGCGATGCCGCAAAGCCCGAGCCCATGGCAGGCTGCATGACCAAGAGGGGCGCCGCCACGGTGCCCATGCCCACGGCCAGCGCGGGCAGCAGGGTGGGGCTGTGGACCCAGGCGGCGCCCTGCAGGGACAGCAACACCCCGGCAAAGGCCATGCCCACGGCGTAGTGCGTGAGCCAGCCCCAGGCCAGCTCGCCGCGCACCGGAGCCGCCTTGGCGATGGCCGCGTGGGCGACCTGCCCGCGCAGCAGGTGGCCCACCCAGCGGCCGATGAAAGCGAAGTTGAGCGTGGGCACGCCCAGCCTTTTGAGCAGCAACAGCCACGCATCCATGACGGCGGTGGCACCGATGCCCAGGAGCACGGCGAGGGGAATGTCTTGCACTGAGAGAGTCATGAAAACACCTCGAAAAGTTGACGGAAGAAGGTTTTGAACGGAATATAGAAGTTCAAGTCAACTTGAGGTCAAGAGGTTTTTTCATGGACATTGCCGAAGTCGCCAAACGCTCCGGTCTGAGGGCGTCCACGCTGCGGTATTACGAGGAGAAGGGGTTGATCCAGTCGGTAGGGCAACCCGGCGAGCGCCGCCGGTTTGCGCCCGGCGTGATAGACCAGTTGGCGCTGATTGCGCTGGGGCAATCGGCCGGGTTCTCGCTGGACGACATCCGGTCGATGTTCTTGCCCAGTGGCGAGCCCAACATTGACCGGCAGCTGCTGTCAAGCAAGGCCGACGAGCTCGACACCATGGTCAAGCGTCTCAAGGCCATGAGCAACGGCCTGCGGCACGCGGCCGCCTGCCCGGCCGAGAGCCATGCCCAGTGCCCGTCCTTCCAGCGGCTGCTGAAAGCCGCCGCTGACGGAGCGCTGGAGCGCCAGCAGCGGCGCAGCGCGCAGCCCGTGGTGGGCCTGCGTCGGCCGCGTGCCTGAGCGGCCCGAGGCGCCTCGGTTGATGGGGTGATTGAGTTGCTACCTATTTGATAGCTGCTCAGGCATATTGCACTAGCGCTATCGGCCAAAAAGGCTTGAATTAGAGGCGTCAGAAGCTCGCACAGCGGTGTGGGCAGCGGCGCGGGCCCTTCACCCGCCTTTGTGGGCGCCCAGCTTGCGGTACACCGTGGCGCGGCTGATGCCCAGCGCACGCGCCGCCTCGGCCACGTTGCCGCGCGCCTCCTGCACGGCGCGGCGGATCATTGCGACCTCGGCCTCGCGCAGCGGGGCGGGCGCCGATGCAATGCCTGGCACCGCTGCCGTGTGGGTGTCGCCCACGGTGCGGGCGTGCGCAGGCAGCTGCGCCAGGGCGTGCAGCCGCAGGCCCGACCACAGCGGCAAATCCAGCGGCTCCCTGCGCTGCTGGCGGGCCGCGTCGAACAGCATGGTCCAGGGCATGGCCAGCAGGTCGCTGCAGTGGGTGCGGGTGCCGGGCAGGCCGGGGGCGCGCAGGGGTTGGGGCACGAGCTGGCGGGCCACGCTGTTGGCACCCACCACGCAGCCGTCGGCATCCAGCGTCAGCAGGCCGTCGCCTTCGCCGCCCAGCGGGCAGCCCGGCCAGTTCAGGCGCAGCAGCAGGGCGTGGGGCAGCTGCAGCAGCAATGCGTCTTCCATGGCGCGGGCCGACCGGGCCACCAGGTGGCGCAGCTCGGGCCGCTCGGGCACATCCACACCCGTCAGGTCCAGCATGCCCATGCAGCGGCCCTGGGGGTCGAACAGCGGGGCCCCGGCGCAGCTGTAGCTGGCGTTGTCGTCAAAGAAATGCTCGCCCCGGTGCAGCCACACGGGCTGCAGCTCTTCCAGCGCGGCGCCGATGGCAGTGGTGCCCACGGCGGCTTCCGACAGGTCAATGCCCACGCGGCCAATGGCGCTGGCGCGCGGGTCGCTCCGGTCGCAATGGCCCTGCACATCGACCACGATGCCGCGTGCATCGGTCAGCATGGCGAAGTAGCGCATGCCCGCAATGGCCCGGGTCAGCTGCTCCAGCACCGGCCGGGCCGCGCGCAGCAGGTGATGGTGCTGCTCCTGGCTGTGGCGCAGCGCCGTGGCGCTGACGGCGTCAAACGCCACGCGCCGCGTGGGCTCCAGGCCCCGCGCCAGGCAGCGCTGCCAGGACCGCGCAATCCACGGTTCCACCTCGGCGCGTACGGGCGCTGCACCGTCGGACAGCAGGCTCTGGCGCGCCTGCGCAATCAGCGCGTGGCGGTCAGCAGCGGGGTGGGGCGCGGAGATCAGCATGTGAATGGGCTCCTGAACGTTCGCATGATGCGGTAGTCCACTGAATCCGGGAAATCGGGGGTGCGTGAGTGTCTGGCAAGGCCGCAATCTAGGCGCCGGGCGCAGCCGTGTTGTACACCCGGCGAGCACGGCAACAACGAGTGCGGCCTTGCCAGACCCTCACCCTGCGGGCCAGGGCTGCGGCGGGTGCCCGGCGGCGTTGCCTGACTTGCCAAGGCAGCCAGCCTTGGCTGCGCCAGGCGCCTTGCCGTGCATCCCGCCGCAGCCCTGGCGCACCCCCGATTTCCCGGATTCAGTGGACTAGTGTGCATTGCAGCATGTTTCATTTTGAGAATATCCAGCGAGGCGTCCAGGAAATCTAGGGTTGTCCCTAGGGATGGTCGTTGGGGCGCGGCAGAAGATGCGCGAGCGATGAGCGTGATCCTGATCCCCTCCGCGAGGTCGTGAGCGCGCTCCTATCCAGCCAGAACCACTCCAGGAGACAGCCAGATGCAAGTCCAGTTCACGGTCAACGGGCGCGCCGCCAGTGTTGACGTCCCTCCCAATACCCTGCTTGTCCATGCGCTGCGAGAGCACCTGATGCTCACCGGCACCCATGTGGGTTGCGACACCAGCCAGTGCGGGGCGTGTACGGTGCATGTGAACGGCCGGGCCGTCAAATCCTGCGCCATGCTGGCGGTGCAGGCGCAGGGTGCCGAGGTGACGACCATCGAAGGCATGGCGACTGCAGACGGCACCATGCACCCCATGCAGGCGGCGTTCAAGGAGTGCCATGGCCTGCAGTGCGGCTTCTGCACGCCCGGCATGGTGATGAGTGCGGTGGACCTGTGCAAGAACCATCCCAACGCCAGCGAAGGCGAGATCCGCGAGCTGCTCGAAGGCAACATCTGCCGCTGCACCGGCTACCAGAACATCGTGCGCGCAGTGCAGGTCGGCCAGAAGGCCATGGCTGGCGCCTGAGCGCGCCCGCCGTTCCCACGCCAGAACAATCCAAGGAGACAAGACCATGGGTGCATCCGACTTTTCCAAGCTGCCGCACATCGGCGAATCGCTCAAGCGCAAGGAAGACTACCGCTTCCTGACTGGCGCGGGCCAGTACACCGACGACGTGGTGCTGGCTGCGCAAAGCCATGCGGTGTTCGTGCGCTCGCCGCACGCCCACGCCAAGATCAACAGCATCAACATCGACGCCGCCAAGGCCGCGCCCGGCGTGCTGGGCGTGTTCACCGGCGCCGATGTGGCCGCCGACAACATCAACGGCCTGCCCTGCGGCTGGCTCATCACCAGCACCAACGGCGAGCCCATGAAGGAGCCGCCGCACCCCATCCTGGCCCAGGGCAAGGTGCGCTATGTGGGCGACCACGTGGCCATGGTGGTGGCGCTGACCCAGCAGCAGGCGCGCGATGCGGCCGAGCTGGTGGAGGTGGACTACGACGTGCTGCCCGCCGTGGTGAACGTGGCCGACGCCGCATCGGGCGCCGTGGCCGGTGCGGCGCTGCACGACATTGCGCCCGACAACCACTGCTTCAAGTGGGCCATCGGCGACAAAGGCGCCGTGGATGCCGCATTTGCGAACGCAGCGCACGTCACCAAGCTCGACCTGATCAACAACCGCCTGATCCCCAACGCCATGGAACCGCGTGCGGCCATCGGCAGCTACAACCGCGCGAGCGACGAATACACGCTGTACGTCAGCAACCAGAACCCGCACGTCGAGCGCCTGCTGATGACGGCGTTTGTGATGGGCCTGCCCGAGCACAAGGTGCGCGTGATTGCGCCCGATGTGGGCGGCGGCTTCGGCTCCAAGATCTATCTGTACGCTGAGGACGTGTGCCTGACCTGGGCGGCCAAAAAGCTCAACCGCAACATCAAGTGGGTGGCGGACCGCAGCGAGGCGTTCCTCTCCGACGCGCATGGCCGCGACCACGTGAGCCATGCCGAAATGGCGATGGACAAGGACGGCAAGTTTCTGGCCATGCGGGTGCACACCCACGCCAACCTGGGCGCTTATCTGAGCACCTTTGCCAGCGCCGTGCCCACCATCCTGTACGCCACGCTGCTCGCAGGCCAGTACACCACACCGCAGGTGTATGTGGAGGTGGATTCGTGGTTCACCAACACCGCGCCTGTGGATGCCTACCGGGGCGCGGGCCGGCCCGAGGCCACCTACCTGCTGGAGCGCTTGGTCACGCGTTGCGGCTGGGAAATGGGCCTGGGCCAGGACGAGATCCGCAAGCGCAACTTCATCACCAGCTGGCCGTACCAGACGCCGGTGGCACTGCAGTACGACGTGGGGGACTACCACGCCTGCATGACGCAAGCGCAGCAACTGGCAGACGTGGCGGGCTTTGCCGCGCGCAAGGCCGCCAGCGAGGCCAAGGGTCTCAAGCGCGGTATCGGCTACAGCAGTTACATCGAAGCCTGCGGCATTGCGCCGTCCAACATCGCAGGTGCTTTGGGCGCACGCGCAGGCCTTTTTGAATGCGGCGAGGTCCGCGTGCACCCCACGGGCAGCGTGACGGTGTTCACCGGCTCGCACAGCCACGGCCAAGGGCATGAGACCACCTTTGCGCAGGTGGTGGCCGCGCGCCTGGGCATTCCGGTGGAGAACGTGGACATCGTGCACGGCGACACGGGCCGTGTGCCGTTCGGCATGGGCACCTATGGTTCGCGTTCCATCAGCGTGGGCGGGGCGGCCATCATGAAGGCGCTGGACAAGATCGAGGCCAAGGCCAAGAAGATTGCAGCGCATTTGATGGAGGCCAGCGACGCCGACATCGACTTCAGCGGCGGCGAATTCACCGTGCGGGGCACGGACAAGAAGATCCCGTTCGGTCAGGTGGCACTCACGGCCTATGTGCCGCACAACTACCCGCTGGACAAGCTGGAGCCGGGCCTGAACGAAACCGCGTTCTACGACCCCACCAACTTCACCTTCCCCGCAGGCACCTACATCTGCGAGGTGGAGATCGACCCGCAGACCGGCGTGACGCGTGTGGACAAGTTCACCGCCGTGGACGACTTTGGCACCATCATCAACCCCATGATCGTGGAAGGCCAGGTGCATGGCGGCTTGGTGCAAGGCATTGGTCAGGCGCTGCTGGAAAACTGCGTGTACGACCGCGAAACCGGCCAGTTGCTCACCGGCAGCTTCATGGACTACGCCATGCCACGCGCCGACGACTTCCCCGAGTTCAAGCTGGGCCATGTGTGCACCCCCTGCACCCACAACCCGCTGGGCACCAAGGGCTGCGGCGAGGCCGGGGCCATCGGCTCGCCCCCGGCGGTGATCAATGCCGTGCTGGATGCGCTGCGGCCCCTGGGCGTGAAGGACTTCGACATGCCCGCATCGCCGCACCGCGTGTGGGAAGCCATTCAGTCCGCCAAGGCATAAGGAGACCAACCATGTACGCATTCACCTTTGAGGCTCCTTCCTCCACCGCTGCGGCCGCGCAGCTCATCGCCCAGGGCGGCAAGCTGCTCGCCGGTGGGCAAAGCCTGCTGCCGTCCATGCGGCTGCGCTTGGCCAACCCCGAAAAAATCGTGGACCTGAACGGCATTGCCGAGCTGGCGGGCATCCGCCGCGAAGGCAACGCGCTGGTCATCGGCGCCATGACGCGCCACATGGACGTGGCGGCCAGCAGCGAGGTCAAGTCGGCCATCCCCGCACTGGCCGACCTGGCCGCCCACATCGGCGACCGCCAGGTGCGCGCACGTGGCACGCTGGGCGGCTCCGTGGCCAACAACGACCCCGCCGCCTGCTACCCCAGCGCGGTGCTGGGCCTGGGCGCCACGGTCATCACCAACCGCCGCGAGATCCAAGCCGACGACTTCTTCGTGGGCATGTACACCACGGCGCTGGAGGAGGGCGAGATCATTACTGCCATCCGCTTCCCCATCCCTAAGCGTGCCGCGTACATGAAGTTCAAGCAGGCGGCATCGCGCTTTTCGCTGGTTGGGGTGTTTGTGGCCCAGACCGACAGCGGTGTGCGCGTGGCCGTCACCGGTGCGGCCAGCAGCGTGTTCCGCCATGCGGGGCTGGAGGCGGCGCTCAACCAGAGCTTCACGCCGCAGTCGGCGGCCAGCGTCAAGATCGACGCGAGCGATTTGAACGCCGACATCCACGCCAGCGCTGCCTACCGCGCTAACCTCATCAGCGTGCAAACCCAGCGCGCTGTGCAGCAGATGCTGGGATGACATGAGGGCAACCCCGCTACCGTGGTGCGGCACCCGGTGGCGGGTTTTTGAGTGAAATTGGCCGCTAGCGCTAGAAGAATATGCGCTAGCAGCTATGAATTGGATAGCAATGAACTCGTTGAACGCCGCGCCGGTTCCGGCTTCCATCGACGCCCTGGTGCAGGCCCTGCAAAGCGTGGGCTATTTTGCCGACCGTCGCCTGGCCACGGCGGTGTTTCTGGCGCTCAAGCTGCAGCGGCCTTTGCTGCTGGAGGGCGAGCCCGGCGTGGGCAAGACGGCGCTGGCCAAAGCCCTCTCGGAAGTGCTGTCGCGCAGCCTGATCCGCCTGCAGTGCTACGACGGCCTGGAGCAGCGCGAGGCGCTGTACGAGTGGAACTACGCCGCCCAGCTGCTGCACATGCGCGCGGCCGAGGGGCAGGGCGGTGCCGACATGGCGCAGGTGGAGCGCGAGGTGTACCAAGACCGCTACCTCATCCGCCGCCCGTTGCTGCAGGCGCTGCAGGCGCCAGCACCGGGCGCCGTGCTGCTGATCGACGAAGTGGACCGCGCCGACGAACCGTTCGAGGCCTTTTTGCTCGAGTACCTGGGCGAGTACCAGGTGAGCATTCCCGAGATCGGCACCGTGCGTGCAACGGCCACGCCGGTCACCATCCTCACCAGCAACCGCACGCGCGATCTGCACGACGCCGTCAAGCGCCGCTGCCTGTACCACTGGCTGGACTACCCCGAGCGCGAGCGTGAGCTGGCCATCGTGCGCGCCCAGGTGCCGGGTGCGAGCGAGGCACTGGCCGTGCAGGTGGCAGAGTTTGTGGGCCGGCTGCGCAGCCAGCCTTTTGCCAACGCGTTCCAGCGCGCACCGGGCATTGCCGAGAGCGTGGAATGGGCCAAGGCGCTGGTGGCGCTGGACACCCTCGTGGTGGACCCCGAGGTGGCGTCCGATACCGCAGGCATCCTGTTCAAGCAGCGCGAGGATGTCGCGGCGCTCACCCGCGACATGGCGGTGCAGTTGCTGCAACCCGCCGATGTCGATGCATGAGAGCCGTCCCATGGCCGAGGGTGCGATGTTCTCTCAACTCGGCGATGCCCGCACCGGCAAGCTGGCCGACAACCTGAGCGGCTTTGGCCGCACGCTGCGCCGCGCGGGTGTGCGGGTGGACGCTGCCCGCATGGCGCTGGCCCAGCAGGCGGTGATGCTTGTGGGCCTGCAGCGCGAGGATTTCAGCGCTGCACTGGAGGCCGTGCTGGTCAGCCGGGAGCAAGACCGCATGGTGTTCCGCGAGCTGTTTGACGCCTACTTTCGCAACCCCAACGTCGCGCAGAAGCTGCTGGCACAGATGCTGCCCAGCGCCGAGTCCAAGGCCGAGCCCGTCAAACGCCGCCCGCGTGTGAGCGAGGCGCTGGCGCCGGTACGCGCGGCACGCAACGCGCCGCCCGCGCGTGAAGAAGACAAGATCGAATTCGATGCCGCCATGACGGCCAGTGACCTGCAGCGCCTGCGGCAGGCTGACTTCAACCAGCTCTCGGCCAGCGAATACATCCTGGTGGAGCGCTTGGCGCGTGATGTGCCTTTGCCCTTGCCGCACTACGCCGCCCGCCGCACCCGGCCGGGCGCACGCGGTAGCCGCCCGCACTGGCCCGGCGCCATGCACCATGCGGCGCGCAGTGGGGGCGAGGTGCTGCACATCCCCTTGCTGCAGCGGCGCCAGCAACCGCTGCCACTGCTGGTGCTGGTGGATGTGTCGGGCTCCATGGAGCGCTACGCGCGCTTGCTGCTGGCCTTTTTGCACGCGGCCACCGCACCGCGCCACACCGGCGCCGCCGTGCGCCGTGACGTGTTTGCGTTTGGCACCGGCTTGACCGACCTCACGCCCGCCTTCCGCCTGGCCGACACCGATGCGACGCTGGAGATGGCCAGCCACGCCATCACCGACTTTGCCGGGGGCACCCGCATGGGCGACAGCCTGGGCCAGCTGCGCCTGCAGCATGCACGGCGCCTGGTGGGGCGGCGGACGCTGGTGCTGTTGATCAGCGACGGGCTGGACACGGGCACGCCCGAGGTGCTGGAGCGCGAGCTGGCCTGGCTGCGGCGCCACTGCGGTCGCCTGCTGTGGCTTAACCCCCTGCTGCGCTACGAGGGCTATGCCCCCACGGCGCGCGGTGCGTCGGCCTTGCACCGCCAGGCCCACGGCATGGTTGCGGTGCACAACCTGAGCCATCTGAAGGACCTGGCCGCCAGCCTGGCGAGCGTGCTGCGGCAATGACGGCGCCGTGCCCCACGCCGCACCGAGTCCAGCCACGCAGCGGACCGATTGAATTCCCACAACATCCACACCATTTGAAAATCGAGAGGACCCACCATGGAAATGCAAGCCAGCCGAACCCTTGCCGTCAGCCAGCAACAGGCCTGGGAGGCGCTCAACGACCCCGAAGTGCTCAAGCTGTGCATTCCTGGCTGCGATAAGGTCGAGCCCACGGGCGAGAACCAGTACTCGGTGGCCATGGCGCTCAAGATCGGGCCCGTGTCGGCCAAGTTCGCGGGCAAGATCACGCTGTCCGACATCGTGCCGCCCGAGAGCTACAACATCGCCTTTGACGGCTCCGGCGGCGTGGCGGGCTTTGGCAAGGGCAACGCCCAAGTCAAGCTGGTGCCGCTCCCCGCCGATGCGGCCGGGCAGGCCAGCTGCGAGCTGCACTACACCGTGCACGCCTCGGTGGGCGGCAAGATTGCGCAGCTGGGCCAGCGCCTCATCGACGGCGCCGCCAAGAGCATGGCCGAAGACTTCTTCAAGCGGTTTGACGACGAGATGCAGCGCCGCTTTCCGCGCGCTGAAGCCCCTCCAGCAGACGCATCGGCCAGTGCCGATGCCATCACCCAGCCAGGCACCGTGGAAGAGGGCAGCGCCACCCAGGGTGGCGGTATCCCTGCGTGGGTGTGGGGTGTTGGCGTGACGGCCCTCGTATTGCTGGCCTGGTGGTTCAATCGGGGCTGATTGCTCGGGGCAGCGGAAGGAAGTGAGTCATGGAAAATTTGGACGTCGTCGTGCTGCGCACGCTGCAGGGCTGGCGGGCCACGGGGCGCCGTGCGCTGCTGGCCACGGTGGTGCGCACGTGGGGCTCGTCGCCCCGGCCGGTGGGCTCGATCATGGCACTGTGCGAGGACGGCGCGGTGGTGGGGTCGGTGTCGGGCGGGTGCATTGAAGACGACCTGATCGACCGCCACACACGCGCCTATGCACAGGCGGGTGCGGCGGCAGACGGTACCGACCACCGCATCCCCAGCGGCCCGCCATCGTTTGTCAAATACGGCGTCAGCGCCGACGAGGCCCACCGCTTTGGCCTGCCCTGCGGCGGCACGCTGGAGCTGCTGCTTGAGTACGACCCTGATCCCAACCTGCTGGCGGACCTCATTGCCCAGCTGGCCGCCGGGCGCCTGGTGCAGCGCACCGTGCGCCTGTCTGACGGCGCCGTGACCCTGGCACCCACCCAGGCCCCCGAGGATCTCAAGGTGGATGCACAGCAGCTCACCAACACCTTCGGCCCCGAGTACCGCATGCTGCTCATCGGTGCGGGGCAGCTCACCGAATACCTGGCCACCATGGCCTTGTTCAACGGCTTTGCCGTGACGGTGTGCGACCCGCGCGAGGAATACCGGGGCAGTTGGAGCGTGCCCGGCGCCACGGTGGTGAGCGACATGCCAGACGATGTGGTGCTGGCCTTCAAGCCCGACCGCCGCACCTGCGTGGTGGCCCTCACGCACGACCCCAAGCTGGACGACCTGGCGCTGCTGGAGGCGCTGAACACCGAGGCGTTCTACGTGGGCGGCATTGGCTCGCGCCGCAACAACGAGGCGCGGCGGGCCCGCATGATCGAGCACTTCGACCAGACCGAAGCCAGCCTGCAGCGCCTGCGCGGGCCCATTGGCATCTACATCGGCAGCAAGACACCACCCGAGATTGCAGTGAGCGTGATGGCCGAGATTTTGGCCGTGAAGAACGGCGTGACCTTGCCGCGCGATATGGAAGTGGCCCAGGCCAAGAACGACCGGGAGCTGGCCCACAACGACCCGGGCGCCCTGGTGTGCGGCGTGCGGTAGCTCGGGCCGTCCCGGTGGTCAGTGCTGCACTGGTGGCACCTGGGCCTGCAGCTGCCGCTGTACGTGCCTGAGCAGCCCTTCGCAGGCGTCTTCTACCAGATCCAGCACCTCTTCAAACCCCTGGCTGCCGCCGTAGTACGGGTCGGGCACCACCGGGCTGTCGAACTGCAGGCAGAACTCTGTCATGCGCCGCAGCTTGTGCGCGTGTGCGGGTGGGCACAGGTCTTGTGCCAATGTGAGGTTGTCCCAGTCCATGGCCAGGATCAGGTCGTAACGCGCAAAGTCCGCATCCGTGATCTGTCGGGCCCGCAGGTCCGACAGGTCATAACCGCGCTGCGCCGCGTGGCGCTGGGTGCGGGTGTCGGGCGGCTCGCCGGGGTGGTAGTTGTGCGTGCCGGCTGAGTCCACCACCACGCTGTGCGCCAGGCCGCTGTGGGCGATCTTGTGGCGGAACACGCCGTGGGCTGTGGGGCTGCGGCAGATGTTGCCCATGCACACAAACAGGATGGCGTAGCGCGACATGGTGATGGCCGTGTGCGTTCAGGCCTCGATCACCACCGGGCCGCCCTTGGCAATGCCGCGCTGGTAGGCCGGGCGGGCATGCATGCGTTCCAGGTAGGCCTGCAGGTGCGGGCAGCGGCTTGCGTCGTTGGCGCGGGACATCAGCGCCTCCACCGCAAAGCTCATCTGAAAATCCGCCATGGTCAGGTGCTCCCCGGCAAACCAGCGGTGGGTGCCCAGGTGCTCTTCAATGAATGCCAGCGCCGTGTCCACGTTGGGGTCGATGAGCTTTTGCTGCACCGTGCCGCACAGGGCGCGCGCAATGGGCTTCACGAAGAAGGGCATGGGCTGGGTGGGGATGGTCTTGAACACCAGCTTCATCACCAGCCAGTTCATCAGCGAGCCCTCGGCATAGTGCATCCAGAAGCGGCACTGGCGGTGTTCGGTTGTGCGTGGCTGGGGCTGCAGGTGGGCCAGGTCGCCCCGGGCCTGCTCGCCGTAGGTTTCTACCAGGTACTCGATGATGGCGCCTGATTCGGCAATCACCTCGTCGCCATCCGTGATGACCGGTGACTTGCCCAGGGGGTGAATGGCCTTGAGCGCCGGTGGGGCCAGCTTGGTGGCCTTGTCGCGCGCGTAGATCTTGAGCTCGTAGGGCACGCCCAGCTCTTCCAACAGCCAGAGAATGCGCTGCGAGCGCGAGGTTTCGAGGTGGTGCAGGGTGATCATGGCCGCCATCTTATTGAAGAGTGGACCGAATCCACCCTGCCTCTGTCCATGTTTTTTGCGCGAGCTTTGCCTGGTTCGGTGGGTTCAGGCGGTGCGGCGCCGCTGCTGCCCGATGGAGCGCTGCATCCACTGCACGTACAGGTCTACAGAAATAAGCACAGCCATTGCAAAGGCGCAGGCGGCCACGGTGGGACCCAGGCCCAGCGAGCTGACCAGCCCGGGGCCCTGCACGGTGGCAAAGCGGTTGGGGGTGGTGCAGATGAACTCGGCCGCGCCCATGCCGGTGTAGTGCATGGCGCACACGGCAGCGGCCATGAGCAGGGCGGCCCCTGCGCGGCTGGGCATGCTGCGGGTGTTGAAGGCCAGCCACAGGGCGGCCGTGCCTGCTGCCACCGCGATGAGCACTGAAAGCGCCACGGTCCGCAGGTCCCAATTGATGTAGCCGCCAATCTTCATGCCGTACATGCCCAGGTAGTGCATGCCCGCCACACCAAGGCCCAGCAACAACCCTGCGCCCAGAATGCGTGCCAGGTCCCGAGGCGCCTTGGACACGACGATGAGTGCGGCCGAGGTGCAGACCACGGCAGCCACCAGGGACACCGCGCTTTCGACGATGCCGTAGCTGCTGGCCACATCCAGCCGCAGCGCCACCATGCCCACAAAGTGCATGGACCACACGCCGATCCCACCCAGGGCCACACCCGCCGTGACTGCGGCTGCGCGGTTCAGCGAGCCGTCCTTGTGGCGGATGCGGCGCGTGACCATCAGCGCGATCAGTGAACCGATGAACGCCAGTGCGAACGAGGCGGCGACGAGGTGGGGGCGGTATTCGGAGACAACGGTGGAGTCCATGGAGATCTGCCTGTGAGGGGTGAAAGGGGCGTTTCACACCGCTCAGGGAGCAGTTGAAACCAATTGTTTTCATATTAGACCAATTGGTTATTTTTTGCTCTGAATGGTTATTTTGGAGAAAAGTGGTGCCGTCCCCCGATGGGGTGGGTGTTTTCAGGTGGGGGTGGCTGGGTGAGAGATCGCCCGCTGTCGGACCTCTGCAAGGCCACGCGGTGGGCCCGCAGCGCCGCTGGCCCCGGGTCAGAGCTGCAGGAGAAACGCTCGCAGCAGGCGCCAATGTTCCAGGCACGCCTCGGGGGCAGACTGGGCGGCCGCGTTTTCCAGCTGGCGTGCGCGCACGCTCTGGGCTGGGTGGCCGAGGGTGAGCAGCACGGTGGCCAGGCTGTGTGCCAGGCGCCGCGGCGCGGGCCAGTCTTGCGCCGTGCAGGCGGCCTCGCCTTGCCGTATGTCGGCCGGGAACTGCTGCAGGCAGCTGGCGCGGTAGGCCTTGAACAAAAACTCGTCGCCCGCAAAGTGGGTGGCAATGGCCTGCGCCTCATCGTCGGCCGCTTCATCGGCCAGCGTGGTGGTTGCGGCTGGCACGTTGGCAGGGGGCTCGGCCACCAGCGCCAGCGCATCGGTCACGCAGGCCTCCAGCTCTGCCACCGACGCGGGTTTGGACACCATGCGCCACACCTTCATGGCCTGCAGTTGTTCGCGCACGGGGGGTGTCAGGCCTGCGCTGAACACCGCGACTGGAATCCGGCGGCCGTGCAAGGGCTCTTGCAGTAGCCGCTGCACAAGGTCAATGCCGGACTCGCCGGGCAGCATGAGGTCGGTGATGATGAGTTCCACCCCCCCGGCGTGCAGCGCCTGCATGGCGTCCGGCACATTGGCGCAGGTCACCAGCTCGATCGGAAGCTCCTCCAGCGCCATCTGCACAAAGCGTGCGATGGAGCTGTCGTCTTCCACCAGCAGGACCTTGGGCGTGCTCATGCGGGCACCTGGGCCTGTGGAATACACGCTGCCAGTGCGCTCGGCAGCTCGGCCACCAGTCGGGGTTTGTGAATGACCTTCACGCCCTGCAGGGCGAACGCGTAGGGCTCGCGCTGCTGCTCGTCGAGTGAGGTGACCACGATAAGGTGGCTGCGCGCAAACTGAGGGTGCGAACGCAGCGTGGTGATCAAGGTGGCGCCGTCAATGCCCGGCAGCAGGATGTCCACGATCAGCACCTCGGGCTGTATCTGCCCATACAGCGCCAGACCGGTGATGCCATCGTTTGCCACCTGCAACTGCACACCCGGAAAGTGTTGCTGCACGATGAGGCCGACCAGATTCTGGAAATGGATCGAGTCTTCAATCAGCAGGATCTGCGGCGCGCGCCCTTTGGCGGGGGCCACGAGTGGTGCCAGAGGGGGGCGGCTGGCCACCGGCGTGCCGGCTGCGGGTGCCGGGGCCGCGCCCGCAGCGCCGTGGGCGGTCATCCAGCGTTCCACCGATGCGCGGGAGATACGGCGATGTCCGCCCGGCGTCTTCCAGGCCTCCAGCTCGTTGCGGTCCACCATCAGCTGGACGGACCGTACGGCCATCCCCAGCATCTTGGCGACTTCGAGCGTTGTGTAGTGGTCGGCCATGGCGCGCTCCGCGAGGGAATGGTCAGATTGCATAGATCGCGCATTTTCTCCTAATTTTTTCAAACACGTGTCTTGTATTTGATAAAAATGATTGATATGATTCTATCAATGGCAAAAAAACACCCTGATCTGTGCTTTTTTGTATTTCCAAGCCGACCTCTGCCCCACAAGGGTTCCCGCCATGAAAAAGATTCTCATCGTCGAAGACCACATCGATATCCGCAAGCTGCTCAAGATGACGCTGGAGTTTGATGACTTCGAGATCCACGAAGCCGCCACGGGCGACGCGGGCTGGGTGCTGGCCCAGGAGCTGCAGCCGGACATCGTGCTGCTCGACGTGATGATGCCGGGCACCCTGAACGGCCTGGATGTGTGCCGCCGCATCAAATCGGCCCCGGGCATGCGCCACACCAAGGTGATCATGCTGACGGCCCGGGTGCAGTCGGATGACCGGGCGGCAGGTTTCGCGGCAGGAGCCGACGACTACCTGATGAAGCCCTTCAGCACGCTGCAGGTGCTGGAGACCATCTACCGCATGGAGGCAGCGCAGTGACTTCGCTCCCAGTGCTGGAGCCTGCGCCCCAGGCGCCGCCAGACACGCGGTGCTTTGACGAGGCCGCAGCGGCGCAGATGGAGCGTTTTGTGCGTGACTTCGGCCGCATGTACCGGGAGCGCAACGAAGCGCTGCGCGAGGTCACCCGCGCACACCACGCGGCACTGCTGCACCTGTCGGCCGCCGCAGACCTCAAAGACGATGACACCGGCGTGCACATCGTGCGCATCGGCTATCTGGCCGAGGCCTTGGCCCTCGCGCTGGGGCAGACGGTGGGCTACGCCCGCATGCTGCGCAAGGCGGCGCCCATGCATGACATCGGCAAGATCGGCACCCCGGACAGTGTGCTCAAGAAGCCCGGCAAGCTCACCCCGGAAGAGCGCCAGACCATGAACTGCCATGCCGCCATGGGTGCCGAGATCCTCGGGCGTTCGCAGATTCCCGTCTTTCGCATGGCGGCCGAGGTGGCGCTCACGCACCACGAACGCTACGACGGCCAGGGCTACCCTGCAGGCCTGGCGGGCGATGCCATTCCGCTGTCGGGCCGCATCACGGCCGTGGTGGACTTTTTTGACGCACTGACGATGGACCGGGTGTATCGCCCCGCCTTCACCGTGCCGGTGGCGCTGGAGATGCTGGCAGCCGAGCGTGGGCGCGCGTTTGACCCGGTGATCGTGGACACGTTTTTGGCGCATGCTGCGGCCATTGACGCACTGCGGTGCAAGATCACGCAGGAATGCCCGTCGTTCGATGCACTGATCGATGCGCCCTGACCCTTTTTTGGCCGCTCTGCGGCAGGCCACTGTGGGTACGGTGGTTGGATTGATTCAAGGATTCCCCATGATGATGACGATGATGCAGTGGCTGAAACCGGGGGCACGTGCCATCACCCGCCTGCTGCTGGCGGCGTGCGCCACCAGCGCGCTGGCAGGGCCTGTGGCCGACCGGGTCCAGAGCCAGTCGGTGCTGCGCGTGTGTGTGTGGCCGGACTACTACGGCGTGACCTTTCGCCACCCGCGCACGCAGCAGCTGGGCGGCATCGACATTGACCTGTCGGGCGAGCTGGCGCACGATCTCAAGGCCCGGGTCGAATACGTGGACTCTTCCTTTCCCACCCTCATTGATGACCTGAACCAGGACCGTTGTGACGTGGCCATGTTCGCCATTGGCATGCTGCCCCAGCGCATGGAGAAGCTGGCTTTCACCCAGCCCTATATGCGCAGCGACATCTACGGCATCACAACCAAGACCAACACAGTCATCAAGCAGTGGGCCGACATCGACAAGCCGGGCGTGCTGGTGGGTGTGCAGGCAGGCACGTTCATGGAGCCCATCATGGCCCAGCGCCTCAAGCAGGCCACGCTGGTGCGCATCCAGTTGCCCGCAACCCGGGAGCGCGAACTGACGGCCGGGCGCATTGACGTGTTCATGACCGACTACCCCTACAGCCGGCGCCTGATGGACAACGCCGACTGGGCCCGGCTCATCGAGTCGCCCGAACCGTTCTCGGTGCTGCCCTACGGCTATGCGGTCAAGCGCGGCGACGCGGCGTGGCTGGCCACGGTCGAGGCCTTTGTAGCCCGTATCAAGGCAGATGGCCGCCTGCAGCGTGCGGCCTCCCAGAACGGCCTGAGCGCCATCGTGGTGCGCTGACATGGCAGCTCTTCAGCCTCTCTCCCGGCGCTGGGCTCGACTGCGCGCGTGGGTGTTGCAGACCAGCCACCTGGTCCTGGTCATCGGGGGGCTGTCGGCATTGGCGGCGTTGGTGGGGGTGGGTGCGTTGGCCGTGAACGACTTTCGCACGGTGCGCATCAGCCACCAGAACCATGCGGCCATGCTGGCCCGGGTGCTGGAGGACCAGGCCACGCGCACCATGCAGACGGCCGAGCTGGCTCTGGAGTCACTGGCCACATCGCCCGCCCTCACGGCCGTGGCCTCCGAGCCCCGGCGCATGCAGGACGCCCTGGGCCAGGCACTGGCCGCACTGTCGTTTCTTCGGGGGCTGGCCGTCGTGGACCCAGGCGGACGGGTGATTGCAAGCACAACGCCGGGCGATGCCGAGAGTTTTGTGGATCTGGCCCAGTTGGGCCCGCCGGTGGCGGTGGGGCGGACGGTGCAGGGCGGCCTCACGCCGGGCCGCAGTCTGCAAAGCGTGCGCCTGGGGGGCAAAGAGGTGGCAGCGCCTGCCGGGGTGGCTTTCATCCCTGTGATGCATGGCTACAAGACGGAAGCCGGGCAAGTGCTGGTGCTGGTGGCCTTGGTCAACCCTGATTCGCTGTCCAACTTTCAGCACCTCACGCTGGAGTCCGAGATTTTTGATTCGGTGGTGACGGCGTACAACGGCCAGGTGCTGGCGACCTCGGGCACAGCGGCGGCGCTCGCAGGCGCGCGGGTGAATCACATCCCCGTGTTCAGCCAGTTCTTGCCCCGGCAGGAGCATGCCACCTACCTGGGCGCGGGCGTGCTGGGCGAGCGGCAGATCGTCAGCTTTCGAGCCTCGGCCGCCTTGCCGCTCGTGGTGGTGGTAGAGACTTCGTACCAGGCCGTTGTGAAGAGCTGGCTGGCGGACGCCAGAGCGTTGCTCGGCATTGGCCTGGCCCTGGTGGCGCTGGTGCTGGTGTTGACCGTTGCGATATGGCGGGGCATCCGCACCCGTGAGCGGGCGCGGCTGGCCATTGATGCGGCGCAGGCCCGCATTGCCCGTAACGAGCGGGACCTGTCGGTGCTCATGCGCAGCGTGCAGGAGCTGATCTTTCGCACCGATGCCCAGGGCGTGATCACCTATGTGAACGCCCACTGGACCGTCATGACGGGCACTTCCCCCGACCGCGCCATTGGCAAGCGCCTGCACGATCTGGTGGAGCCGCAAAGCCGCAACGAGGTGGTGCGGGCCATCGACCCGCGATCGCCCGATGGCGTGCGGGTGTGCCAGGTGCTGTCCCGCTCTGCGGCGGGCAAAGAGATGACGTTCAAGGTGGCAGTGGTGCCCTTGGTGGCGGCCGGGCGCGTGATCGGTTTCGCAGGCAGTGCGGTGGATGAAACCGAACGCTGGATGGCCCAGCAGCAGCTGCAGGCGCAGATTGCTTTCCAGGATCTGCTGCTGGAGACCAATCCGCTGCCCATCTCTGTGACCGATGCGCAGGACCGCTTTGTGCGCGTGAACAAGGCGTGGGAGGAATACAAGGGCCGCGAGCGCGTCACCGTGCTGGGCAAGGCTGTGGCCGAATGCCTGCCCCCTGACGAAGTCAAGGTGCACCAGTCGGCCAACAAGCAGTTGCTGCGCTGGGGTGGACGGACGCTGGTGGAAACACAGGTGCGCCATGGCGATGGATCGCGCCGCGATACGCGCCTGGCCAAGGCGGCCATTGCAGATGAACATGGCCAGGTCACCGGCGTGCTCACTATCTTGATGGATGTGAGCGAGTTCCGCGAGGCCGAGCGCGCTACCCAGGAGGCCCGCGATGCGGCCGAAGAGGCGTCACGTGCCAAGTCGGAGTTCGTGGCCAACATGAGCCACGAGCTGCGCACCCCACTGCAGTCCATTCTGGGCTTTGCCGAGCTGGGTATGTTGCGTGGCCGCACGCAGCCCAAGCTGGCGGGCATGTTTGAAGACATCCATTCCGCAGGCCAGCGCATGCTCACGTTGGTGAACGACCTGCTGGAGGTCTCCAAGCTGGAGAGCACGGTGGGGACCTTCCACATGGAGCGCATCGACCTGCGCGGTGTGGTACGCCCCGTGATCCGCGAACTGGAGCCCTTGCTGGAGCGCAGCCATCTGATGATGGATTTGCGTATGCCCGACCTTCCGTTGGTGGCCAAGGCCGACCCGCTGCGCTTTCAGCAGGTGATCCGCAATGTGGTGGCCAACGCCATCAAGTTTTCCCCGCCCGGTAGCACCATCACGCTGGAGGGCTACGCAGACCCGCAGGGTCAGACGCACCTGGTGGTGCGCGATGAGGGCCCGGGCATTCCCCCATCAGAGCTGCACAGTATTTTTGAGGCCTTCGTGCAGTCCAGCAAAACCAAGGATGGCTCGGGCGGCACGGGCCTGGGCCTGGCGATTTGCCGCAAGATCGTCGAGGCCATGGGTGGGCGAATCTTCGCCGAGAACGTGCCCGCCAGCGGCGCCGCGTTCCACATCATTCTCCCCGCCAGAGGCCAGGCGGAAACCATGCCCGCGCCGCTGGAGTAGGCAGTGGCAATAGGCAGTGCAACGCCAACAAAAAAGCCCTCGGATGAGGGCTTTTTTGTAGATGCTGGCGGGACGCCATAGCGCCCCGGGTGGCCGATCAGCCGCCCTTGCGCGAACGCTTGCCAGGGTTCTTCTTGCTGCGCGTGGCGACACCACGCTCCAGGCTCACGCGCTGGCCGCGGCCGGGGGTGTTCAGCGTCACGCCGGGCAGTGGCTTGGGTTGGGGGGTGCGCTTGCGGTCTGCTTCGGTGACGATCTTGTTGCCCATGATTGGTCTCTGAGAAAGTGGAGAAAAGGGTCATATTAGGCCACAGGTGCAGCGCGGGCCCCAAAAGGGGTAGCACCACGCCCTGCAAGGAAAGGGGCTGAAGCTTCAGTCAGGCAGGGTCCAGCGCGCCAGAACCTGCGGGGCAGCGCCGCCCTGGTGGCGCAATATGAGTGCCTCGCCCGAGCGCGTGCTGTCCTGCGCCAGGTCGGCCTGCACAAACATGTGGCTCACCCACACTTCAAACCGGCCGCTGCGTGCGGAGACGGCGGTCAGCGCGTCGCGCAGAGCGCGCAGATGGGCCGCTCCGGTCGTCTCGGGATAGCCCCGGGGCGAGCCCAGCGGCGCCCAGACCTGGGGTGCGCCGAAGGCCAGCGTGGCGGTGTCGATGCACCGGCACCACGGGCTGGACAACACCTTGCCGGGTTGCAACTGCCGCGCCTGAAACCATTCGCCAATGCGGCGCGCCTGGGCCCGGCCTTCGTCGCTCAGGTTGCGCTGGGTGCCGCAGTCGCCCAGACGGAAGCCCGGCGGATCGAACGTGCCAGGGGCCAGCGCATGGCGGAATAGCGCCACCACGCCCCCCTGGCGCAGCAAGGCTTCTGCTCCCGCCTCCTGGGCGGCCCAGCTCTGCAAGGCTGCGACACCCAGGGCTCCACCCACGGCGCCCGCCGCGCCCCTGCCCAGCAGGGTGCGCCGCGTGAGGCGTACGCCGTCCGCACCCGCCGTACCGCCGGCAGCGTCGATGTCTGTATCAGGCCGCAGGCTGGAAGGCATAGCCATTGCCCGATGCCGCCATGCGGCCAAACGCGGGGAACGGGAAGTGGAAGCCACCCAGCATGGCGTTGCTGGCGGTGATGCGGGCAAACACTTCGCGCCGTACCTTGCGGGCTGCCTCGGCATCCATGTCAAAGGTCACGGCCCAGTCGGGGTTGCGCGCGAACAGCGCGGGCACGTTGGTCAGGTCTGCCACATAAAAGAAGTTCTGGCCTGCCGACTTCAGCTCAAACAGCGTGTGGCCCGGCGTGTGGCCATAGGCGGCCACGGACTGGATGCCCGGCGCCACTTCGTTGCCCGCTTCAAACCGCACCAGCGTGTCGGCTGGCATGGTGGCGAAGGTGCGGCGCGCGTTCTCGAACGCGCCCTTCATGCCGGCCGGAGCCGCCGCCATGCGCGCATCGTCCATCCAGAAGGCGTGTTCCGCCGCTGGCACCATCACCTTGGCCTTGGGGAAGGTCCATTCACCTGCCTTGTTGCGCAGCCCGTTGATGTGGTCGCCATGGAAGTGGCTGATGAGCACGGTGTCGATGTCCGAGGCCTGCATGCCAGCGGCACGCAGGCTGTCGAGCAGCTTGCCGGTGGTGGGGCCGCCAAACTCGCCCAGCCCGGTATCGATGAGGATCTTGCGCGCCCCTGCCACCACCAGAAACGGGGTGTAGGGCACGTCGATGTAGTCGGTGGGCAGATTCTGCGATGCGAGCAGCGCACGCACCTCGGCCAGCGGCGCGTTCTTCACGAACTCTTCGCCCAGGGGGCGGCGCGTGATGCCGTCGTTCAGTGCAATCACTTCCACATCGCCCACCTTCATGCGCCTGAAGCCTGGGCTGGGCAGGGTGGGCGTACCAAAGTTGGGGGCGTTCTGAGCCCAGACGGGCACGAACGAGCCTGCAGCGTAAACGGTGGTGGCCAGGCTTGCGCCCAGGAAGTGACGGCGTGACAGCATGAAACTCTCCAGTCTCGGGTTGAACTAATGAGTCGCAACTGTAACGCCGGACCTCATAAAGGCGTGGCCTGGAGCACTAACCTGTTTGCAACGTGGGGCTTTTTGTCGCTAATTGGGGATAAGCATGTCCTGCATCACTCCCTGCGGTCTGTGATAGCGCGGCCTCGGGCCATCCGCTGCGTTGCTTTTCTTGCCAATAGCCGGGCTATTGGCTGCAAAAAGACGCCTTGCGGACTGTCCCGATCCGCACTATCACCGACTCGCGAGGGTGATGCAGGACATCCTTGACCCTTTGGTCTGGCTTGGGGAGACGGGTCGTGAAGAGGAGGCTCATTCCATCTCAAAGGCTTCGCGCAACGCGGTGCAGAAGTCGCTGCTGCCGCTGAGGGTCAGGGTCAGCGTGGTGCGTGGTGGCGCGGCACTGCCTGTGGTCGTGTGCAGTTGCCCGGCCGCTTCGTCAAAGGACAAAGTCAGCGGGCTCTGCACTTCGTGCACGCCATGCAGGTCGTAGTGCCACGCGCCGCCGTCTTCCAGCGGTGCGCAGGCACCAGGCCAGTGTGCATGCGCCCAGGCCAGCACGGCGGCGATCTCGCTCTGCAAAGCAGGCAGTTGGGCGGGCAAGACGCTGGCCATGGCATCCAGGGTGCCGTTGCCATCAGCGTCTTCGCTGTAGTCAAAGTCGAGGTAGTTCAGTGGCATGGTGAGAGCAGATGGTGAATGCGTTAGGGGTTTGCCGCGTGATGGCTCAAGCCCAGGTCCGGCCCAGTGCCTGTGCGGCTTCTCCCAGCCGGGGTACCAGTTGCAGCGCCCGCGTCAGTGGCATGCGGGCAGAAGGTGCCTGCAGTGCCACGGCGCTGCGCACCTGCCGCCGCCCGCCCGCCATCACGGGCACGGCCACGCAGACGAGGCCGTCCACAAACTCCTCGGCGTCCGTGGCATAGCCTTGCCGCAGGATCTGCTCCAGTTCGGACTCCAGAGCGGCGCGGTCGGTCAGGGTGGTGGCCGTGTGGCGGGTGAGGGGCAGACCGTCGAGGATGGCGGCCCGGCGTGCGGGCGACAGGTGGGCCAGAAACAGCTTGCCGCTGGCCGAGCAGTGAATGGGCACGCGGGTGCCGGGCCGCAATTCCATGCGCAGCGGAAAGGCTGACTCCACCCGGTCCAGGTAGATCACTTCGGCGCCGCTCAACGCCGTGAGGTTGCAGCTTTCGCCAATGTCAGCCACCAGTTGCCGCAGCACGGCGTGGCGCACCCCATGCTGGGTGCCCGCGCTCAGCGTGCTTTCTGCCAGGCGCAGCAGGCGCGGGGCGGGGGTGTAGCGCCGCCCGTCGGGCTCGCGTGCCAGCAGGCCGCCTGATTCCAGCTGGCCAAGCATGCGGTGCACGCTGGGCTTGGGCCAGCCGGTGGTCTCGATGGCATCGCCCAGGCTGAAGGGCTGGCCGTGCGCGCACATCGTTTCCAGCAGTTCAAACAGGCGCAGACTGGGCGGCGTGTTGGTCATAAATCTCGGAATTCGAGACGAATTCATAAAACATTTCGGGATTATTCAGCATTGTGGCTAAGCTGCAAACCCAATTCACCGGGAGCTTCATGACCGCCTCTTTCCAGAACGTAGTGCTCACCGGCGCCTGTGGCGGGCTGGGCCAGGCGCTGGCGCGCGAGCTGATCGGCCAGGGCGCTGCCCTGGCGCTGGTGGGCCTGAACCGGCCCGTGCTGGAGACCCTGGCCGCGCTGGCGCCAGAGCGCTGCACCGTCTATACGCCCGATGTGGCCGACACCACCGCGATGCAGGCCATGGCCGCCGACTGGATGGGCCGGCGTGGGACGCCGGACCTCGTCATCGCCAATGCCGGGGTGGCCGGTGGCTTTGACACCGCCCATGCCGACGACCTGGCCGTGATGCGGCGCATGCTGGAGATCAACCTGCTGGGCGCCGCCACCACCTTCCAGCCCTTTTTGGCAGCCCTGCGTGCGCAGCGGCGCGGCGCGCTGGTGGGGGTGGCCAGCATTGCGGGCTGGCGGGGCATGCCGGGCAATGGCGCGTACTGCGCCAGCAAGGGCGGGCTCATCCGTTACCTGGAGAGTCTGCGTGCCGAGCTGCGCGGCGATTCCATCGTGGTGAGCACGGTCAGCCCTGGCTACCTGCGCACCGCGCTCACGGCAGGCAACCGTTTTGCCATGCCCGGCCTGATGGAGCCCGAGGACGCCGCGCGTGCCCTGCTGGCCGCTGTGGCCCGGGGGCGCACCCACATCGTGTTGCCCGCGCGCATCGGTTGGCTGGCGCGCCTGTTGAACCTGTTGCCCGACGCCCTGCACGACCGGCTGCTGCTGGGCGAGCCACGCAAGCCGCGCGTGGGCGAGGCGGGGGCCACCGCCATTCCGGGGCTGCCCATGCGCGCCGACAAGAACATCGACACCTGAGAGAGAAAACAGCGAATGACGACAACAACAACGATGCCGGAGACAAGCCCTGCAACGCCCGCCGCGCAGGACCTGCGCGGCCACATCGCCCTCATCGGCGCCGGCCCCAGCGGGCTGGCCGCGGCGCGCAACCTGCAGAAGCTGGGTGTGCCTTTTCAGGGCTTTGAAGCACACACCGATGTGGGCGGGCTGTGGAACATCGACAACCCGCGCAGCACCGTCTATGAATCGGCGCACCTGATTTCGAGCAAGCACACCACGGAGTTCACCGAGTTCCCCATGCGCCCCGAGGTGGCCGACTACCCAAGCCACCGGGACATGCGCCAGTATTTCTTCGACTTTGCAGAGCACTTTGGCCTGCGCCAGCACTACTGGTTTGGCACGCGCGTGCTCCGGGTCGAGCCGGTGGGCGAGGGCGCTGCACCGCTGTGGCGCGTGACGTGGACGCAGCACGGTGGCCCCGCGCAAACCGCAGAGTTCAAGGGCGTGGTCATTGCCAACGGCACGCTGGCCGAACCCAGCATGCCGCGCTTTGAGGGGCACTTTGACGGGGAGCTGCTGCACACCAGCGCCTACAAAAGTGCCGAGCTGTTCAAGGGCAAGCGTGTGCTGGTGGTGGGTGCGGGCAACTCGGGCTGCGACATTGCTGTGGACGCGGTGCACTACGCACGCAGCGTGGATATCTCGGTGCGGCGCGGCTATTACTTTGTGCCCAAGTACGTGTTCGGCAAGCCTGCAGACACGCTGGGCGGCAAGTTCAAGATGCCACCCTGGCTCAAGCAGAAGGTGGACAGCGTGGTGCTGCAATGGTTCACCGGCGACCCTGCGCGCTTTGGCCTGCCCAAGCCCGACTACAAGATGTACGAATCGCACCCGGTAGTCAACTCGCTGGTGCTGCACCACCTGGGCCATGGCGACATTCACGTCAAACCCGACATCGCGCGTTTGGAAGGTCACACGGTGCACTTCAAGGACGGCAGCGCGCAGGACTACGACCTGGTGCTCTGCGCCACCGGGTACAAGCTACATTACCCCTTCATTGACCACAGCCTGCTCAACTGGCAGGGCATGGCGCCGAAGCTTTACCTCAACATCCTGTCACCCCGGTTCGACAACTTGGCCGTGATGGGCATGATCGAAGCCAGCGGCATCGGCTGGCAGGGCCGCTATGAGCAGGCGGAACTGGTGGCGCGCTTCTTCAAGGCGCAGGCCGAGGGCTCGCCGCGCGCCGAGGCCCTGCGCCAGGCCAAGGCCGGGCCGCCGCCCGATCTGTCGGGTGGCTTCAAGTACCTCCAGCTCGAACGCATGGCGTACTACGTGCACAAGGACACCTACCGCAACGCGGTGCGCGCTGCTGCTGCAGCCCTCGCCAAAAAGGACTGACGCCATGCTGCCTGTGGACGAAATACGCCTCAACTTCAACCCCGCGTCGCTGGTGGTGCTCAATGGGGTGCTGGGTTTTCTCATGTTCGGCATTGCGCTGGATACGCGCGTGGCCGACTTCAAGCGCGTGCTGCGCATGCCGGGTGCCATGGCGGTGGGCATTGCCGCGCAGTTCATCGTGCTGCCTGCGGTGACCTTTGTGCTCACGCTGTTGCTCAAGCCCGGGCCCAGCATTGCGCTGGGCATGATCCTGGTCGCCTGCTGTCCGCCAGGCAATGTGAGCAATATCCTCACCCATCGCGCGGGGGGCAATGTGGCGCTGTCGGTGTCGATGACGGCCATCTCCAACGCGCTGGCCATCGTGCTCATGCCGCTCAACTTTGCGTTCTGGGGTGGCATGCACCCCACGGCGGCGCCGCTGCTGCGCAGCATTGCGCTCGACCCGCTGGAGATGGCGGGGCACATTGTGGTGATTATCGGGCTCCCCTTTGTGCTGGGCATCCTGTGTGCCGAAAAGCTGCCGCGCCTCACGCAGCGCGTGAACAAGCCCGTGCGCATCCTCAGCTTTTTGTGCCTCATCGGCTTCATCGTGGGCGCGGTGGCGGGCAACTGGCGCTACTTCCTCGACTACGTGGGCCTAGTGCTGCTGGCTGTGGCACTGCACGATGCGCTGGCCTTCGGCACCGGCTACGCCTGCGCGCGGCTCAGCGGCTTGCCAGACTACGACCGGCGTGCCGTGAGCATCGAGGTGGGCATTCGCAATGCAGGCCTGGGCCTGGTGCTGATCTTCAGCTTCTTTGGCGGGCTGGGCGGCATGGCCGTGGTGGCGGGCGTGTGGGGCTTCTGGGACATCATCGCGGGGCTGACTTTGGCGAGCTGGTGGGGGCGCAGGCCGGCGCAGATACCGCCGGCCGACACCCTCCGGGAGCAGCGCACATGACTGGCGTGGTGTGGGAAAGCCGCCGCATTCTGGTCACCGGCGCAGACGGCTTTCTGGGCCGCAGCGTGGTGGCTGCACTGGCGCGTGAAGGGGTCAGGACCATCGTGGCGGCCGATGTGCGTGAGGTGCCTGCCGAGCGCCGCCTGCCCGGTGTGACCTACCGGGTGCAGGACGTGCGCGACCCTGCATTGGCGCAGACGCTGGCGGACCATGCCATCGACAGCGTGGTGCACCTGGCGTCCATCGTCACGCCCGGCAAAGGCTCCAGCCGCGAGTTTGAATATTCGGTGGACGTGCTGGGCAGCCAGAACGTGATGGATGCCTGTGTGGCCACCGGCGTGAAGCAGTTGGTCGTCAGCTCCAGTGGCGCGGCCTACGGCTACCACGCCGACAACCCCGCGTGGTTGCGCGAGCCGGACGCGCTGCGGGGCAACGAGGTCTTTGCCTATTCGCACCACAAGCGGCTGGTGGAAGAGATGCTGGCGCAATACCGCACGCAGCACCCGGCGCTGGCGCAGACGGTGCTGCGCATCGGCACCATCCTGGGCGAGCGGGTGGACAACCAGATCACCGCCTTGTTTGAAAAGCCGCGCCTGCTGGCCATCCGGGGCAGCGAGAGCCCGTTTGTCTTCATCTGGGACGAAGACGTGACCGGCGCCATCCTGCATGCGCTGCGCACGCAGCGGGCGGGCTGCTTCAACCTGGCGGGCGACGGTGCCTTGCCCTTGCGCGAGATCGCCCGGCGCCTGGGCAAACCTGTGCTGGAACTGCCCGCCGGGCTGCTGCGCACGGTGCTGGCCGTGGGCTCCGCGCTCGGCGTGAGCCGCTACGGTCCCGAGCAGCTCGACTTTCTGCGCTACCGGCCCGTGCTGCTGAACACGGCCCTCAAGGAGGTGCTGGGCTATGTGCCGGGCAAAAACAGCGCCCAGGCGTTTGAGGCTTTCGTTGCTGCACGGGCGCGGCTGGGCCGCCCGGTGGCGGCGGGCGCATCGGTGGCTGCCGCATGAATGCGCCTGTGGCTTTGAGCCGTGGCGACTTGTTGCGCGCCCTGGCGGTGGTGGTCATCTGGGGGCTGAACTTTGTGGTGATGAAGCTAGGCCTGCAGGGCCTGAGCCCCATGCTGCTGGGCGCGCTGCGCTTTACGGCGGCATCGCTGCCTTTTTTGCTCTTCGTGCCGCGTCCGGCTTTGCCCTGGCGCTTTGTGGTGGGCTACGGGCTGGCGCAGGGGCTGGGGCAGTTCGGCTTTCTTTTTCTGGGCCTGCAGCTGGGCATGACGGCGGGCATGGCGTCGGTGGTGATGCAGACCCAGGCGTTCTTCACTTTGCTGCTGGCCGCGCCATTGCTGGGTGAGCGTGCCAAGCCCTGGCAGTGGGGGGGCTTGTTGCTGGCGTTCGGCGGCTTGATGACCATCGGCCTCGCGCATGGCGAGGGGTCGGGCCAGATGACGCTGGCGGGGTTTGTGCTCACCCTCGGCGCCGCCTTCATGTGGGCGGTGTCCAATCTGGTGGCGCGCCGCGCGGCACAGGCCGGGGCGTATGCGCCGTTTCCGTTCATCGTGTGGAGCAGCGTGGTGCCCATCGGGCCGTTCTTTGTGCTGGCGCTATGGAGTGAAGGCTCCACCGCCGTGTGGGCACAGCTGCAGTCTTTGAATGGCACCGGCTTGCTGGCCGTGGCCTACCTGGCCTTTTTGGCCACGCTGCTGGCCTACACGCTGTGGACGCAGCTGTTGCAACGCCATGCGGCGGGGCGGGTCACGCCGTTTTCGCTGCTGGTGCCGGTGGTGGGGCTGTGGGCGGCTTATGCCTTTCTGGGTGAAACACCGGCGCCTCTGCATTGGTTGGGCGCAGCCGCAGTGCTCTGCGGGCTGGTGGTGAACCAGGTGGGAGGCTTGTGGTGGGCCCGGCGTGCTGCAGCTTCCTAGAATGTTCGCTTTCCGCATCGAGGAGACAGGGTGGCTGAGAGCGTGTTTTTGTGGGTGAAGGGGTTGCGGTTTGCGTACCCGGAGTGTGCAGTGCTGGACAACCTGTCGCTGGCCTGGCCCCCGGGCCTGGCTCTGGTGCGGGGTGATGAAAGCACCGGCAAGACCACGTTGCTGCGTCTGCTGGCTGGCGAGCTGACGGCGCAGGCTGGCAGCATCACGCTGCAAGGGGTGGACCTGAACCAGGCCGCCAAGGCCTCGGCACCACGGGTCTTCTGGGCGGACCCGCGATCCAGCGAGTGGGACCCTCTCACTGCCAGGGGTTGGCTCGACAGCCTGCCCGCACGCTACCCCCAATGGGATGTGGCAGCCTTGGTGGAGCACATCGACGGGTTCAGCCTGCACGAGCATCTGGACAAGCCTTTCTACGCCCTGTCCACCGGCAGCAAGCGCAAGGTGCTCATGGCAGGGGCCTTGGCCTCGAATGCATCACTGACCTTGATCGACGAGCCCGTGGGGGGCCTGGACAAGCCCTCCATTCGCTACCTGGGGCAGGCCCTGGCATCCCAAGCGGCCAGACCAGACCGCCTGACCGTGGTGGCGCATTACGAAGCCCTGTCCGATGTGCCCTGGGGCTCGGTGCTGGATCTGTAAGAACCTGTTCAAAGGCGTTGTGAGGTGGTAGAGGGCGCCTTGGGGGCATGTGCCCTGGGGTCGGCCGTGTAGGCAGGGTCTGCCTTAGACTGCGGTGCTGACCGTTCCCCCTCACACACGCCTTACCCTGCAAGGACTGTCCCATGGATGCGCTGCTATTTGTTCCGGTTGCCATCGCCATCTCGCTCACCCCGGGGCCCAACAACTTCTGTGGCCTCAACAACGGCATCCGCGCAGGCGTGGGCCCCGCGATGATCGCCACGGTGGGCCGGGCAGCGGCGTTCGCGATCTTTCTGACGGTGTCTGCGGTGGGGCTGGGGGCGATGCTGCTGGCGTCCGAAGCGGCGTTCACTGCGGTGAAGTGGGTGGGAGCTGCGTATCTGTTCTGGCTGGGCTGGAGGGCCTGGCACAGCCGCGAGTTCAGCGGCCTGGCGCTGGAGGATGCACCTGGCAGCGGCCAGGCATCGGGTCAACCGGCCCAGTTCGATCTGCGTGCTCTCATCGCGCAGGAGTTTTTGCTGGGCATCACCAACCCCAAGGCGATCATCCTGTTCGCGGCGATCTTTCCGCAGTTCATCGACCCCGCGCAGCCTGCAGCGCGCCAGTTTCTGGTGCTGGGCTCCATCTATCTGGGCAGCGAATTCGTCTCGACGGCCGTGTACGCCAGCTTCGGGCGCCAGATCCGCCGCTTCATCCGCACCTCGCGCGGTGTGGCCCGCCTGAACAAGGCCACCGGCGGTTTCTTCATGGGTGCTGGCGGCCTTCTGCTGGCCACCAACCGCTGATTGCTGCCCCCTGGCGGGGCTGAGCCGATACATCGGTAAACCCCGCCCAAAGCGCGCGTAAATCCCCGGTAAAGGGTACCCGCCGGGCGGCAGCCCCGGGGGGTGCGCTGGCTACCATACCCGTTCGCTCATTCCTCGTTGCGCCCCACCATGCCCCTGAACCGTTCGTTGACCCGTCCACAGAGGCCCGCAAGATTGCAGTCTGGCAAGCTGCGCTGGATCTCCGCGTTGTTACTGGCCTCCGTGGCGCTGGCTGCGGTGGGAGGTGGTGCCTGGTGGTGGAAACAGCGCCAGGATGCAGCGGCCGCGGCCAGCGCTGGTGGTGCTGCCACGGGGCCCAACGCGGCGCGCAAGCCCGGCAGTGGGCCCGGGCGCTTTGGTGGCGGCAATGTACAGCCCGTGTCGGTAGGCACCGTGCAGCGGGGCGATGTGCGGGTGGTGGTGAGTGCCATCGGCACCATGAGCGCCCGCGCCACGGCCGTGGTGCGCGCCAAGGTGAGCGGTGAGCTGACGTCGGTGCGCTTCAAGGAAGGCGACGAGGTGCGTGCAGGTCAGGTGCTGGCCGAGATCGATGCACGCAGCTACCAGGCTGCGCTGTCGCAGGCCCAGGGCACGCTGCAGCGCGACCAGGCGCTGCTCAAGAATGCGCAGCTCGACCTCAAGCGGTATCAGGACCTGCTGGCGCGCGATTCCATCGCCAGCCAGCAGGTGGACACCCAGGCCGCACTGGTGCGCCAGCTGGAGGGTACCGTGGCCTCGGACCAGGCGCAGGTCGATGCCGCGCGCCTGCAACTGAGCTACACCCAGGTCACCGCACCCTTTGCGGGCCGGCTGGGCTTGCGCCAGGCGGACAAGGGCAACGTGGTGGGGCCGAGCGATCCCAACGGCATCGTCACCATCAACCAGGTACGGCCCATTGATGCCGCGTTCTCCGTGCCCGAGGCGCACCTGCCCCAGATGCGCCGCCGCATGGCCGCTGGCGAGGAACTGCCCGTGGAGCTGTGGGACCGCGACAGCCGCCGCCAGTTGGCCAAGGGCCGCGTGGTGGCGCTGGACAACGCCATCGACAGCACCACCGGCACCATCAAGGTCAAGGCCGCTTTTGCCAATGAAGACGGCGCCCTGTACCCCAACCAGTTCGTCAACGTACGCCTGCAGGTCAACCTGCTCCAGGGCGTGCTGACCGTACCGGCCACGGCCGTGCAGAACAACTATGTCTACCTGGTGCAGGAAGACAGCACCGTGACCCAGCGCCGCATCCGCGTGGGCGTGACCGACGGCGACCGCGTGAGCGTCGAAGGCGAGCTGCGCGAGGGTGAGCAGGTGGTCACGGACGGCATCGACCGCCTGCGCGAAGGTGCCAAGGTCGCCGTCATCGATGCCGGTGCTGTCACCCGTGCCGACCAGGCGGCGCAGGACCAGACCGCGCAGCGCCGTGCCTTCATGGCATCCCTGCCCCCCGATGTGCGTGAAAAGCTGCAGAAGATGAGCCCCGAAGAGCGCCGCGCCTTCCTGCGCGAGCGGCGAGTGCAGATGGGCGCGAGCGGCGCAGCGGCTCCGGCATCGGCGGCGTCTGCTGCAGCCTCTTCGGCGTCGGGTATGGGTGCTCCCGCCGCTGCCCCTGCGTCTGCCCCGCAGGCCTCTGCTGCGCCACAACAGCAGCGCAGCGAAGCACCACCCAGAGCAGCTGCACCGCCCGCCCCCCCCGCCGCCCCCGCAGCGCCTGCAGACCGTAGCTCTGAACCCCCGCGGGGCATCCCTCCGCAGGTGAAGGCACTGCTGGACCAGATGCCCGCCGACGAGCGCGCCCGCGTGATGGCAATGCCGCAGGAGGAGCGCCGTGCCTACATCCGCGAGCGGCTGCAACAGCAGCCGCCGTCCCAGGGTGGCGCAGCCAGCCCGGCGCGCTGAGCGCAGCGGCACCCCGGTTTCTCCCCTGCCTGTCTTGCCAGCGCACCCGCCGCCATGAACCTGTCGCGCCTTTTCATCCTGCGCCCCATCGCCACCGCGCTGCTGATGGTGGCGATCCTGATCGCGGGGCTGATGGCCTACCGGCTGCTGCCCACCTCGGCCCTGCCCGAGGTGGACTACCCCACCATCCAGGTCACCACGCTGTACCCGGGCGCCAGCCCCGACGTGATGACCTCCAACGTCACGGCCCCGCTGGAGCGGCAGTTCGGGCAGATGCCGGGGCTGTCGCAAATGTCGTCCACCAGCTCGGGCGGGGCTTCGGTGATCACGCTGCGTTTTGCGCTCGACATGGCGCTGGACGTGGCCGAGCAGCAGGTGCAGGCGGCGATCAACGCGGGCAGCAACCTGCTGCCCAGCGACCTGCCCATGCCCCCGCTGTACAGCAAGGTCAACCCCGCCGATGCGCCCATCCTCACGCTGGCCATCACCTCGCCCTCGCTGCCTGTGATCCGCGTGAACGACCTGGTGGAAAACCGCCTGGCACCCAAACTCTCGCAGGTGCAGGGCGTGGGTCTGGTGGCGATTGCGGGCGGGCGCCGCCCGGCCGTGCGCATCCAGGCCAACCCCACGGCACTGGCGCAGCTCGGCCTCACGCTGGAAGACGTGCGAACCTCCATTGCGGCGGCCAACGTCAAGCAGGCCAAGGGCGGCTTTGACGGCCCGGCCCGTGCATCCACCATCGATGCCAACGACCAGTTGCAGTCGGCGGCCGAATACCGCGACCTCATCATTGCCTTCAAGAACGGCGCCCCGGTGCGCCTGAAGGACGTGGCCGAAACGGTGGACGATGCCGAGAACACGCGCCTCGCCGCCTGGGCGGGCACGGCAGACACCGGGGCCAAGCCCGGCGTGATCCTCAACATCCGCCGCCAGCCCGGTGCCAATGTGATCGACACGGTGGACCGCATCAAGGCCCTGCTGCCGCAACTGCAAAGCACCTTGCCAGCGTCGCTGGATGTGCAGGTGCTGACCGACCGCACAGTAACGGTGCGCGCCTCGGTGCGCGACATGCAGGTGGAGCTGGGCCTGGCCGTGCTGCTGGTGGTGGCGGTCATCTTCGTGTTCCTGCGCAGCCCCTCGGCCACGCTGATCCCGAGCGTGGCCGTGCCGCTGTCGCTCATCGGCACCTGTGGGGTGATGTACCTCGCGGGGTTTTCCATCAATAACCTCACACTGATGGCGCTGACCATCTCCACCGGTTTTGTGGTGGACGATGCCATCGTGATGATCGAGAACATTGCCCGCTATGTGGAAGAGGGCGAGGCACCGCTCGCGGCCGCGCTCAAGGGCTCGCAGCAGATCGGCTTCACCATCATCTCGCTCACGATCTCGCTGATCGCGGTGCTTATCCCGTTGCTGTTCATGGGCGATGTGGTGGGGCGGCTGTTCCATGAGTTCGCCATCACGCTGGCCGTGTCCATTTTGATCTCGGCCGTGGTGTCGCTCACGCTCACCCCCATGCTGTGCGCGCGCCTGCTGCGCCACACGCCGGAGGAGAGCCACGGCCGCCTGTACCGCGCCACGGGCCATTTCTTTGACCGCACCATCGCGGGCTATGGCCGCATGCTGGGCTGGGTGCTGAACCACCGGGGCACCACCTGGCTGGTGTTTGCGGCCACCCTGGCGCTCACCGTGGTGCTGTACCTGTTCATCCCCAAGGGCTTCTTTCCGGTGCAGGACACTGGCACGCTGCAGGCCACCACCGAGGCCGACCAGTCGATCTCGTTTGCCGGCATGGCAGAGCGCCAGCAGGCCGTGGCCGAACGGCTGTTGCAAGACCCTGCCGTGCGCAGCGTCTCGTCGTTCATCGGCGTCGACGGCGCCAACACCACGCTCAACACCGGCCGCCTGCTGATCGACCTGCAGCCGCATGCACAGCGCGACAAGGCCGGTGTGGTGCAGCAGCGCCTAGCCGAGCGTGTGCAGAACCTGCCGGGCATCCGCCTGTTCATCCAGCCCGTGCAGGACCTGACCATCGAAGACCGGGTGGCGCGCACGCAATACCAGTGGCTGCTGTCGTCGCCCGACATGCAGCAGCTGACCACCAGCACCACCGAGCTGCTGCGCCGCCTGCGCGCCTTGCCCGAGCTGACCGAGGTGGCCAGCGACCTGCAGGACCAGGGCCTCCAGGCTTATGTGCAGATCGACCGCGCCCAGGCCAGCCGGCTTGGTGTGACGGTGGCGGGCATCGATGCCGCGCTGTACAACGCCTTCGGCCAGCGGCTGATCTCGACCATCTTCACCCAGTCCAACCAGTACCGCGTGGTGCTGGAGGTGGCGCCGCAGTTCAAGGTGGGGCCCGAGGCGCTGCAGAGCATCTATGTGCCGTCGAGCGCTGGTGCGCCGGTGCCACTGTCGTCGGTGGCGCGTATCGAAGAGCGCAACATGCCGCTGGTGGTGAACCACGTGGGCCAGTTGCCCGCCGCCACCATTTCGTTCAACACCGCTCCGGGCGTGTCGCTGGGCAATGCGGTGGCTGCCATCGAGCGCGAGAAGGCGGCCGTGCAGGCTGAGGGGCAGTTGCCGCTGTCGGTAGAGACGAGCTTCCAGGGCGCGGCGCTGGCGTTCCAGGCGTCGCTGTCGAACACGCTACTGCTGATTTTGGCGGCGGTGGTCACCATGTACATCGTGCTGGGCGTGCTGTACGAGAGCACGGTTCACCCGGTCACGATCTTGTCCACACTGCCCTCGGCCGGGGTGGGCGCACTGCTGGCGTTGATGGCGGCGCGGCTGGACCTGGACATCATTGCCATCATCGGCATCGTGCTGCTGATCGGCATCGTGAAGAAGAACGCGATCATGATGATCGACTTTGCGCTCGAGGCGCAGCGGGACGAGGGCTTGAGTGCGCGCGATGCGATTTATCAGGCGTGTCTGCTGCGGTTTCGGCCCATCTTGATGACGACTTTGGCGGCTTTGCTGGGGGCGTTGCCGATGATGTTGGGGACGGGGGTGGGCAGTGAGCTGCGGCATCCGTTGGGGGTGACGATGGTGGGGGGGCTGATCCTGAGTCAGTTGCTCACGCTGTTCACGACGCCTGTGATTTACCTCACGTTTGAGGGGTGGGCGCAGCGGTGGCGTGGGCGTTCCGAGGTCGTGAATGCCTGAAGCGTTGGCCCTTATGAATAGCCTGCTTGGTTTGAGCGCGGGAGCCGGGTTGTCGCCCCGGCGGGCGAGGTACTTTTCTTTGCTTCGCCAAAGAAAAGTACCCAAAAGAAAGGCGACCCCCAGTCTGCGACCCCTTCGCTGTGCGATGGGGCAAACCTGCGGCGGGGCGGTTACGGGGCGCGCCGTGGAACTCGCTTTGCGCTGCGCGCGCCGCTCGGACAGCCACGGCGAGTCAGTTCACGAGGCATGGGCGCTCCGACGCCCATACTCACCCCGCAACCGCCCCGACGCAGGCGCAGCCAGCAGGGGCGGGGAGCCAAACATCCAAACAGCCGGACATCCATTCGGGCCATCGCTGCGCTCGGCTTGGCCTGCGCAGCGCGTGGCGCTTGCGCCCGCGAGTTGGGGCCGAGCGCAGCGCAGCGAAGCAAAGGCTCGTGTGGATGTTTGGTTCCCCTTGCCCCTCTGGATGCGCCGAGGAGCGCAGGGCTTGGCGGATCAGGGCTCGCGATTGTCTGAGCGAAGCGAGTTCGAGCGAGACCCCGCCAAACCCGAGCACCGCAGGTTGCCCCGGCGCGCAGCGGCGGGGACGCAGACAGTGGGGTCGCCCTTTCTTTGGTTCCTTTCTTTCGGCGACGCGAAAGAAAGGGACTCGCATGCCGGGCGACTCCCGGCCTCCGCCCTCAACAAAGGCACACCACCCAATCAGCGCCCAAAAGAAAACACTACAAAAACAATAGCTACCAGCGCATATCCCACTAGCGCACCCAGCCAAAAACACCCAAAAACCACCCGGAGAGCCCACCCATGAGCCTCTCCACCCCCTTCATCCACCGCCCCATCGGCACCATGCTCCTCACCCTGGGCCTGGCCCTGGCGGGCGCGGTGTCGTTCTTCCTGCTGCCCGTGGCCCCGCTGCCGCAGGTGGACTACCCCACCATCTCGGTCAGCGCCAGCCTGCCCGGCGCCAGCCCCGACACCATGGCCGCCACCGTCGCCACGCCCCTGGAACGGTCGCTGGGCGCCATTGCGGGCGTCACCGAGATCACCTCGCGCTCCATCCTGGGCAGCACCTCCATCACGCTGCAGTTCGACCTGGACCGCAACGTGGACAGCGCCGCGCGCGATGTGCAGGCCGCCATCAACGCCGCACGCACGCTGCTGCCCACGGGCATGCCCAGCAACCCGACCTACCGCAAGGTCAACCCGGCCGACTCGCCCATCATGATCCTGGCGCTCACGTCGGACCTGCTCACACGCGGGCAGATGTACGACGCGGCCTCTACCGTGCTGGCGCAAAAGCTCTCGCAGGTCGAGGGCGTGGGCCAGGCCACGGTGAGCGGCGGCGCGCTGCCCGCCGTGCGGGTGGAGCTGGACCCGGTACGGCTCGCGTCCAACGGCATCTCGCTGGAGCAGGTGCGCAGCGCCATCGTCAGCACCAACGCCAACCGGCCCCTGGGCGCGGTGGAGCGGGAGGACCACTACTGGCAGGTGGCCACCAACGACCAGGCCCGCGTGGCTGCCGACTACGCGCCCCTGGTGCTGCGCTGGAAGAACGGGCAGGCCGTGCGCCTGCAGGACGTGGCCGATGTGGTGGACTCGGTGCAGGACGTGCGCAACTTTGGTGTGGCCAACGGCAAACCGGCGGTGCTGCTGCAGGTCTACAAGCAGCCCGGCGCCAACATCCTCGAAGCCGTGGAGCGCGTGCGCTCGCTGCTGCCCGCGCTGCAGGCGTCCATCCCGGCGGCCATTGATATCGAGGTGGTGTCCGACCGCACCCCCACGCTGCGCGCGTCGGTCAAGGAGGTGGAGCGCGCGTTGCTGATTGCGGTGGCGCTGGTGGTGCTGGTGGTGTTCCTGTTCTTGCGCAACGGGCGCGCCACGCTCATCCCCAGCGTGGCGGTGCCGGTGTCGCTGGCCGGCACGTTTGGCGTGATGTACCTGGCGGGTTATACGCTCGACAACCTCTCGCTCATGGCGCTCACCGTGGCCACGGGCTTTGTGGTGGACGACGCCATCGTGGTGCTGGAGAACATCATGCGCCACATGGAACGGGGCAAGACCGCGCTGAGGGCGTCTCTCGACGGAGCGCGCGAGATCGGCTTCACCGTGGTGTCGATGAGCATTTCGCTGATTGCGGTGTTCGTGCCCATCTTGTTCATGGGCGGCATTGTGGGGCGGTTTTTCCGCGAGTTCGCCATCGTCATGTCCTCGGCCATCCTGGTGTCGATGGTGGTGTCGCTCACCACCACGCCCATGATGTGTGCAGCGCTGCTCAAGCCCCACAGTCCGGCAACGGCGCGGCGCAGGGGCTGGGCTGCGGCCTTCAGCCATCGGATCGGTCGCTGGGTGGATCGTATGCAGGTGCGGGGCATGCGCCTGTACCGCCGCAGCCTGGCCTGGTGCCTGCGCCACCAGCCCGTGGCCTTGCTGGCGCTGGCGTGTGTGGTGGGGCTCAACGTGTACCTCTACACCGCCATCGACAAGGGCTTCATGCCCGAGCAGGACACCGGGCGCATCTCGGGCTTCATCCGGGCCGACCAGGCCACGTCCTACCAGGCCATGGAGCAGCGGCTGCAGCGTTTCCTGTCCATCGTGCAGGCCGACCCGGCCGTGGAGCATGTGACCGGCTTCACGGGCGGCTGGCAGCGCAATGCGGCGCAGATGTTCATGACCCTCAAGCGCGGGCCGGGGCAGGAGAGCTCGGAGACCGTGATAACGCGGCTGCGCGAGCAGCTCAAGAACGAGCCGGGCGCGCGCCTGTTCCTGGTGCCGCAGCGCGACATCCGCATTGGCGGGCGGCAGAGCGGTGCATCCTTCGACTACACCCTGCAGGCCGACGACATTGGCGACCTGCGCACCTGGGAGCCGCGCATCCGCCAGGTGCTGAGCCAGTTGCCCGAGCTGGAGGACGTGAACAGCGACGTGCAGGACTTTGGCCTGCAGACCTCGCTGGTCATCGACCGCGATGCGGTCACGCGCCTGGGCCTGACCATGGCACAGATCGACGCCACGCTGAACAACGCCTTCGGCCAGCGCCAGGTGGGCGTGATCTACAACCCGCTCAACCAGTACCGCGTGGTCATGGAGGCCGCGCCGCGCTACCTGCAGAACCCCGAGACGCTGCGCGGCTTCTTTTTCGTCAACAGCCAGGGGCAGCAGATTCCGCTCACGGCGTTTGCGCGCATCACCAGCACCAATACGCCGCTGTCGGTCAACCACGACCGGGGCACGCCCGCCAGCAGCATTAGCTTCAGCCTGGCGCCGGGGGTGTCGCTTTCGCAGGCCACCGAGGCGGTGAACAACGCGGTGGCCGAGCTGGGCGTGCCGGTGTCGGTGCGCGGCTCGTTCAGCGGCACGGCGGGCGCGTTTCAGGACGCGCTGGCAGGCCAGCCGCTGCTGATCCTGGCAGCCATCATCACCATCTATCTGGTGCTGGGCATGTTGTACGAGAGCCTGGTGCATCCCATCACCATCCTGTCCACACTGCCGTCTGCGGGCGTGGGCGCGTTGCTGGCGCTCATGCTGTTCAAGACCGAGTTCTCGCTCATCGCACTCATTGGCGTGATCCTGCTGATCGGCATCGTGAAGAAGAACGCGATCATGATGATTGACTTTGCCCTCACGCGGCAACGCCAGCAGGGCGAGCCGGGCCGGGCGCCCGTCACGGCCGCGCAGGCCATCTACCGCGCCTGCAACCTGCGGTTGCGCCCCATTTTGATGACCACCGTGGCGGCCATCTTTGGGGCCCTGCCACTGGCCCTGGGGCGGGGCGATGGTGCCGAGCTGCGCCAGCCGCTGGGCATTGCGATTGTGGGCGGCCTGCTGGTAAGCCAGTGGCTCACGCTCTACACCACGCCGGTGGTGTATGTGGCGCTCGACCGGCTGCGTGCGCGCGTGCTGCGCGCGGTGGGGCGGCGACGCAAGCCAGCGGGCGCCGCGCCTGCGGCCCCGGTGGTATTGCAAGGAAACGACGGATGACCTCTTTCACTTTTTCACGTCGGGTCGCCTGGCCTGCGCTGTTGGCCAGCGGCCTGTGGCTGGCGGGCTGCGCGCAGACGCCGCCGTACGAGCGGCCCACCATGGACATTCCTGCCGCTTACAAAGAGCAGGCCGCCGCCCAGGCCCAGGGCATCTGGAAGCCCGCGCAGCCACAGGCCTCCACCGCCTTGCCCGAGACCTGGTGGACCGTGTACGGCGACGCTGTGCTGGACCGCCTGCAGCAGCAGGCCGAGGCCAACAGCCCCACCCTGGCGCAGAGCGCTGCCCGCCTGCGTGCGGCCCAGGCGGCTGTGACCAGCAGTGGCGCTGCGGCCTTGCCCACCGTGGGGGCCAATGCCAGCAGCAGCCGCGCGCGCAGCGGCACGCAGCTGGGCAACCAGGCGGATGGCAGCAGCACCGCGCGCATCAGCACCAGCCATTCGCTGGGCCTGTCTGCCAGCTGGGAGCTGGACCTGTGGGGGCGCGTCTCCGCCGGGGTGAGTGCGGCGCAGGCCAGCGCCCAGGCCAGCGCCGACGACCTGGCCGCTGCGCGCCTGTCGCTGCAGGCGGCCGTGGCGCAGACGTATTTTTCACTGCGTGCAGCCGAGGCACAGGCGGCGCTGCTGGGCGAGACGCTCAAGGCCTACGACCGCAGCTGGGAGCTGACGCGCAACCGCCAGGCGGCGGGTGTGGCCTCCAGCGCCGATGTGGCGCAGGCCGAGGCGCAGTACAAGTCCACCCAGGTGCAACTGCTGGAGGCCCAAACCACGCGCAGCCAGCTGGAACACGCGCTGGCCGCACTGCTGGGGCAGGCGCCTGCCGCCTTTGCGCTGGAGCCCACCGCTGCGCTGCCCGCACCGGCCGATGTGCCCCAGGCCCTGCCGTCCGACCTGCTGCAGCGCCGTCCGGACATTGCTGCTGCAGAACGCCGCGTGGCGGCGGCCAACGCTCAGATTGGCGTGGCGCGCGCGGCGTATTTCCCCACGCTCACGCTGTCGGCAGCGGGCGGATACCGGGGGGTGCCGCTGGCGGATCTGTTCAGCGCGCCCAACCTGTTCTGGTCGCTGGGGCCTGCGCTGGCGGCGTCGATTTTTGATGGCGGCGCGCGCAGTGCTGCGGTAGAGACCGCTCGCGCCAACCACGCGCAGGTCACGGCCGCCTACCGCCAGACGGTGTTGACCGCGCTGCAGGAGGTGGAGGACAACCTCACGGCCGCCGCTGCGCTGGCGCAGGAGGAGCAGCTGCAGCGCGAGGCCACCGCCGCTGCGCAGCGTGCGCTGGACGTGGTGGAGAACCAGTACCGTGCGGGCACCGTGGGTTACCTGAATGTGCTGGCGGCCCAGACCACCGTGCTGTCGTCACAGCGCAGCCTGATCGACGTGAAGAGCCGCCGCCTGACGGCGGTGAATGCGCTGCTGAAGAATGTGGCGGGGCGCTGGGAGGCGCTGCCGCCCGCTTGAACTGAGGGCGCAGCTACATCGCCTTGAACAGGTGCGCGTAGAGGCGGCTCACCGGCAGCCGCTCGGGCCGCCCGCGCAGGCTGATGTGCTGCTTGCCCGCCTCGTCGCGCGTGACGGTGGCAATGGCCGTGGCGCGCACCAGGGTGCTGCGGTGCACCTGCCAGAACTCCTGCGGGTCGAGCTGCTCGATCAGCTCCTTGAGCGCAGTGCGGATCAGGTATTCACGCTCGGCCGTGAGCACGCGCACGTACTTGTCGGCCGCCTCGAAGTACACAACGTCCGCCACCGGCACCATGTGGATCTGCGTGCCATGGCTGGCCTGGATCACGCTCAGCCGCGTTGCGGCGGTGGCAGGCGCGGCGGCGGGTGCAGTGCCCACGCCGGGCGCGCCCAGCAGCGCGCGCAGCTGGGCCATGGTGGCTTCGAGTTCGGGCGAGGGCGACGCTGCCGAAGGTGCAGCGGGCGGTGCGCCGATAGCGGCAACGGCTGAAGCGCGCTGCGCCAGCAGGCCCTGCACCTTGGCCACGGTGCGCGCCAGCCGGTCGGCCTGGATGGGTTTGAGCAGGTAGTCCACCGCCTGGGCTTCAAACGCCTGCACGGCGTACTGGTCGTAGGCGGTAGCAAACACCAGCGCCGGAAAGGGCAGGTCATCCGGCCATGCATCGGCCAGCTCGGCGGCCGCCTCGATGCCGCTCTGGCCGGGCATGCGGATGTCGAAGAACAGCACGTCGGGCCGCAAGTCCAGCGCCTGCCGCACCGCCGAGCGGCCGTCGCCCACCAGGGCCACCACTTGCAGCTCTGGCCATGCGCGGGCCAGGTCTTGCTGCAGGGCAGCGGCTAGCAGCGGTTCGTCTTCGGCAATCAGGGCACGCGGGGCTCGCTCTGTCATGGTGTGGCGGCAGATTTCAAGGGAAACGTGACGGTAGCGCTAGTACCGCTTGGCTGAATAGCTATCAATTCAAGAGTGCCTGCGGCCCCGTGCAGTGTAGCCAGGCGTTCGCGCACCTGGGCCAGGCCAAAGCTCTGGCCGGGGCCCGGGGTGGGCAGGGTGGCGGGCAGGCCCGCCCCGGTGTCTTGCACCTCGATGACCAGCAGCGGGCCGTGGGGGCTTGCCTGGGTGCTGGCGCGCACAGTGATGTGGCCGCCTTCCACCTGGGGCTCCAGCCCGTGGCGGATGGCGTTCTCCACCAGCGGCTGCAGCAGCAGGGGCGGCACCGGCACATCGCGCAGGGCATCGGGCAGGTCCAGGGTGTAGGCCAGGCGCGGCCCCATGCGTACGGCCATCAGCTCCAGGTAGTCACGCAGGCGCTCAAACTCCAGCGCCAGCGGGTGTTGGGTGCTGCGCGATGCGCTGAGCGTGGCGCGCAGGTAGGCAATCATGCGGTCCAGCATGTGCTGCGCCCGGGCCGGGTCGGTGCCGATGAGCACGCGCAGGTTGGCCAGGGTGTTGAACAGCATGTGGGGTTCCAGCTGGGTCTCCAGCAGCTTCAGGCGCGATTCGCTGGCGTGCATGCGCGCCTCGGCCATCTTGCCTTCCAGGTACGCCGACTTGTTGACCGCGTAGAAGTAGAACGTGCCCACCAGCCCCGCAATGGCCGTGATCAGAATGGACGTGCGCTGGTCAGCGCCCGAGATCAAGGAGCCCGCCGGGTAGAAGTGAAAGTAGTGCACGCACAGCGTGTCCGCCAGCAAGGTGCCGGCCAGGTAGCCCACGACGATGCCTACCATGACCAGCGCAATGCCCTGCCAGCCGTGCGGCCAGCCGGTTTCGGCGGCGGACGGTATCAACTCCCGCCCCAAGTCGATGATGGCCCAGGTGAAGGTGCCGATCAGCACCGAATACACCACCGGTGGCCCGTAGGGCTTGTCGGGCATGAAGGTGCACTGGATGGTGGCCACCACCAGGGTGAAGGCCACCACCTGCAGGTAGTGCCGCAGCTTGCTGACCCCGTTGAACTCGTGGCGCAGCTTCATGGCCGGTCTTGGCGGCGCTGCAGGGCCTCGCGCTCGCGCTGCACCATGCGCTCGCGCAGGCTGCTGCCGGAGCCCAGCAGAAACACCGACACCCCATGCAGCACCAGCCCCAGCCCCCAGCCCAGCAGCGGGTACACCGACCACGGGCGTGTGCCAAACGCATAGCGCGACATGGCAAAGATGAGGGCGTTGACCAGCACGAAGGCCATCGCATGCAGGTACCAGCCCAGCTTGGCATGGGCGCGGCGACGGGCGAGTTGGTCGAGCTCTTCGGGTGTCATGGGCGTGGGCCTTTGCATTCTAGGCGGCATGGCGGACACGGCAACGCACCAGCAGGGGCACAGTCATGGGCGTTGCAAAAGGGTCACCGGCGTCACCGTCTGCAGCGGCTGCAGGTGCTTGGCAAAAAAGGCCACGGTGCTTGCGTCCACCTGCGGCAGCACGCTGCGGTCAAAGCCGGGCGGGTCGCCCAGCAGCGCGCGGGTCAGGTCGTTCATGCGCTCCAGCGGTGGCATGGGTGACAGCATGATGCCGTGGCTGCCGTCCTGCAGGTCGGCAATGTGCGTGCAACGGTCCTGGCACGCGGCCAGCACGGCACTGCTGTGAAAGCGGGGGATCTGGTTCACGTCCTTGCCCGCAGTGATGAGCCCTAGCGCGATGCGCGGGTTGGCCAGACTGCCCATGTCGAAGTCGGCTGCAAACGGCACCACGGCCACTGTGGCCGCCACGCGCGGGTCGGTGTGTGCATACAGCGTCTCGTCGCCAAACCGGTGGCGGATGATGGTGATGGCCACGGCCTTCTTGATGCCGTCCAGCCAGTTGCCGTGCAGGCGGGTGGTGAAGCCGACGCAGGACGAAAAATCCTCCGCCAGATGGGCCTCGCAGTGCTGCTTGAAGCGGGCAGGCGACCATTGCCCCCCGGCAAACACCAGGGCGGTGTGGCCCCCGGCCGAGCCGCCGAACACGCCCACCTTGTCCAGCGCCAGCAGCGGCGCCAGGCGCGCATCCTGCGCCACGGCGTCCACGGCGCGGGAGACCTCGGCGGGGCGGCGCTTCCAGCTCTCCGGGCCCGGGGTGGAGTGGTCTTTGTAGTTGTCGCCCGCATGCTCGGGCAGGGCCACCACAAACCCGGCCTGCACCAGCGCACGGGCCAGGTCGGTGTGCACCCAGGGGCTGCCGCCCGAGCCGTGCGACACCACCACCAGCCGGCCGTTACCCGGCACGGGTGTGCCCTGCCAGGCCAGCTGCAGCGCAAAGGGGCCGCGCTGCACGGGCTGGTCGGCCTCTTGTGCGGGGTAGAACACCGTGACGGGGCCGTCGCCCTGCTGTCCGGGCAACTCTGCGAGGCCCACGCCCGCATGGGCAGGGCTCGCCGTGATGACTGCTGCGGCCAGCAAGGCAAGGCACCAGGCCATCCAGGTTTTCGTCATGGCCGTGTTTGGGCTGGAAGGAGTCATTATTGGCCGATCAGCGGGTGTTTTGTGCAGCGGCCAGGCGGTCACGTTCTGCCTGCACCATGCGCTCGTGCAGGTTGCTGCCGCCCGCCAGAAAGAACACCATCACGCCGTGGATGGCCAGGCCAATGCCCCAGCCCAGCGCAGGGAACACCGCCCAGTACCGCCCGCTGCCCACCGACAAGGCAACCAGCAGCAGGTTGACGAGCAGGTACACGCTGGCATGGATGTACCAGCCCATTTTGGCCCCAGCGCGGCGGCGGGCCAGGCGTTCGATGGGGTCGGTCGTGAGAGTGTGGTTGCGCATGGGATGCTCCTGTGCAGAGGGATGTTTGTGAGAGATCAGGCGGTGGCGGGTGACGTGGCCAGGGGGGCGCTGCGTTGCACCAGCTTCCACAGCCGCAGCGCGCGGGCCGCAAACAGGCCGTTGAACACGCCATACAGCGCGGCGATCTGCAGCGCAAAGCCGCTGTCACGGGCCAGCGCGGGTTGCAGTGCCAGTTCCACCCCCACGAGATATTTGGTGAGGAAGATGCCCAGGATCAGGGCCAGCGGCATGGCGCTTCCCGGAATGTAGAAGCAGCGCGACTTGCTTTCGTACAGCGTGCCCTGGGGCGCCGCTGGTTGCAGCCACAGCGCCACGCCGGCAATCAGCACGCCGGCGGCCAGCCAGGCGCCCACCGGCAGCAGGGCCTGGCCTGCGGCGCCAAAGGCCGAGGCGATGCCGTACACCGACAGGCCGGTCATCGCCACTGGCATGACCATGGCCCGCACCAGGCTCACGTTGCGGGCCAGCAGCTGGCTGCCGCCCAGCCAGAGCAGCCCGGCCAGCAGGGCCCAGACCCAGTAGGGCGTGTTTTCGATGATGCGACCCAGCATCTGGGGTTGTTGGACAAGAAGGTTGAGCAGCATGGTGGTCGTCCTGTAAACAATGAAGGGAGGGGAGGGGGGTCAGATCAGTCCGAGTGCGGACCAGACCGTGTGGCCCAGAAAACGCCCTGGCAGCAACGTGAACACTCCGGCGACCACGCAGGCGCCGATGTAGGTGCGCTGCATCATCTTGCGGTGGCCCACGACGTTGCGGCGGGCCAGATAGACAAAGGCCATGACCAGCATCCCCAGCGTCACCGGGATCAGCAGGTGAATGAGCCCAAAGCTGCCCAGGCGGGGCCCGCCGCCGCCGGAAATGAAGAGGGCCGATACGGCTGTGGCGACCATCAGGGTCACCCAGGCGTAGCCGGCCGCGCGGTGAATACGGGGGCGCTGCGTGGCGCCTTGGCGGGCCCAGAGGGCAATGGGGCCGATGGCAACGGCCGCCAGGGCGGCGGCCATGTGGATGGCGATGACGGGTGTGATTTGCATGGCGGGGGCTCCTGGCGGGTTCGATGGGGTGGACTGTGCCGGGAGCCCCCAGAGGCAGCCAGTGCCTTGCGACGAAATGCAGCCTTCGGGCCGTGAAATGCACGGGCGTGGCGTGAGTTGCGGGCCGTTTTTGCGCTGAAAGCGGCCCGCACAGGTGACAGAAGGGCCCCGCCGCCCGTTGCGCCAGCACGCCCGGCGGATAATCCCGCTCCTATTTGCAAGGAGTGCGCGTGGACGTTGTATTGCTGGTCAAGGCCGCCATCATGGGGGTGGTCGAGGGGTTGACGGAGTTTTTGCCCATCTCTTCCACCGGGCACCTGATTCTGGCCGGGTCGCTGCTGGGGTTTGACGATGCCAAGGCCAAGGTGTTCGACATTGCCATCCAGACGGGGGCCATTTTTGCGGTGATCCTGGTGTACTGGGCCAAGATCCGCTCCACGCTGGTGGCCCTGCCCACCGAGCGCCAGGCGCAGCGGTTTGCGCTCAACGTGTTCATCGCCTTCGTGCCCGCCGTGGTGCTGGGGCTGCTGTTTGGCAAGGCCATCAAGGCGCACCTGTTCACGCCCGTGGTGGTGGCCAGCACTTTCATCATCGGTGGCTTCATCATCCTGTGGGCCGAGCGGCGGCCGCCCTCGGCCACCCGCATCCATAGCGTGGATGCGATGACGCCGCTCGATGCGATCAAGGTCGGGCTGGTGCAGTGCCTGGCGATGATTCCGGGCACGAGCCGCAGCGGGGCCACCATCATCGGCGGCATGCTGCTGGGCCTGTCGCGCCAGGCGGCCACCGATTTTTCGTTCTTCCTGGCCATTCCCACGCTGATCGGGGCGGGGGTGTACAGCCTGTACAAAGAGCGCGCGCTGCTGTCGGCGGCTGACATTCCGCTGTTTGCCACGGGGCTGGTGTTCTCCTTCCTCAGCGCCTGGTTGTGTGTGCGCTGGTTATTGCGCTACATCAGCAGCCACAGTTTTGTGCCGTTTGCCTATTACCGCATCGTGTTCGGTGTCATTGTTCTGGTGACCGCGTGGACGGGCTGGGTGCAGTGGGCCGACTGATAATCGGGCCATGCGTTTCACTACCGGTCGAGTCTCCGCTTCCTTGATTTCCTTGCGGGCGATGGTGCTCGCGGGCTTGTGTGTCAGCCCCTGGGTGGGCGCTCAGGGCTTGCCGGAGACTCCCGGCACGGACACCGCTGTGTCCGACAAGGCAGAGAGCCAGCAGGCCGCTGCTCCCAAATTCAACTACGCGATTGGCGCCATCGTGGGCAGCAGCCCCGACTATGCGGGTGGCGACGGCCGCAAGAACAGCCTGCGTCCCGCCTGGGCCATCGAGTACGGCCGGTTTCGCCTGAGCACCTCGCGCGGTAGCGCCTTCATGGGCCATGGCCTGGGGCCCCGCGAGTCCGGCGCCAGCGCCACGCTGGCGCAGAGCGACCGCTTTAGCCTGAGCGCAGCCTTGCGCATCGACAAGGGCCGCGATGGGTCGGATGCGCCCATTCTGGTGGGGCTGCCGTCGGTGCGGTCCACCCTGCGGGCGCGGATCAGCGCGGGCTATGCCATCACCGACCGCTGGGCCGTGGGCGCCGGGGTCTCGCAAGACATCCTGGGCCGTGACGGTGGCGCGCAGTGGTCCACCAGCATTGGCTACACCTGGCCCGTGACGGAGCAGACCAAGGTCAGCTTCGGGGCGGGCGCGAGCTTTGGGGACCGCACCTACCTGCGAGGCCATTTCGGGGTGCCTGCGGGCAGCAACAGCCCCTTGCCCGCGTTCGAGCCACGTGGTGGGCTTTACAGCGTCGATGCCGGGGTGGAGGTGATGACGGCGCTCAACCGTCACTGGGTGGTGCTGGGCGCGGCCCGGGTGTCGCAGCTGCAGGGCGATGCGCGCCGCAGTCCGCTGACCGTGCAGCCGGTGGGTTACTCGGTTTCGGTGGGGCTGGCTTACCGCTGCTGCCGCTAGGCCGTCCCCGGCGGCAAGGGTTGGCTGGGAGAGGGAGCGGCTGGCGAAAGTGCTAAGCTGCCGCTCACAGACAGTTACGCCCAGGCGGCCGCACCCTGTGCCATCACCCGTTCACGGTGTGTGAGGCCGCCTCTTCGCTGATCCTCTCCCCCACTGGGGTATTGCCGCATGACGCCAGAAGCGCCTGAGTTGTCCACGCACCCGGAGACCGCCCGCCAGAAGGTGTGGTCCAAGGCAGACCTGCTGGATGTGATCACCCGCAGCGCGGGCGCCACCATGGCCGTGATCGACCGCAGCCTGTCGATGATCTATGTGAACGACGAATACGCGCGCTGGTTCGGCACCGTGCCGGAGGAACTGGTCGGCAAGACGCTGGTGGAGGTGTATGGCGAGCAGGATTGCGCCCGTTTCATGCCCTTTGTGAACCGGGTGCTCAGCGGCGAGCGGGTGCAGTACCAGCGCATGCTGCGAACGCCCTATGGCTTTGACGAGTGGCGCACCATCTGCCTGACGCCCTGGCACAACCCGCAAGGCGCGATCGACGGTTTCATCACCACGGCGCTGGACGTGCACGAGCTGCAGGTCACCATGAATGCGCTGCGCGCTGCCAACCAGCGCCTGTCGTCCCACATGGAGAACAGCCCCCTGGCCGTGGTGGAGATGGACCACCAGCTGCAGCTGCTGCATTGCTCGCAGCGTGCGGTGCAACTGCTGGGCTGGCTGCATGTGGCGGGGCTGGAGGGGCGGCTGCTGACGGACCTGCTGGCCCCCGCATCGATGGACGACAGCCTGCAGCAGGCGCTGCAGCGGCTGCAGTCCGGCCAGGAGTCGCAGAACAGAGCAGAGACCTGTTTTGTTCGCAGCGATGGCACCGAGGTGCACTGTGAGTGGTTCAACTCTGCCCTGACCGACGCGGACGGCCAGGTGACCTCGATCATGGCGCTGGTGCAGGATGTGTCCGCCAAGATCCAGATCGCGCGGCAGCAGCACTACCTGGCCAACCACGACTCGCTGACCGGGTTGCTCAACCGCGCTGCTTTCCAGGGGCGGCTGGAGCAGTCGCTGCTGCATGCGCGGCACACAGACGGCTCGGTGGCGCTGTTGTTCATTGACCTCGACGGGTTCAAGCACGTGAACGACGCCGAAGGCCACCGCGCGGGCGATGAGGTGCTGCGCATCGTGGCCCAGCGCATTGCCAGCACGGTGCGTGCAGGCGACACGATGGCGCGGCTCGGGGGCGACGAGTTTCTGGTGATGCTGGACCGCGAGGTGACGCGTGAGGTCACAGATACCATCGGCCACCGCATCATCGACGCCCTGCAGCAGGGCATGAAGGTGGACGGACGCGAGCTGCGCATTGGCGCCAGCATTGGTGTGGCGGTGTACCCCCCGCTGGAGGGAGACATCGACGCGCTGATGAACCGCGCCGACCAGGCCATGTACGCAGCCAAGCGGGCAGGCAAGGGCCGCCTGCATTACGCGCAGACGTCCTGATCTACCGGGCCTCTTAGCGTGCCCCCTCGGGGCAGGTGCATCAACTCACCGCATCACCGCATTGGCGCGTTACGGCAGCCGAATGCTTTGCTGGAAGTGGAAGAAGTTGCCAGGGTCGTAGGCCGCCTTGATCCGCTGAAGCTGCGGGTAGGCGGGGCCCCAATAGGCCGAGGCAAAGTCGGTCAGCCGCGCATCCGGATAGTTCTGGTACACGTGGCCGTTCAGGAATGGCCGCACCAGCTGCATGAAGCCGTCGAGCCAGGCTTCCATCTGGGCGCGCTCCGCCGGGTTGCGCCAGAACACATCCACCACCAGGTCAGCGTCCACATTGCGATGCACAAAGGCGCTGTCGCCCACCGGGTAGCGGTTGATGGCGCCGCCGTAGGGCTCCAGGTAAGCCAGCGACCAGGGGTTGGGCGAGGTCTTGAAGTAGTCGATGATGCGCTGCCAGTCGGCGGGCGAGAGCCGGGTATTGATGTATCCGCTGGCCTTGGTTTCGGCGATGCCGTCCGGCAGGTTGTCGGGCAGGGTGTAGGGGTGGTCTTCCAGCCACACGTTCATGTCGGGGTAGGTGCCGGTCTTGTCCACCAGCAGCTGCGCGCTGGGGATGGCCATCAGCGGTGCAATGGCTGCCAGCCCGTCCTCGCGGCTGCCGCAGAACATGCCCTGCACCATGTACACGGGCACACCGTTCTGGAAGCCCAGGTTCATCATGTAGCCCAAGGCGTCGGGCGCACCGGTCTTCATGTAGCCTGCCTGCATCAGCGTGAGTACCTGGGTCGCGTGCACGGCGTCCCAGCTGATGGCCCAGGCCCACACCTGGTCCAGCCGCTGCATGCGGTAGGTCACCTGCAGCACCACGCCAAAGTTTCCGCCCGTGCCGCCACGCAGGGCCCAGTAGAGGTCGGGGTGCTCCTGCGCGCTGGCGGTGACGATGGTGCCGTTGGCCAGCGCCACACGGAAGGAGTCCACCAGATCGCTCTGGATGCCGAACGCGCGCGAGGTGTAGCCGTAACCGCCGCCTTGCACAAAACCCCCTACGCAAACGCTGCCACAGGCGCCCGTGGGCACATGCCAGCCCGTGTGGTTCATGGCGCCGTTGAAGTGATCGAAGTCGGTGCCGGGCAGCACGTGCACGCGTTCGCGCGCAGGGTCCAGCACCACGCCCTGCAGGTCGCTCAGGTCCACCACCATGCCGCTGTTGACCGAGTAGCCGGCCGTGCTGTGTCCGCCACAACGCACGGCCACCCACACGCCGTAGGTGCGGGCCACGGCCAGGCACTCCAGCACATCGTTTTCGCAGGCGCAAAAGACGATGATCTCCGGGTACGACTGGAAGGCCGGGTTTGACTCCTGCCGCGCTGCGTTGTAATCAGGGCTGGAGGGCAGCACGATGCGCCCGACGATCCGCGCCTCCAGCGCGGCCACCGCCTCCCACGTGAGCACCGGTGCGCTGGCCTGCGCCGCGCTCAATGCCGGCTGTCTTGCCGCCAAAGATAAAAAGTGCGCGACGCGTGCGTCTTTGGCGAGGCGGGCCGAACTTTTGCGATGGGCCATGGCGAGCGATCCTTCAGGAAGTTGCGAAGCCCCGGGTGTACCGGAGCCGGATCGCTTTGACCAGAGGGAAATGGCAGGCGCATGTTGTCGGCCTGCATCCGTGCCTGTGGGGCAGGGCCGTCAGGTAGAGGACAGTGCGAGGTCGCCCGTGTTGCGCCGCAGGCAGAACTTGCCGCCCTGTTTGCCGCTGTACATGGCGGCGTCGGCCAGTTTGAGCAGGCCAATCGCGTCGGTGCTGTCGTGTGGTGCGATGGCGTACCCAATGGTCAGACCAATCTCCACCTGCACGTTGTTCAGCGAAAACGGCGACCGGAACGCGTCCAGCAGCTTGTGCCCCAGCTCCTGTGCCTGTTGCAGGCTCTGCAACTGTCCGGCCATCACCACGAACTCGTCCCCGCCCAGGCGCGCCACCAGGTCGCTCTGGCGCACATGGCCCTGCAGGCGCCGTGTCACGGCCACGAGCAGTTCGTCGCCCACGTCGTGGCCGTGCTGGTCGTTGACGGGCTTGAAACCGTCCAGGTCCATCACGTACACCGCGAGCATTTTTTCGGCACTGCAACGCGAAAGCGCGGACGCGAGCGAGATGTTGAGCCCGCGCCGGTTGGGCAGGCCGGTGAGCGGGTCGGTGTGGGCCAGCGAGCGCATCACGTCGCGCTCGCGGTTGGCGTCCAGTGCCTCCAGGCGAAGGGCCTTGGTGCGCAGGCCCAGCACGCGCATGAACAGCAGCATGTCCAGCGTGGCGCCAAACTGGAAGGAGTGCAAGGTCCAGAAGTTCACCGGCACCCAGCCCTGGATCACGCCGATGACCGTGGCAGTCGCCAGAAAGTACACCAGCCAAGCGAGCAGCAGGGTGGATCCGACCGGGTCTCCCAGCCGTGCGCGGCGCACAGCCCCCGGGATTCCCATGAGCGCAGGCACCAGCCCCAGGATGCTGACGATGCCCGCGACCGCGCGGGTGCTGAGCAGGTCGAGGGCATACAGCGCGGCCAGCACCACGCACAGCACAGCGCCGCCCCGCATGCTGCGAAGCAGCCTGCTGCGGGGCCGGTCACCGGCCAGGGCCTGGCTGATGAAAAGGAAGGAGCCGCACGTGGCCGTGAGCGCGGCCAGGCTGGCGGCATGCAGCTCCACCCAGGGCATATCGCGCCACAGGTATTGGGTGCCCAGGCCAAACAGGTGCAGAGAAAACAACAGGCTGCCCGTGATGAGCAGTGCGTACTGGATGAACAGTATGTCGCGCAGATTGAGCCACTGCGCCAGGCTGTAGATCAGCAGGCACAGCGCCAGCCCTGTGAGAATGCCTTGCAGCATTTGCTCGTTCAGTGCCTTGCTGTGCCAGGTGGTGGGTTTGTTCAGAGTGATAGGGAGCACCATGGCACCCCGGGTTTCCACACGCAGCAGTAGGTCGTAGGCATGCCCTGGCAGCATGGTCAATGGCAGGGCGTGCGTGCGGCTGCGCAGCGGGCGCTGTGTGTAGGGCTGCAGGCTGCCCAGCGTGGCCTGCTGGGTGACGTGACCGTCTGTAGCCAGGTACACCTCGATGCGCTGCAGCACGGGATAGTCGATATCCAGCACCCACAGGCCATTGGATGCCACCGGCACGGTGACCGGGATGCGCACCCACACCGGTTCCGCCCGCACGCCCAGGGTGCCGCTGGTGCCGGGTGGGGTTTGAAAGCGGGCCAATTCCGCAAGAACATCATTCACGAGCAAGGTGCCGGAGGGGTCTGGCAGCACGGTGACTTCAGGCCAGGCCTCGATGGAGAGCAGGTCATCCCGCAGTTCAAGGGCGGTAGCCCGTGCATGGGTCGGGAATGATCCCTGCAGCAGGCAAAGCGCCACGATCAGGCACGCCGTGCGCCACCAGCTCTTAAGAGCCGTGCAGTACATGTTGAAGCCAATCAAACGCGTGCAGGTCATGAGCTCAGCGCCAGTTCGCCAGGATTGCGGCGTATGCAGTGCTTGCCGTTCTCCTTGCCTGCATACATGGCTGCATCCGCCAGTCGGACCAGATGCTGTGCATCGTCGCTATCCAGCGGTGCGAGTGCGTAGCCGATGGTGAGACCCACCTGAATGGACAGGTGGCCCAGCCGGAATGGCTGTTCAAACGCATGCAGCAAGGCACGCCCCAATTCATGGGCTTGCTCAGGCGTTGCCAGCTCTCGTGCCATGACGATGAATTCGTCGCCGCCCAGGCGGGCTACCAGGTCGGTGTGCTGCCGTACATTGGCCTGCAGCCGGTGGCCCACGGCCACCAGCAGGTCATCGCCCACATCGTGGCCATACGTGTCGTTAACCGGTTTGAACCCATCCAGGTCCATCAGGTAGAGGGCCACCATGCGTTGGGATTTGGCCTGTGCCAGCGCCGACTGCAGCGCCATTTGCATGCCGCGCCGGTTGCACAGTCCTGTCAGCGAGTCGGTGTAGGCGAGTGATCGCATGGTGTCGCGCTCGCGCAGCGCCTCGGCTGCCGCGTGGCGCAAGGCGGCAGAGCGCTGGCCCAGCACCCGCAGGAACAGCAGCATGTCGGCAGCCGCCCCGAGCTGGAAGGAGTGCAGCGTCCAGAAGTTGACGGGCAGCAGGCCTTGCACCAGACACACCATGGTCACTGCTGCCGTGAAGTACGCGACCCAGGCCGCGAGCAACGTGGTGCTGACGGAGTCCCCCCGACGTGCACGCGCTACGGCAATAGGCAGGCTGATGAGCGAGGGCAGGGGGCCCAACACGCTGATGATGGCGGTGGTGGTCCGGGTGTTGATCAGGTCAACCAGGAAGGCCGCGAGCAGCACGAGGCTTAGCACTGCGCCCGCCTGCATCACCCGCAGGAACCGGCTGTGGGGCATGTGGCCCATGAGCGCATGGCCCATGAAGAGGAAAGAGCCCGCAATGGCCAGCAGCCCTGCCGCCCCTGCGGCGTGGACCTCGATCCATAGCTGGTCGCTCCACAGGAATTGGGTCCCCACACCGAAGAACTGCAGCGAGAACCCGGCACTGCCCACCACCAGCATGCAGTAGTAGAGGAACAGCTTTTCGCGCTGGCTGGCCCATTGGGTAAAGCTGTAGACCACCAGGCACAGGGCCAGCCCGGCCAGCACGCCCTGGAACATCTGCTCGCGCAGAGACCGGTGCACCAGATAAGGTGCCTTGCTCAGGGTGATGGGCAGGATCATTGCGCCCGAAGTCTGTACGCGGATCAGCAGCTCATAGGGCGTGTCCGCCGCCAGGTCCAGCGTCATCGCCGGGGTGCGGCCGCGCAGCGGGCGCTCGGAGTAAGGCCGCAAATTGCCCAGCGCCGCGTGCTGAATCAGCTGGCCTTGCTTGGTGAGGTAGATATCAACTTCATTGAGCACCGCAAAGTCGATGTTCACGATCCATTCATTGCCCGACGCCACGCGCGACATCAGCGGCACCCGCAGCCAAATGGCCTCCTTGCGCACACCCAGGCTGCCGCCACGGCTCGGGGGCTCTGCAAACTCGGGCAAACGTGCCAGCGCGTCCTGCACGCCCCATTGCTGTGAAGGGTCGGCCAGTAGGGTGGCTACGGACCAGACGTTGACCGGGCGGGAGTCGGCGGGCAGCACGAGCGGGCCGGGGGCTGCGGCCCGCGCGGTGGTGGGCAGGGCCAGCACGTGCCAGATTGCCAGTAACAGCAGCCACAGCAGAGGGCGTGGGAGTGTGGGCCGACCAGGGGGCAGGGCGTTGCAATGCATCGTCGTCATGCCAGTGCTGCCGTGGCGGGGATGCGCTGCACCGAGTGCTTGCCCCGTTGTTTGCCTGCGTACATCGCGGCATCTGCATACCGCAGAAGGCCCTGCGGATCGTCGCTGTCCAGTGGCGCGAGCGCGTATCCGATGGTCAGGCCAACCTGGATACGCAAATTGCTCAGCGTGAACGGGTGCTCAAACGCCCGCAGCAGTGAGCGGCCCAAGTCCTCGGCCTGCTCGGGCGTGGCCAAGTCGCGGGCCATGATGATGAACTCGTCCCCGCCCAGCCGTGCGACCAGGTCTGTCTGGTGCCGCACATTGGCTTGGAGGCGGTGGCCCACGGCCACCAGCAGGTCGTCCCCCACATCATGGCCGTGCGCGTCGTTGATCGGCTTGAACCCATCCAGGTCCATCAGGTAGACCGCAACCAGCCGCTGGGGTGAGCAGTGGGCCAGCGCGGAGTGCAACGCGTGCTGGAGGCCGCGCCGGTTGCTCAGTCCGGTGAGCGGATCGGTGTTGGCCAGCGACTGCATCAGATCGCGCTCGCGCATGGCCTCCTGGGCCTGAATCTGGGCCGCCCGGGCGCGCAGGCCCAGCACGCGGAAGAACAGCAGCATGTCCAGGGTGGCGCCGATCTGGAACGAGTGCAGTGTCCAGAAGTTGGCAGATACCCAGCCCTGCACCAGGCACACCATCACACCGGCAGCGATGCCAAAGGCGATCCAGGCCACCAGCAAGGTGGCGCCAATGGGGTCTTTCTGCCGCACGCGCGCCAGAGCTGCTGGAAGGCTGATGAACGAGGGCAGTGCGCCCGCAAGACTCATGAACGCAATCGCAAACGGCACAGTCAACCAGCCCAGCACCAAGGCAATGCAGGCCGCTGCCGTGATGCCTGCACCCACCCGCATGGTGCGCGCATACCGGCTGTTGGGGTTGTCTCCAGCCAGTGTGTGGCCGAGAAAGAGGAACGACCCGGTCAGCGCCATCAGCCCGGCTGCTGGGCCGGAGTACCGGTCCATCCAAGGGTTGTTGGGCCACAGATACTGCGGGCCAATACCAAAGAACTGCAGCGAAAAGCCCGCACTGCCCAGCACGACCAGTGCATAAAAGCCGAACATGCGGTCACGCTGCGTGACCCACTGGATCAGGCTGTACGCAAGCAGACAAAAAGCCAGTCCGTTGAGGAGCCCTTGAAGGATCTGCTCACCCAAGGCGTGGCGCAGGTGAACGGGCATTTCGCTGACCGTGATGGGCAGAATCAGCGGACCCGTGGCCTGCACGCGTACCAGCAGGTCGTACTGTTGTCCGGGCTGCAGTTCGAAGGCCATGGCGGGCGTTCGGCCTGCCAGCTGCGCTGGATCGGATTGGCGTGCGCGGGCCTGCTGCAGCACCTTGCCTCCCTGGGCCAGATACAGGTCGGCCCTCAGCGAGCTGTAGCCGAGGTTGACAACCCAGGACGTGCGCTGCGCCTCGCGCGCAACGACGGGAATGTGCAGCCACATGGCCGCCTTGTGCACTCCCAGCGAGTTGCCAGGGCGCGCCGGCGGTTTGAAATCGCCCAGGCGGTTCAACATGTCCTCGACCGAGAGCTGGTAGGTGGGGTCGGCCTGGAGAGTGATGGCTTCCCAGGCGTCCACCTCCGGCCTGTCGTGCGTGAGCACCAAGGGCTCGCCTGCCTGCACTTGCCCGGGCAACGCGGTGAGCACCAGCAGGCACAGCACCATGCTCGCCACGCCGCAACCCGCACGCCAAAGGCGGGCCAGCATCGGGAGGTTGCGCAACGCGGGAGGCATGGGTGATGGCGCTATGGCGTGGTGGCTTGAGGTGCCTGGCCTGCTGCACCTGCTTGTGTGGACTGGGCCTTGCTGGCGAGGCCGCGACTCCAGCTGCCGGAGGTGGTCAGCCGGTCCTCGATGCGGTTGAGCCATCCGGGGGCGTTGGGGTCGTCGCTCCAGCTGTGCACCACGGTGTCCACCTGGTTGAGCAGCTCGGTGGGCAGTTGCAGTGGGCGCGTCTGGCTCATCAGCACCCGACTCATGAAGTGGTAACCCAGGGCCCGGGTCAGCATGCGCACGATCGAAAAACGCGGCAGCAGCATGCCGACCACGGTATCGATCAAACGTGCCAGCAGGAGCACACCCCAGAACAGCAGGGTCGACAGCCAGGGTACAGGCTGGTTCAGCCCCAGGTCCTCGGCGGTCTCGCGCCCGCACAGGTAGCGGGTCATGAGCTGCGGGAAGGGTTTGACGATGCGCCAGGGCAGCGCGTTGGCCATGGTCTGCATCAGTGCCTGGCCCAACGCCGGGCGCGGGTCGGGAGTGACCGGCTCGGCGCGGCCGCGCACCTGCATGAGCGCCATCAGTGCATCGCCCTGTGCCATGGTCTCCACCATCAGGGAGCGGTCAATGCCCAGCACGTGGCCCACTACGTTCCAGGAATGCAGGTAGGCCTCCTCGTCGTGGGCGGGCAGCCCGAGACCCAGCCGGCGCAGGCTGCGCAGGAACACGTAGCCGAAGGTCAGCAGCGTGTAGGCCAGCTCTTCCTGGTTGCAAGGGAGGCCTTTGGCGGCGAGGTTCCAGCCGCGTGCATAGAGCGTCTGGTACATCATGGACCGACCGCCGCCAGCGGGGGCGACGCCAGGCACGACCAGGCCGTCTCCACCCGCCTGCCATTGCGCCATGGCATGTTCGGGGCTGCCGTGCAGGATGAGATTGCGCACCGTCGCGTGGATCAGCCGCACCTTGAGCACCTGCGCCACGCCGGCGCCGCGTTGGCTGAGGCCGCCATGCAGCATCACCGGGAAGATCATGGCGGCGGTGGAGCGGATGCGGTATTCGGTGTTCTGCTCCAGCTGGCCGGTGGTGTGCAGCACGCTCGACAGGTCCGGCACCACATAACACTCGGGCAGGCTGGCGCAGAACAGCAGGATGCACGACAGCGCACCGTGGTCCATGAAGAGTTTTTCAGCGCGCTCGATCTTGCGGGCATCAGCCCAGGGGGGGAGCACCTGCGCCGCCTGCACGTAGTGGTTCAGTGCCTCGGCCATCTCGGCAGTCACATAGCCTTTGGCGGCCTTGTCACCTTCTCCCACCTGCACCGGGCCTTCTGTTGCTTGCCAATGGGTCAACGTGGCGTTGTCGGCCCACTGGCTGAACAGCAGGTTGACCGTGTTGATGTGCGCCCACTGCGGGGCGTCGGCGGCCACGTCGCCGGGGGGCCACGGCCCCAGGATCTTGGCGATGGTCTCATCGGCCAGCGGATCGGCGTGGTGCTGCATGGGGGCCAGGTCAGCGGCTGGCAGGTGGGGGCTGGGGTGGGTTCCGGTCATGGGGCGACCTTACCCGGAGCGCGCCAGCGTTGGAAGCCCGCCAGCGCGCACAGCAGCGGAATCCCCATGGCGAAAGCGGCGATGGTCCGGATCTCCACCGGGTTGCCCAGAATCATCTGGAACACCATGCCCGCCGCGTAGATAGATAGCGGCACCATCGCATGGCGCCGCAGGAAGGGGCTGGCGGGCTGCGGCGGGCGCTGGCGCACCGACATGCGAAAGCCGAAGACGATCACAAAAGCCACAAACACCCAGCCAAAAAAGCCCTGCACGGTTTCTCCAAACCAGGCGCCATCGGTCTTGGCCATGATCCACGCCTTCAGGGTGTACACAAAGTAGGGGTCTGCGCCCAGGTCGAACGCAGTCACGATCATGGCCGCCAGAAATGACAGCATGGCGGCATTTCCCAGGCCGGGTGCTCCGTCCACCGCCGATTGCCAGACGATGAGGTTGCTGATCACATAGCCCGCATACGTCAGCGCAAACCACATCATCGGGATCACCAGTGGCACATCCAGCAAGCGGGGGCCTAGCACGTCGGTGTAGGTGTAGTGCCCGAAAAACCAGCCCCGGCTGGAGCCCATCTGTTCCGCAAACCAGCCCAGCGTGACCGCAATCAACACAAACTGCAGCGCTGCGCGGGCGCCCAGCAGGTGGGCGGCGCTGGCCCAGCAGCAGGCAAACATCAGCACCGAGGCGATGACGATGGCGATGGTGGTGTCGTTGTGGGTGCGAACGGCTGTGGCGATGACAAAAGCGGCAAGAAGCGCAAAGCTGAGCGCGGGTAAGCGCCCGGCCGTCGATGGCGGTGCAGACATGTCGGGTGTATCACGCTGTAACAATTTCGCCAGTGTAGGGGATTGGTGCGTGGTCTGTGTCCCCTGTTTCCCCTGATCCAGGGGCTCTGGCGGCTGCTTATTCGCCCCCCAACGTCTGAATTTGGTGGTAAGCAGAACCCGGCGACCCTTGCCGGGGCCTCTTTGAACAGGTCCTCGGTAGCGGCTCAGCGCTGCTGGGGAGTGAGCGCGGCCAGGTTGAGCAGGGCCGCCTCGATGGCGGCCGCTGTGGCCATTGGCTGCTCCATGGGGAACAGGTGGCTGCCGTCCAGCATCATGGTGCGGCCCTCGGTCACACGCAGCGTCATGGCCATCCCGACCTGCTTCATCTCTTCCGAGTCGCGCCCGCCGATGAAGGCGGCCGGGCACTGCAGCGGGTGCTTGCTCAGCAGCCGGCCCAGGTTGTGGGGCAGGGTGTTGTAGATGGCCGTTTCCACCGCGCGGTCGAAGCCCAGCACGCGTTTGCCGTCCTGGTCCTGCAGGCCATGGGTGATGTAATCGTGCAACACCTCGGGGTGCCAGCGGGCAAACGCCTTTTTCTTTCGGAAGTGCTCCAGCGCTTCTTCGTTGCTGGCCCAGCTGAAGCGGCGCTGGCGGCTGACGCGGCCTGGCGATATCGAGCCCACCACCTGGGTCCGCTTGGCCACGCCCACCACGTTGGCCTTCCAGCCGCCAATGAGCGGCGAGTCGATCAGCAGCACGCCGCGCACCAGCTCGGGGTGGCGCGCTGCCGCCATCACGCTGAGGAATCCGCCCAGCGAATGGCCCACCAGGAACACCCGCTGGCCCAGGCGCTGCACCTCGGGGCCGGCAAAGTCGGCCAGTTGCTGCACCAGGTGGGGCCAGTTGCTGGTCACCGGGTACTTGGGGTCGTGGCCATAGCGCTCGACCGCGCTGACTTCAAACCCCCGGGTCTTGAGGTGCTGGAACAGCACGCGGTAGGTGCTGGCCGGAAAACTGTTGGCGTGCGAGAAAACGATGGGCAGCATGGAGGTGGTGGCAGGGCAGCGGGGCCGACCGGCAAAGGCGTGTGCGGCCGGGATGCTGCGGGCGCGCAGGCCCGCAGGAGGGCGTCAGATCAGCCGGTCGGTGTGGTTGGTGATCTTCTTGAGCGGCTTGCTGCGCGAGGGGGTGACCATGATCGGCACCTCGGTGGCGCCCCCGCTCCAGGCCGGGTCTTCGATGCTGTCGAACACCTGGCGCAGCTTCTGGCCCCAGCTGTCGTGCAGCATGCGGAAGTAGGGGTTGTTCTCGTCAATGCAGATCACCTTGTCGGTGGCAAAGCGGTCGGCCTCGTACACCACCAAGTCCAGGGGCAGGCCCACAGACAGGTTGGACTTGAGCGTGCTGTCCATCGACACCAGCGCGCACTTGGCGGCCTCGTCCAGCGGGGTTTCAGGCGTCAGCACGCGGTCGAGCACGGGCTTGCCGTATTTGGATTCGCCCACCTGGAAGTACGGCGTCTCGGATGTGGCCTCGATGAAGTTGCCCGCCGAGTAGACCTGGAACAGGCGCATGCCCTCGCCCTTGATCTGGCCGCCAAATACCAGGGACACGTTGAAGTCCACACCCGAGCGCTTGAGGGCGGCGCCGTCGCGCTCGTGCACGTGGCGCACGGCAGCGCCCAGCACGCGGGCGGCATCAAACATGCTCTTGGCGTTCCAGATCGTGATGGCCTCGCCCGATTCGCTGTCCTTGATCTGCTCGGTCTGCAGGATCTCGCGCACCGACTGCGAGATGGACAGGTTGCCCGCCGACAGCAGCACCATGAAGCGGTCGCCCGTCTTCTCATAGACCATCATCTTGCGGAACGAGCTGATCTGGTCCAGCCCGGCATTGGTGCGGGAATCGGACAGGAAAACCAGCCCGGCGTTGAGTTTGATGGCGACGCAGTACGTCATGGAGCAATGGGGTTCGTTGGAGGGAGAGAACCCGCGAGTTTAGTCGCCCGCGAATCCGAGGCCTCGCGCCCCGCCAGGCGGCCAGGCAACACAGAGGCTTCAGAAACACCGGAACGAGGCGCTCGTAGCGTCTACTGGGTTGTCGTGGTCAATGCGCCGCACGACGGTGGGGGCTCCTCCTGCTTAGGAAGCAGATACAGGTCGCGCCTATGATCCAGCGCTCTACTTCCTTCCCAGAGGACATACCGTGTTGAACACCTTGATTTCCTATGGAATGCGTTGTGCTCCGACCTTCGCCCTGACGGCTGCACTGGTGGGCTGTGGTGGTGGCAGCGACAACATCGGAGGTGGCCCTAATCCTCCCGTGTCTCCCCCTGTGACCGAACGCGCCGGGCGACTTGAGTCGGCAGCATTGCTGAGTACAGTTCCCGTGACTGACATCAGTGCAGCGCTGGCCGCCAAAGAGTCTCTGGCACAAGACGTGGTACCGCGCTATGCAGTCACTTCGTACCGGCTGGACTATTTGACTACCGATGCCGATGGCCGGGAGGTGCGCGCGTCCGGCATGGTCAGCGTGCCGCAGAAGCCGGCGGGCGCTAAAAGCCCGCTGCTGAGCTACCAGCACGGCACCATATTTCGCGACGCCGAAGCCCCCAGCAACAACGCAGTGGCGTCCGAGGTGGCTGTGGTGCTGGCATCGCTCGGCTACATCGTGCTGGCACCTGACTATGTGGGGTTTGGAAGTTCCAAAGGCACGCAGCATCCGTACCTGCTGTCGGCGCCGTCCGCCGCTGCTACGCTGGATTTTTTGACCGCTGCCCGCACCTGGCGCGGCAATGCCAATGTGGCTGACAACGGACAGCTTTTTCTGACCGGATATTCGGAGGGGGGCTACGTAACGATGGCCGCGCACCGCGCCATGCAGGAGAGCGGTTCACCCCACCTGCAGCAGCTACGCATGGTGGTGCCCGGTGCGGGGCCTTACAACGTGCAGACCACCATGGACGGCTTGGTGGACTTGGTTCGGCAAGAGCAGCCCGTGCTGGGCGCGCTGATTAATCCGGGCTTTCTGCGCTACCTGGGAGGGAGTGTGCAGCGCGAGGTAAGGCGCCTGCTGCTGCGTGCCCTGATTCCTGGTGATGCTGACGTGGTTTACGACACCCGCTTCATCGATCGGTACCTGGCGGACGACACCGGTTATGTTGCCGACGTGAGCAGCGTCCACGACTGGAAACCCAACGTGCCTGTGCGCCTCTACCACGGCCGCGATGACCGCACTGTGCCATATGCGAGTTCGGTCAGCACCCTGCGTGCCATGCAGCAAAGGGGCGCTGGAGATCTGGTGAGCTTGACTGAATGCCGCGCACTACCTACGGCCGGGCACGTGCAGTGTGTGCCGCCGTTCATCACTTTTATGCTGGGGCAGTTCGCGGGCGTGGTGCAGGATTTGTGAAACCAACTGCTTGTATGCCCCCCGAGGCTGTCCCGGCGGGGCGTCCTTGGGTCAGCCCAGCATCTTCTTGAGCTGGTACAGCGCATCCAGCGCTTCACGGGGGCTCATCGCGTCGGGGTTGATGCCTGCCAGCGCGGCTTCCACCGGGCTGGCGCCCGCGCTCTCGGGCACCTCGGGCGCGGCAAAAAGGTCCACCTGCAACTCGTCCTCACCCGCGCGTTCTTCGAGCGCCGCCAGCGCATGGCGGGCGTGGTGCAGCACGGGCGAGGGCATGCCCGCCAGCTTGGCCACCTGAATCCCGTAGCTGCGGCTGGCCGGGCCGGGCTGGATCTCGTGCAGGAAGACGATGTCTGCGCCGCTCTCTGTGGCGCTCACATGCATGTTGATCGCGTGGCGCGCCTTGGCGGGTAGTTCGGTCAGCTCGAAATAGTGCGTGGCAAACAGCGTGAAGGCGCGGGTTTTGTCGTGCAGGTGCGTGGCAATGCCGCTGGCCAGCGCCAAGCCGTCGAACGTGCTGGTGCCTCGGCCGATCTCGTCCATCAGCACCAGGCTGTGGGGCGTGGCGGCGTGCAATATTTGCGCGGCCTCGGTCATCTCCAGCATGAAGGTGGACTGCGCGTTGGCCAGGTCGTCGGCCGCGCCAATGCGGGTGTGGATCGCGTCGATGGGCCCCAGGCGGCAGCTCGCGGCGGGCACGTGGCTGCCCATGCTGGCTAGCAGCACGATCAGCGCCACCTGCCGCATGTAGGTCGATTTACCGCCCATGTTGGGGCCGGTGATGACCTGCATGCGCGTGTTGGCGTTGAGCCGCGTGTGGTTGGCGATGAAGCTGCCGCTCGATGTCTCGGCCAGGCGGGCTTCGACTACGGGGTGGCGACCGCCTTCGATCTCGATGCAGGGCTCGGGCACGAACTGGGGTGCGCACCAGTTGAGGGTGAGGGATCGCTCAGCAAGCGTGCACAGCACATCGAGCGTGGCCAGCGCCTGCGCCAGGCGGGTCAGCTGCGGTATGTGGGGCTGCAGCTGGTCCAGGATCTGCTCGTACAGCCATTTCTCGCGGGCGAGGGCGCGCTCGTTGGCCGACAGGGCCTTATCTTCAAACGCCTTGAGTTCGGGCGTGATGAAGCGCTCGGCGTTTTTCAGCGTCTGGCGGCGGCGGTAGTCATCGGGCACCTTCTCGACATGGCTGCTGGTGACCTCGATGTAGAAGCCGTGCACCTTGTTGAACTGCACGCGCAGGTTGGGGATGCCGGTGCGGGCTTTCTCGCGGACTTCCAGGTCGAGCAAGAAGGCGTCGCAATTGGTCTGGATGGCGCGCAGCTCGTCCAGCTCGGTGTCAAAGCCGTTGGCGATCACGCCGCCGTCGCGCACCAGGGCGGCGGGCTCTTCGGCAATCGCGGCCTGCAGCAGGGCCATGCAACCCTCGGGCGGCTGCAGATGGCTGAAAATTTGCATCAAAAAGGGCTCTGGCGCCCGTCCATTCAGCGCAAGAAGCTCTGCTTTTTGTAGCGTCTTGCCCAGCGCGACCAGCTCGCGCGGGCGCACCTGACGCAGCGCGATGCGCGCGGTGATGCGCTCCACATCGCTCACGCCCTTGAGTTCGCTGCGCAGTGTGGACCAGGGGCCCGCACCGCCGCCTGCGCCGCCTGCGCCCCGCAAGGCGGTGGTGGCCGACAGGCGCTGGCGTGCCTCGGCGCGGTCGCGGCGGGGTTCCAGCAGCCAGGTCTTGAGCAGGCGGCTGCCCATGCCCGTCATGCAGGTGTCCAGCAGCGAGAACAGCGTGGGCGCATCGTCGCCACGCAGGGTCTTCACCAACTCCAGATTGCGGCGCGTAGTGGCGGGCAAGTCGATGAGGTCGTCGTTGCGCTGCACCTGCACGCTGTGCACGTGGGTCAGTGTGCGGCCCTGCGTGTGTTCGGCATAGGTCAGCAGCCCGGCGGCGGCGGCGTGGGCCTCGCCCAGGTCTTGCGCACCCCACGCCTGCAGGCTGGCCGCGCCCAGGTTTGCGAGCAGCTTGCGCTCGCCCAGGGCGCTGTCAAACTGCCAGTCGGGCCGCAGGCTCATCGGGCAGGTGAAGGCGCCGCCTTGGCGCAGCACCTGCAGTTGTTGCTCAAAGCGTTCGGTCACGCCCGCGCTGTAGATCAGCTCGCTGGGCGCCACGCGCGCCAGCCAGGCGCCCAGTTCGTCCAGCGCGCATTCGGCCAGGAACACGCGGCCCTGCGTCACGCTCAGCCAGGCCAGGCCGCACCGCGCGCGGGGCGCCTGGTGTACGGCCATCAGCAGCGATTCGGATTTGTCGGACAGCAGCTCGGTGTCGGTCAGCGTGCCGGGCGTGACCACGCGCACCACCTTGCGCTCCACCGGGCCCTTGCTCGCGCCCACCTCGCCCACCTGCTCGGCAATCGCCACCGACTCGCCCATCTTGATCAGGCGCGCCAGGTAGTTCTCGAGCGCGTGGAAGGGCACACCGGCCATCACCACCGGCTGGCCGCCCGACTGGCCGCGCTGCGTGAGTGTGATGTCGAGCAGGCGCGCTGCCTTTTCGGCGTCTTGCCAGAAGACTTCGTAGAAGTCGCCCATGCGATAGAACAGCAGCGTCTCGGGGTACCCGGCCTTGAGGGCCAGGTACTGCTGCATCATGGGCGTGTGGTGTTCGAGCGTGTCGGACATGCAGGGGGTGGCAGGAATGAGGCGTGGACTGTAGCAGTTCGGTCATCGGGTTTCCCCTTGGTGAATTCCACTGCGTTCTGCCAAGATGTTACGTTTTGACATACTCTTGGCTGTATGCTGGCAGCTTGACCTTGAACGGAGCCATCCTCCGTTTGCGCATTGGTGTTTCAACCCCAGGATTCAGAGGCTTCAGAGCGACCGTGATCTCGTCCGAACTGCTGACCGACCTCCTCGCCCCTGCCGGGGACGGCCTCATCGAGCCCATGGCGCAGGCGCGCCTGCAAGCGCTGGTGGATGCAGTGCCAGTGGCACTCATGGAGTTCCGTCTGCAGGACGGCCGACTGCTGCTGCTGGCCGCCAACGCCGCGGCCCGGCGCATGCCGGGGCTGGGCGCGGTGCGGCACCCTGGCGTGGACGCATCCGAGGTGTTCGACCTGCTGGCCAACACACCCTTGATGGACCGGTTGCTCGGCGTGGTGCGCGTGGGTGCACCGCTGGAATGCCGCCAGGTGGTGCGCGAGCCCGGCCGGCTGTTGCTGGCCTGGGACCTGTCGGCCCGCCGGGTGACGAACGACTGCATCGTGGTCACGGTGCGCGATGCCTCGGAGGCCGAGAATCTGCGGGTGTCGCTGGCCGCGTCCGAACGCGCGCTGGAAGAAGTGCGGCGCGAGTTGCGCGAACAGACCGATGTGTTCAACACCATGGAGAGTCTGGCGCGCACCGGCCACTGGCGGCGCATTGAAGACCCGGGCGAAACGGTGCTGCTCTGGTCGCCGGGCCTGTGCGACATCGCCGGGTTTGAGCAGCAGGAATGGGTGGACCCCGAGCGCGCGGTGAGCGGCATCCTGCCGGAAGACCGCCACGTGTTCGACAAGATTCGCGAGCGTGGGTCCGGGCTGGACGTGGAGTACCGCTGGCGGCGGCCGGATGGCGAAGTGCGCTGGATGCGCTCGCGCGTGCAACGTACGCTGCCGCGTGACGGCGTGCAGGTGGTCATGGGCGTGGTTCAGGACGTGACAGACGAGCACCGCGCTGCAGAGCAGTTGCGTGAGCAGCTGTTGTTCATCCAGCGCATTGCCAGCCGCATTCCCGGCTTCATCTACGAATACCGGCTGCATTCCGACGGCGGCACCAGCGTGCAGTACATCAGCGATGCCGTGCGCGAATTCATGGGCGTGGAGCCGCACGAGGTCACGGCCAACCATGGCGTGCTCATGCACCGCGTGGTGCCCGAAGATCTGCCATTGGTGCAGCGTTCGGCCATCATGTCGGTGCGCAAGCTGGTGCCCTGGCAGTGCGAGTACCGCGTGCGCATGCCGGACGGCAGCGTGCGCTGGCACATGACCAATGCCATTCCGCACCGCGAGGCGGATGGCTCGGTGGTGTCGCATGGGTTCACCATGGACATCACCGACCGCAAGCTGGCCGAACAAGAAATCGAACGCCTGGCCTTCTACGACGCCCTCACGGGCCTGCCCAACCGCC